>DATBDZ010000451.1:0-6431 GCA_036276235.1 Humisphaera sp. | reverse complement strand
CTCCGTGTGCATCCCCGTCGATCGAACCGCGCACTGTTCGACGGACGCGCGCTGGTTCGTATAATGTGGCGGCTATGAGCACAGCAACGGCGTCGCGGGTTTGTAAATCCTACAAGGTTTTGGTCGGGCTGGAGGTGCACGTTCAGCTTGCCACCGCCAGCAAGATGTTTACCGGGGCGGCCAACGGATTCGGCGGCGAGCCCAATTCGCAAGTCGATGAGCAGGTCCTGGGGTTGCCGGGCGTGCTGCCGGTGATGAATCGCAAAGCGGTCGAATACGCGATGAAAGTCGGCTTGGCGCTGGGCTGCAAAATCGCGAAGCACACCAAGTGGGATCGCAAAAGTTATTACTATCCGGACCTTCCCAAGAATTATCAGATCAGCCAATACGACATGCCGCTCTGTTATGAGGGCGCGTTTGATCTGCCGGGGGAGGCGGGCGGGCCGCCGGTCAACGTGCGGATTCGCCGCGCGCATCTGGAGGAGGATGCCGGTAAGCTGTTGCACGAAGCGCCGGGCGGCTACGCGATCGACTGGAGCATCGTCGATCTCAATCGTGCGGGCACTCCCCTTTTGGAAATCGTTACCGAGCCGGATCTGACGACGCCAAAGCAGGTGGCGATGTTCGCGCAGGAATTGCAGAAGCTCGTGCAGTTCCTGGGTGTGAGCCACGGGCAGATGCAGATGGGGCATATGCGGTTTGAGCCGAATATCAACGTGCATATCACCGATCAGGATGGGAAGGTTCATAAGACCGCGATCACCGAGATCAAGAATCTCAACAGCTTCAGCGTTCTGGAGCGCGCGACGGCTTACGAAGTTCAGCGGCAAATCAACCAATGGGAAGAAACCGGTACACTTGGCAAGAAGAGCACCTACGGCTGGGATGAGCCCAGCGGTGCGACGTTTCATCAGCGCGATAAGGAAGAGGCGCACGATTATCGATATTTCCCTGATCCTGATCTGGTGCCGGTCGAGGTGAGCGATCAATGGCTGGCGGAGATAAAGGAACAGATCGGCGAACTTCCAGCGGCGCGGCGGCGACGATACGTTGATGTATTGTGCCTGAGCGAGATCGACGCGGCGATTCTCGCCGGTGATCGCGAAACCGGCGATTTCTTTGAGCAAATCCTCGCGGGCGGCGCTGAAGCCAGGCGCGCCTGTACATTAATGGAAGCGCTGCGTGAGCTTTCCAATGAACGCAACGTGCCGGCGATGAAGCTGGGGATTCGCCCGCAGCGGATGTCGGAGATCGCCCGGCTCGTCGGCGAAGGTAAGATTCCGGCCAATAAGGAATCCGCCAAACGGCTCATCGACGCGTTGAGCGGAGCCGATTGTGCCGCCGAGCAGGCGGCAAGCGATCTTGGGTTGATCCAGAGCACGGATACCAGCGCAATCGACGCCGCCATTGATGCTTTGATCGCGCAGAATCCAAAGCCGCTGCAGGATTATCGTGCCGGCAAGCAGACGGCGATGGGCGCTTTGGTGGGCATGGTCATGAAGAGCGGCAAAGGCTTCAACGCCAAATTGGTGCAGGAGCAATTGAAAAAGAGGCTTTAGTCATGGCATTTGGCCGTCAAAGCAACATGGTTCGGCGGGCGCTGCGTCCGGATGAATCCTATCATCGTAATCGCCGGCGTCGGGCGGTCGATCGGTCGGCAATGCTCGAGTCTCATCCGTCGCGAACGCCGGTGCTGGTTCGCCTTCTGCGGCTGGTGGGTCTGGCCAAGCGAAGGTAGGGGTGAACCTTGTGTTCACCCGATCGTGACCGTGCCGGGAACGCGGGTGAACACAAGGTTCACCCCTACGAGATACTGCGGTCCTCGTGGGAAGACGACAGGGCGAACACAAGGTTCGCCCCTACCAGAACCGGCAAACTTTGCAGGTTGTCATGCAAACTGCTCAGCCGTCCCGATTGAATCTCGTTCGGGATAAGCAACTCGAAATCACATGGGATGATGGATCCGAGGCGGTTTACTCCCTGAGCTATCTGCGGTCGCTGTGCCCGTGTGCTCAGTGCAAAGAGGTTCGCCAGACGAGCGATAAACCCAGTAATAAGCGGTCTTTAACGATACTTCCGGGCAACTATTCTCAGCCGTTGACGGTCGTGAAGGCGGAGTTGGTCGGCAACTACGCCTTGCGGCTGGAATGGTCGGACAGCCACGCCAGCGGCATCTATTCCTTTGAGTACCTGCGAACCATCGCTCCACAATGAGCCCCAACAATGAGCCCCGACGAGTTATTCACATCTTGTTGACATGGGGAAGTCAAAATTGGTAATCTGATTTTTCGCGGCAATGGAATAAACCATCTACCCACATGGTTCATCCGTATTGAACACAGGCCGCTCGGCGGAGTTTCTTGCCAAAGATGGCCTTTCGATTTTGCAATTGACGTGTTAGGAAACGCATCCTTGTCCAAAAGGCTTGGGCCCGTCCCTGCCTTGGTTCATATCTGGAGGTCTTATGTCAGCGTCGCAGGGTGTTGAGTCGAAGCGCCGACGTGGCTTTACGCTCGTCGAGTTGCTGGTCGTCATCGGGATTATTGCACTTCTGATCTCGATTCTGCTGCCCGCCTTGAGTAAGGCCCGCGAGCAGGCCCGTCAGGTGAAGTGTGCCAGCAATATCCGGCAGATCTTTTATGCCATGCGCATGTACGTCGACCAAAACAAGGGCACGTACATGATCCCGCCCCGCGTGGAAAATCTGACGCTGGCCGGCCAGGATCGCATGGGGATTTTCATGACCAGCGCTCCGGGTGCATATGACTATGAGCACGGCGCGTTCTGGCCATACGTTGGGCCATCTTCGTTTAACCGCCAGGCGTGCTTCAATTGCCCGACCGACGAAGACGTCTATCGTCCGGTGCGCCGCGGAGCGTTCGAAGTCGACGCCGCCTTCAACCGTAACTTCACCTATTCCTTCAACGCTGAGCTGCGCGGCACGAACGAGCCCAGCAATGACAGCCCGCCGTATTCTCACCCGCCGGGCATGAAGGAATCCGCAGTTGCCCACCCGGCCCAGAAGGTGCTGATCGTTGAAGAAGAGTGGCCCAATGACGGGTGCTGCTTCATCGGCGACCTGGGCGTTGACGAAGATGACATCTTCAGCAAGCGCCACAATCACAAGAGCAATCAAGGCTTCGCCGACGGTCACGTCGAGTTGTGCCTCCCGGCCGACTACGGCTTTGACACCAACGGCTCGACCCAGATCAATAACTCGAACCGTCTCAAATACTGCAACCTGTATTTCATCAACTAACTTCTCGATGCCATAATGTGGCATTCCCGTTAGGTTTCAGCCCTCGGAGGCCCGTCGATGACATCGGCGGGCCTCCTTTCATTGGCGCGCCGGTGACGCGACGAATTCAGCAGGTTGGAATTTGAACCGGTTTCCATTAGATTATTTCCTACCAAACGGGGCCTTTTGGAGTTACTTGCGGGCAAGAGGAGCGCAGTGTGAGCTTACGCGATAAGATCAACCAGGATCCAAGACTCGGCATGGGAATCGGCGCGACCGTTCTGGTCATCGCCGTCATATTCCTCATCATTCAGTCGCGTGGCGGGAAAAAACAGCTTCTGCCGCAAAGCGATACGACCAAGGGCTATTTCACCGATGACGACGGAGCGAGCTGGTTTGTGGACGACCTGACGAACGTGCCACCCTACGATCACAACGGAAAGAAGGCCGTTCGCGCCAGGATGTTTATAGCCGGCAACGGTCAGAAATTCATCGGCTGGCTCGAGCAGTACGATGATGCGGCCAAAAAGCGGATCGAAGGGCGTCTGCAGGCTAACAAGGGTGAATTGCCGGAGCGCGAGTTGAATACGGAAGTCCCGCAAGTGAAAAAGCCGGGCGGCAAGACCTGGATAAAGACCGGAATCAACGGGCCGGGTCAGGATTATAGGCAGGCCATGAATCCGGACCCGCCTGATCATGATATAAACGCCTATAAGGGCCCGATCCATCCGAACTACGGAGAGAAGTGAGAAGTCCAGTTGATATCGCGTGCGATTCAACTCGCTGACATTTCTCATCTTCTTCTGGCTGAGCACGAGCGCGTACTTTGCGCTGCCTTATCGTAGACGCTGGGCGCTGCTGTTAATCTGCAGCGCCCTTTTTTATGCCGCGTACATACCGGCATACTTGCTGGTTCTGGCCGTAGTCATCGTCATTGACTACGTGGCGGGCCTGGCGATCGAACGCGCCACCGGCAATGCCCGCAAGCTATGGCTTCTGGCGAGCGTGCTGGCGAATATCGGCCTGCTGGCGGCGTTTAAGTATTTCGATTTCGCCAGCGACAACCTTCACACGCTGCTGGCTCGTCTGCAGCTAAACTATCCGGTTCGGCATATCGGTTTGCTGCTTCCGATTGGCCTGTCGTTTCACACATTTCAGTCGCTGAGCTACACGATCGAGGTGTATCGCGGCCGCCAGCGCGCTGAGCGGCACCCGGGGATGTACGCGCTGTACGTGATGTTCTATCCGCAGTTGGTCGCCGGGCCGATCGAGCGGCCGCAGAATCTGCTGCATCAGTTTCGCGAAGACCACGTATTCGACGCCGATCGCATTTTCGCCGGCCTGCGGCAAATGCTGTGGGGATTCTTCAAGAAGCTGGTCATCGCCGATCGGCTGGCCAACATCGTCGATCCGATTTACCGCGATCCGCGAGCGTGGGGCCGCGCCTATCTGTGGCTGGCAACCTATTGCTTCGCGTTCCAGATTTACTGCGATTTTTCCGGCTACTCCGACATTGCCCTTGGGGCGGCGAGAGTGTTGGGCATCAAGCTGATGACCAACTTCGACCGGCCCTACGCCGCCCGGTCGGTGGCGGAATTCTGGCGGCGCTGGCACATCTCCCTCTCCACCTGGTTTCGCGATTACGTTTATTTTCCGCTCCGCGGCAATCGGGTAACTGTTCCGCGGTGGTGCGTGAACGTCCTCATCGTCTTCCTGATCAGCGGATTGTGGCACGGGGCAAGTTGGACATTCGTCGTCTGGGGCGCAATTCATGGAATGTATCTGATCATCGGCCGACTGACCGGCGCCGCCCGTGCTCGGCTCTCCGCGGCCATTCATCTGGATCGGCTGCCGGTTGTCAGCGCCGCCGTGAAAATCTTCTTGACGTTTAATCTGATCGCAATCACGTGGGTCTTCTTTCGCGCCGCGAGTCTCGCTCAGGCGAGCTTCATTCTTGCGAAGATGGCGCGCGGACCTTTGTGGGATGCGCCGCCTTTCACGCTGGCCAACCCCGCGCCATTTGTCGCGGATGATCTGCTCCTGATCGCGACCCTGGTGGTTCTGATGGAACTGATCCAATGGATCAGCAGCCGGCCATGGAATGGCTTCTTTGATCGTCAGCCTGCGTGGGTGCGCTGGCCCGCGTATTACGCGGTGATCATCGCCATCCTTTGGTTTGGCGCGCTGGGCGGACGGACGTTCATCTACTTTCAGTTTTAGGCGATCGGCCATGCGGAAATTCGTTCGTCAATCATCGCAGTTTCTGGCCGGCCTCGTCATCGCGCTGATGATCTGCGATCGAATGATCGGCCACGGCTTTCGGCATGGCTGGGGCGCGCCAATTGTCGGCGGGGAGGTGCAATCGATCAGCCGCAAGGCGCGAAATCCCAGCGCAAGCATCACAAGCATCTTTCTGGGCGACAGCGTTGCCCGCCAACTCTTCACGCCCGGTTCGGAATGTGGTGCGGAAGCGCGGTTTTTGACGAGCAATCAGGCGGTCTCGGTGGCGGGGCAGTGCTATCTGCTTGAGGAGAGCCTGAGTTCCTTTCCCAACCTACAGGACGTTTATCTCATCTATATTCCCGGCTGCTTCAGCAATGACCTGCCAAACGAGCTGTCGCACGATTATTTCTGCGGCTACTTTCATCAGCCGCGACAAGTGCTTGAAGTCTTCTGCGTGAAGCGGGATTTTGAACTCTCTGTCGCTCATGTAGGACGACTGCTGCTGCCCAACCTGATGACCGCCAACAGCAATTGGCAGCCGCTCATGAGCACCCAGCCGACGCCGGCGCGGCATCCGACGGCGGCATTCCTCGCTCCCGCGCCCGGAGGCGGCGAGCCGCTGCTGGCGCTACTCTCAAAGTATTTCGGGCTCGTTCCCGAGCCGCACGTGATGCCCGCGGGCACCTACGGCGCCGATCTGTCCCCTGTTTCAAGGTATTTCCTGGCAAAGATGCGCGCCGACTGTGCCGCGAGGGGCGTTCGGCTTCATGTGCTCCCGGATCCGCTGTCCACCGCCGAGACGTTCGCCGATCCGCAACATATTTACGACGCCCCGCCCATCCGCGTCGATCCTGCGCTTCTGGTCGATCCGGTTCACTTTCGTGAAGAGCATGTTCTCGAATATCGCGCGAAGATGATCGAGGTGTATCGGTTGCCGCTGGAGGAGTGAGCAAAATTACAGAGGTCCGGT
>DATBDZ010000450.1:0-10747 GCA_036276235.1 Humisphaera sp. | reverse complement strand
TGGGCTGCCACCGAAGCGCGTCGCATGGGGTACGGCGGCATGAGCCGCGTGTCGCAGGCCACGGGTCTGTCGCGGACGACAATCGCCGCGGGGCTGGCGGAGTTGGATCTGCCGCTGGATGAGCGGTTGCGCGAGGCGGCGCGAATTCGTCGTCCTGGTGGCGGGCGAAGACCGCTGACCGAGAGTGATCCGCAATTGCTTGCGACGCTGGAGTCGCTGATCGAGCCGACGACGCGCGGCGATCCGGAATCGATGCTCCGTTGGACATGCAAGAGCACGCGGCAACTGGCCAGCGAGTTGACCCGCATGGGTCATCCGGTTGGCAGGATGACCGTCTGTACGCTCCTGCATGAAGCGGGCTATAGCCTCCAAGCCGATCGCAAGACCCGTGAAGGCGATTGGCATCCCGACCGC
Source organism: Humisphaera sp. (assembly GCA_036276235.1). Classification (GTDB taxonomy): domain Bacteria; phylum Planctomycetota; class Phycisphaerae; order Tepidisphaerales; family Tepidisphaeraceae; genus JANWHF01. The sequence continues at coordinate 10,333 of DATBDZ010000450.1, read as the reverse complement.
GATGCCCAGTTCCGTTACATCGACCGATGGTGCGCACGCGTCTGCGGAGGGAACAACCGGCGGTATCGGTGGACACGAAAAAGAAGGAATTGATCGGGGATTTCAAGAACAGTGGACGGGAATGGCATCCCCGCGGCCAGCCGCCCCAGGTCCCGCGTGCATGACTTTCAAGACAAGACCCTGGGCAAGGCCATTCCCTACGGCGTCTACGACATTCTCAACAACCAGGGATGGGTCAGTGTTGGAGTTGAACACGATACTGCCCAGTTCGCGACTCACAGCATCCGCAGTTGGTGGGCGCGCATGGGATGCCGTCGCTACGGACGCGCTCAGGACTTGCTCATCACCGCCGACGGCGGCGGAAGCAACGGTTCGCATTGCCGGCTCTGGAAAGTCTGCCTGCAGCAGTTGGCCGACGAGTTGGGAATGGGAGTGGTGGTGTGCCACTTTCCGCCCGGCACCAGCAAGTGGAACAAGATCGAACACCGGCTGTTCAGTTTCATCACGCAAAACTGGCGCGGCCGACCGTTGGATAGCCGCCAAACCGTGGTGAATCTGATCGCAAACACCACAACTCAAACCGGCTTGGTCGTGAAGGCGGCTTTGGACACGCACCACTACCAAACCAAGATCAAAGTGAGCGATGCCGAACTGGCGGCGCTGAAGATGACACGCCATCGATTTCATGGAGACTGGAATTACACGATCAAACCGCGATCATGACCTTTTCAAGTTGCACAGGTTATTTTTGGACAGGCCCTTAGCGACGCCGCTCTGGCCGGGCGCTAAAAATGAGAATCATGTTCTCAGTCATGCGATTACGACTTCCGGCTCCTTCATCTGGCGCGCCAGCAACCTATCAATCGCAACGAACACGACAACACCCACCACACCCAAAGCAGCTTCGGTCAACAACATCATGCGAGGTCCATGAAGATCGGCGGTCCGGCCGAGGAGCAGTCCCAGCCACCAGGCTGGGAAGTTGGAGAGCGAGGCGAACACATTGTACGCCGTCGCGGCAGCGCTGCGGCCGAGGGCCAGCAGGACCATCGCCGTGAAGGCGGCGAAAGAAAGGCCCACGCCAAGGGCGTAGATCATGTTCCATGCGACGTACATCGAAACGGTGTGCGGGCTTGCCGCCATGCCGGCGGCGATGAAGGCTAGGGCAATTCCACAGGCGGCGTACGCCATGCGGGCGTTCATTTGCTTGCAGACCCAGCCGCCTAGAAAGCAGCCGATGGCGGTGATCAGGCCCGACAGAAGGCCTTCGGTGATGGAAAGGCCATGCTTTGTCGCGCGGAAGGCCAGGGCGACGCCGACGAAGCCGCCGAGCGCGCCGAAGGGCGTGTAGAGAATCGTCCAGACGATTGGGTGCGGAAGGCGAGGCAGTTGAGCATCGTTGAGGGTGGGCATGCCGGGACTTTATTTACCCTTCGCCGTTTGGCTCAGCACAATCGAGTTGCCGGTCGTGCCGGACTTGAGCGTGACCAGTGCGCTGGCGTGGGATTTTCCGAGCTGCCAGCCTATCGGTGCTACGTCGCGAACGACATATGAAGCCGCGGCGAGCGCGTCGAAGCTGAAGCCGCCGGCGGCGTTGGTGATTGTCGATCGTTCGCCGGCGTCGAGCTTGCCGTTGTTGTTGGTGTCGAGATAAACGACGCGGCCGGCCAGGCCGCCGTCGCCGGGATCGCGATGGCCATTGTTGTTGCGATCGTTGAAGACGACGCCATCAATGCGCGATTTGTTGGTCTGGCCGAAATTGTGGTTGCCGATGGTTTGGCCGCTCACCAGCTTCACTGTGAGGGATGGCGGAGTTGTCGCGCGCCAGCCGGCGAGCGGCGCTTCGCGAACGGTGTACGCGCCGGCGCTCAGGCCGGTGAATTCGTATGATCCGTCGTCGGCGGTCAGCGTTGATCGCTCGCCGCGATCGAGCTTGCCGTTGTGGTTGGCGTCGATGAAGACCCTGCGATTGGCCAGGCCGGCTTCGCCGCTCTCCGCGCGGCCATTGACGTTGGCATCATTGAAGACACGGCCGGCGATGGTGCCGCCGGGCGAGGGAAGCGCCGCCATCGCTGCGCTGAAGTCGAAGTTTGGATTGCCGGTGCCGAGCACGAGCAAAGTGTTGCCGTTGCCGTTGATCGTGAGATCGCCGTCGGATGCGCCGAAATTCACCGTCGCATTAGAGCCGGCGGCGACGTTGAGCACATCGGAGCCGTCGCCCATCGCCAGCGTCAGCGGGTCGGCACCGAGCACCCAAATGCCGTCGTTGCCGCCGCTGTCGGTGTAGCTGACGTTCATCGCTCCAGTAAGCGATGTGACCGATGCGCCGAAAGTGAGCGACGCATCGTTCAGCACGACGCTATCGTTGCCGCTCGTGCCGATGACGTTTAACGTCGAAGTGCCGGTGCCGCCGAGATAGCGAACGCTCGGGACGATGCCGCCGGATTCCTCGAGCGAGAGGCTCGTGCCGCTGCCGGTGCCGGATACGGTGATCGTTCCGGTTTGGTTGAGAAGATACGTGCTGACAACGCCATCGACCGTCGCTTTCAAATGCGCCGAATCCGGCCCGATCGCCAGCGAAATCACCGCGCCGGCGAGCGTGATTTGATTGCCCGGCGTGGCCCAGACTTCGGCGCTGTGCGCGCTTTCGCCGCCGAAATCGCTGGCGGTGATGAAATAGAACTGCGTCTGGCCATTGGTCAGGCCAAAGTCGGTGAAGGTGTTGGCGGTCAATCCGGTGGCGATCGGCGTTGCAAGCTCGCCGCCGGGGACGGCGCCGCGATAGACAGAGTAAGACGTCGCGCCGGCAACCGCGGCCCAATTCACCGTGACCTGCCCCACTGCTCCGGTCGCGCTCGCTCCGGCCGGTGCTACCGTCGGCACTGAATCATCCACGCCCGGCGTGCCGTTGCTCAGTGCACTGGCGCGCCAGCTCGCGGCGAGGTTGAGATCGGCGCTGCCATTGGGCGAGATGACTTCAAGTGTTGCTCCGCCGCCGTGCGTGCTGGCGAACCATGTCGAGGCGTACGTGAAATCGGCCAGCGGCTGGCCGGATGCATCCACCAGGCGGACATGCTCGCCGGAGTTGTTGAAGTTCTGGCCGGTGGTTTCGTAGGAGCCGATGATCAGCGGCGCGGTCCCGTATCGGGATATAAATGCCGCCTGTTTGTTGACCAAAACGCCGACCTGCCCCGCCGCCAGCGTGACGTTGTCGAAGGTGAAGTTGATGCCGTCGGTGAACGCGAGGTTCTTCAGATTGACCGGCACGCTGCCGTAATTTTTCAGCTCGACGAATTCAAAATCATCGTTGTTATACGGGCTGCCCGTCGGCGGCTTGGGCGGATCGTAATTCAGCTCGGTGAGACGAATCGTGCTGGCAGACAGATTGAAGGTGGCGTCTTCCAGCGCGCTCCAGACACCGCCGGACAGCACGCGCGCTTTCACTTCGGTCGTCTGATTCATCGTGATCGCGCCCGAATAAACCAGCGCCGTCGCCGAGAGTCCGCCGCCCAACAGCATGGGATCGCTGCCGTCCAGCGTGTAGTAGATCGTGCCGGCGGCATTGGGATTTGCGATGGAGAGCAGGAAGCCTGAAGGAACCGTTCCGCCAAATTGGTTGAACGTCGGGGCGCCAACGGTTGAGCCAAGCCCCACCGCCGCAAGCTGCGCCAGCACGATGTTCGTTCTTTGCGGCAGATACGAAGTGAGAATGCGATTGATCTCGTTCTGCCATTCCACGTTGCGCGTGTAAGGCTGCGTCGGCCGCAGCACATCGCCCCAGCGCGCCGATTCGGGAACCGTCGGCCCGCGGACGATGTTCATCCACGAAGTGAATCGTGCCGTGGCATTCGGAACCGACAGCGGCCCATTGTCAAAGAATTGCTTTTGGATCAAATCCGCAACCCGCATGCGGAAGATTGGATTGGGCTCAAGCTGCTGGAAGAACCACGCCGGATTGCTGGTGGAAAGCGTCGGCGTCACCGCCGTGTTCACGCGGTTTTGGTTGACATCGAGCATGATCCACTCCGAATCGGTCGGAACGAAACGGAAGCCGAAGCTCCCGTCGATCGGGCGGATGGCGTAAAAATTATTGGGGCGCAGATTGCTCAGGAAATCGCTGTTGGGTGCATCGCGATTGCCGGTGTAGTAGATCACTAGCATGTAGTCGATCATGTTGTCAACGTCGAGCAGATCGGGGTAATTCGGATTGCGCGTGCCGTCCGGATTATTTCCCTGGATCATCTCGTAGTTGGCGTTGTTGCTCATGTTGAGCGTGGACATGTAGTTGTAAAGCTGCGTCCAGGCGCTCATCGTTCCATCGGTGGCTTCGAGGGTCCAGTTGGTGTCATACCCGCCCGATTTGACGACGTCATAGTCGGCGGCGGTTCCGCCGAAATAGCTGGCGGCATAATCGGCATCGGGCCGCTCCATGGCCGCATACAGGCCCCAGAAAACTCCATCGACATAGAGGAAGCAGAGGAAAGTATGCTCGGCGGGCTGGCCTGTCGCCGCCATTGTTGTGCTGCCGAATTCATCGCGAATCCCGACGAATTGCGATGGATTGCTGTATTGCCACGATCCATTCTGATCGGTGCGCAGATCGAACTCGGTAAACGATTGCGCCGCCTGCGCGCCGAAGAGCGGGTAATCCAGCTCGGATTGCCCGTACTGGTTGCCGAACATGATGCGGAACCCGTGCTTGGCATCCATCGCGACGGTGCTGTAGCCGCCGTGAATTCGCACGCCGATGTTGGCCTGAAACCCGCCGCTGCCGTCGGGCTTCATCATCTCGATCGACCCCGGCCGCTCCCATGCATCGCCGCTGTACTGTGCGTTGGAGTAAATGCCCGTGAGCGGATCAAACAAATCAGCCAGATTCATCGACAGTGAGAATGTCGGAATCGAAAGCAGATCCTGTTTGATCTCGGGGCTGTAAGCGGGATCGTTCACGACACGCGGATCCATCCCATAATGCTCAACGCTATGTCCCCAATCGGACGGCCAACCCGCGGGCGGCTGGCCATCGGTCGATTGCTGCAGCACATCGTTCAAGAAAATGTACGACGCCGTGTTGGCGAAGCTCGGAAGATCGCCCGGTGCAAACGTGGCGGCACGGATATCAGTCTCGCCGCTGACGGTGATCGGGCCGGTGTAGAGGATGCCGTTGGTCGCGGTCGGCGCGCTGCCGTCCAGCGTGTAGCGAATCTGCCCGTTGGGCGTGGTGGTGCTGATCGCCAGTTGAAACGGCGCGTTGTAAAACCCATGCGGATGATCGAAGGTCGGCTCATCCGCCACTCCCTGCGCGATGGCCTGTCCGTTGACCGCGCCGGGGGTTGGATTGAGAAATCCCTGCGCGCCCAGGCTCACGATCAGATTGTCCATGATCGGATAGATCAGGAAATCGCTTTGATCGCCGGCGGCATTCAGCCCCTCGATCGCGAGCACGTTTGTTCCCGCGACCAGATCGGCGCTGGGAATGTTGATCGTCTCAAAGAGCAACGCCGCCGCATCGGGATGCGTCGCCGAGGCCGATGAATTCCAGGCCGGTGAAGCGGGCGCGTTTCGCTGGGCCACGAGCTGGCCATTTACGTACGCCACGAATCCATCGTCATACTTCATCTGCAAGCGGACGGCGGTGGCGGTCGCGGGATTGGGAACGGTGAATGGAACGCGAATGTACGCCGCGTTTTTGCCGGTATTGAACATCTGCGACTGCGTGTTCGTGCCGATTAGGCCTGCATAATTCGGCGTATACGGGCCATTCGGATCGAGCACCTGCCAACCGAGCACGCCGTTGGCCAGCAGCGAGAACGTGCCGGCGGTGAATGCGGTGACTGGCCCGTTGGCAATTGCAAGTTCCTGCTCATCGCCGCCGGTATGTTCGAAGTAATCGACGGTGAGCGTGGTGGTCAGTCCGCCTGCCGGAATCGTGAAGCTGGCCAGCGTGTCGCTCGCGCCGCGCGCGCCGCCGTAAACAAGCGTATTGGCGGGGCTGGGATTGGTCGCGCCGGTGAAATTCTCCCCAACACGATTGGTAAACGTGACGCCGGGAATGATCAGGCGGAAGCCATCGTCGCTGTTGACGTCCACCGTATAAGTCCCCGCGGGGATGACTACGTACGCGCTGACGCGCAGCGCATAATCCGTGCGGCCGGCAGCGCCGTTATCCGCCGACGTCCCGCCCAGGCCGTTGGGCAGCGTGAGATCGCCGGTGTAGTTTCCGCCGTCACCCATGTTGATCTGCGGTCGGTTGACGGTGCCGTCGAAGACGACGCTGAAAGCGCCGGGAATGGCCGTCCCATTGAGAATCGCGGTCGCGCGGCCGATGTCGGAAACGCTTCCGTCGGTGCCGCCCTGCGTATCGACCATGCGGACGGAAAACCCGGGCGATGTCGGCACGGCGGTTTCAGTTTCATATCCGACGCCGGTTGTTCCCGCCTGCCAGCCCGAATCGTCAAAGCCGTTTTGTGTCCATGTGGTGCCCAGCGAGCCGTCGGTTGGCACGAGCACGCGATCGGCAGCGCCGGCGCTGATGAACTGCGGGAACGCCTCACTGACGCCGACGCCGTACGCCACGTCTTCGCGTTGCGCCGGAAAGTTGTACGAAGAAAGCACCGCCAAACCATCGGGAGCAACCAGCGCCAGATATTCACCCGATCCGCTCAGCGAAAAATTCGTATGCAGCGGATGGGCCGGGTCGGTCCGGTTCTTCCCATCGGCAAAGACGATCAGGAATCCGCCGGACGAAATCGTGACCGAAGGAAGCGTCCATTCGGTGAGATTGTCGGCTTTATCGGTGAGATGATAGCCGCTCAGATTCAGATCAACCGGCGTTGGATTGAGCAGCTCGATCCAGTCGGAGGAATCGCCGTCTTCATCCTTGAGCGTCTTGGAGTTCAGCGCCATGAACTCGCTGATGATCGGCGTGGAAGGGACTGCCGACAGCGCCAGCGCTTCGAAGCTGCGCGTGCTTTCCAAGCCGCCGGAATCGAGTGCGCTGATCTGATAGTAGTAAGTCTGGCCGGCGGTCACGGCGGAATCGACGAAGGTCGTGCCCGTCAATCCGCTGACGTATGGCGTCGATCCTTCGCCGCCCGGCGCGGTGCCGCGATAGACGTTGTATGTCTGCGCTCGCGAGGACGGAAGCCACGAGACGTTGATGCTCGCGCCGACCCACAGCGGATTCAGCCCGATCGGAATCGGCGGCGGCACGGATGCGACCACCGTCACGCTGCTCGTGGCGGCAAGGCCGCTTACGTCCGTCGTCGTCACCAGAAAGTTGTAGGTGCCGGAGAGCGAGAGCGTAGCCGTCGTGTTCTTGGCAGCGTTGGTGGCGTTGGTGCTGAATGTAACGGGCGCCGGCGGAGTTCCGCTGACAGCCCACGTGTAAACGAGATTTCGCTCTTCACCATCATCGGCGGCCAGCACGCTCAGATTCGTCGTATAACCTTGCAGCGGATTCGGAGTCGCCGCGGCGGCGTTCACGATCGTCGGGGCGGCGTTGGCGGTCGCCGAGAAATTGCTGAATGTCGCGGTGCTCAGCAGCGTGTTGTTGTGCGCTGTCACTGCCAGCCCCACCAGCTCGGTGGTCCCCATCGTGACGGCGGCGTTGCTGCCGATCTGTTTCCAGGTGATGCCGTCGGCGCTATAGAACCCGAAGAAGCTGTTGCCGAAGCGCCCGAGCTTGACCCATTGCGGCGCTTTGATTCCGGTGACCTGCTGATTGTTTCCTCCGGAGCCGGCGCTGGTGCGGAATTGAAACGCGACGCCGTTGCCGGGCGTCACAACAACATCCGCAAACGCCGCGTTGGCGGCCGACGAGGCGCGGATCATCACGCCCGCCTTCGCCCAGCCATCAGAATTGCTGACGCTGTTTACCTTCGCGATGACGACCACATCGCCGGAAAAATTCTCGGCGGCGTAGTTAAACTGATCGGAAGAATTCCAGATATCCGCCCCGCCGCCGGCGATTGTCCAGTTGCCGGCGTTGAAGATCGCCGAGCCGGCGAGGCCCGGCGTGCCGATATCGTTATCCGCCCACCCGGAAGGAAGCCCCGCGCTTGCGACGTGAACGATGACGCTGCTGGTCACGCTCAAGCCGATCGCGTTGGTGATCGTGGCCTGCAGCGTATAAGTTCCCGCGACCGCAAACGTCACCGTCGTGCTCTTGGCGGCGTTTGTGCCGTTCGCGCTGAATTGCACCGGTGCAGGCGGCGTTCCCGTCGCGGCCCACGTGTACGTGAGATTCGATTCGGCGGCCAGATCAGTGCCCAGCACCGATAGGACGGTCGTGTTCCCCGTCGGCGCGGACGGATTCGCGGCGGACGCGCTCGCCACCGTCGGCGGCGATGTTGTCAGGCTCAGATTTGTAAACGTACTCGTGTTGAGCTGCGCGTTGTTGTGCGAAGTGACCGCTAGACCAGCCAGTGCCGCTGCGGGAAAGCTCGCGTAGGTTGTCGTGCCGACCTGTGTCCACGTCGTGCCGTCGGGGCTGGTGAAGCCGGTGAAAACGGTGTTGGTGCCGCTGGTGGATCGAACGAGCTTGAGCCACTGCGGCGCGACGATGGCGGCGAGATTCGATGTGCTTGTCGGCCCGCCGGCGGTTGGCCGCCATTGGAAGCTCACGCCGCTGCCCGGCGTGATAACGATGTCGGCAAAGACATCATTTGGGGCAGATGACCCGCGCACCATCAGGCCGGCTTTGGCGGATGGATCGGTGTTCTGCTGCGTCACGACCTTGACGATCGCCGTCGTATCCCCCGTTTGCGGCGTGTTCGCAAAGTTGAATTGATCCGATGCCCCGTTGATATCCGCCCCGGCAGCCGCGATTGTCCAGTTGCCGTTGTTGAAGGTGGCCGACCCGGCGACGCCCGGTGCGCCGATGTCGTTGTCTGTCCAACCTGTAGGAAGCGTGGCACCTGCCGCCTGCACGGTGACGCTGCTGGTTACTGTCAGGCCGATTGAATTCTTGATTATCACCTGCAGCGAATAGGTTCCGGCCGCGGCGAATGTCGCCGTCGTACTCTTGGCGGCGTTGGTGCCGTTCGCGCTGAATTGCACCGGCGCCGGCGGCGTGCCTGTCGCAGCCCAGGTGTAGGTGAGATTCGATTCGCCGGCCAGATCGGCGCCGAGAGCGGAAAGCAACGTCGTGTTTCCCGTCGGCGCGGAAGGATTGGCAGCAGCCGCCGTCGCCACCGTTGGTGGCGATGTCGTCAGGCTCAGGTTTGAGAACGTGCTGGTGTTGAGCAGCGTGTTGTTATGCGCGGTGACGGCCAGACCAGTCAGCGCGGCTGCGGGAAAGCTCGCATAGGTTGCCGTGCCGACTTGAGTCCACGTTGTGCCATTCGCGCTGCGAAAACCGGTGAAGACAGTGTTGGAGCCGCTCGTGGACCGAATCAACTCGAGCCATTGCGGCGCGACGATGCCGGTTGCCGTCGTGGTGCTCGTCGTTCCGCCGGCCACTGCTCGCCACTGAAAGCTCGCGCCACTTCCGGGCGTGATGACGATGTCCGCAAAGACATCATTGGCGGAAGACGATCCGCGCATCATCAGGCCCACTTTGGCTGATGGATCGGTGTTCTGCTCTGTCGCAACTTTGACGATTGCCGTGGCGTTGCCACTCACCGATGTGCTGGCAAAGTTGAATTGATCGGAGGCGCCGAAGATGTCGGCCCCGCCGCCTGCGATCGACCAGGCGCCGCTGGCGGCGGTGAAATTGGCGCTGCCGGCCTGGGCTGGCGCGCCGATGTCGGCGTCCGTCCACCCCGCCGGCACCACCGATGTCAAAAGAACCCGTGACTCCAACTGCTCCACGCCGCGGCGTTTACCCCGACCACGCCGCCTGCCAGAAGCGCCCGCAATGCGCGCTCTGCTCACATCGCCTCCGTTGTCGCTGGCCCAAAATCACAAAACCCAACGACCCCCAGCCTTCGATCAACCGCCTGTTAACTGGCTTTTAACACATTTTGCGGTCGGAGTCGATGAGGAAGTGGGCAATTGAAACGTGGGTAGTGGTCAGTTTGAATTCGTAGACGGGTGCCACAGGTCGCGGTACTCCGAGACCTGGGCGGTTGCCGCGTCAGGGCACAGGTCTGCGAGTACGCCGACCTGTGGCACCAAAACTGACCCATTGTCGAAACGTGAAAACATGAAACGTGACGAGGCAGCCAGCGTCCGTCACATTCCACGTCGTGGGTGCAGCAAGCCTGGCGCGCCCCGCTAATTGACATAGGCGCAGCGATTTTCCCAGTACCTCTGCCAGCGATTATCTTGACTGAGCCATAGGCTTCGCAGACCCAGGATTGTCTCGACGCCATCGATCGACCAGAATTGC
>DATBDZ010000449.1:0-2509 GCA_036276235.1 Humisphaera sp. | reverse complement strand
ATCGGCAGACTGCATCAAGGACGATCAGGATCGGCTCGATGAACTGGCGCAGTGGATCACCTCGCCGCAGAATCCATTCTTCGCGCGGGCGCAGGTGAACCGCATCTGGTTTCATCTGATGGGGCGCGGCATCGTCGATCCGATCGACGATTTCCGTGCGACTAATCCAGCCAGCCATCCGGCACTGCTCGATGCGCTGGCGAAGGATTTTGTCGATCACCACTATGACGTCCGCTACATCATCAAGCTGATCATGGCGTCGCGGACGTATGCCCTTTCGGCCGAGCCAAACGAGACCAACGCCGACGATGAAACGAATTTCTCGCACACGATCGCGCGGCGTCTAACCGCCGAGCAATTGCTCGATGCGCAGCATCAGGTGGCGGACGTTCCCGAAGAGTTCGCCGGCTATCCCAAAGGCATGCGCGCCGGCCAAATCCCCGGCGTGCACGTAGCCGCCGCCGGCGGGCGCCGTGGCGGACGACCTTCGATGGCGGATAATTTCCTGGTCACCTTCGGCAAACCGCCAAGATTGCTCGTGTGCGAATGCGAGCGCTCGACCGACACCACGCTCGGCCAGACATTCCAGCTCATCAGCGGCCCAGAACTGGCCAAGCTGCTGACCGACTCGACCAACCGGTTAGCCAAGCTGATCGACGCAGGAAAATCTGATCAGCAGATCGTGGAGGAACTGTATTTGGCAGCACTGACGCGCCCGCCGACGTCGGATGAATCGAAGGCGTTGATCGATCACATTCAGAAGGCACAGGATCGCCGCAAGGGACTGGAGGATGTGGCCTGGGCGCTGCTGAATGCGAAGGAGTTTGTGTTGCGGAGATGACAAACGTCATTGTGGCACGGGTTTTTAACCCGTGCGAGCGAGCATCGAAGAGACAGATTGTTGAAGCTTAAATGACTTTGCTTTTTGCGCCGTCAACACGGGTTAAAAACCCGTGCCACATGAGAGTTGATTACCATGTCCAGGAAGCACTCATCCGCCTGTTCCAGCTTTCATTTCTGCCAGCTTTCGCGCCGCGCGATGTTGAAAGTCGGCGGCGCCGGTTTGCTCGGCCTGACGATGCCCGGGCTGCTCCGCGCCCAAGTCGCACAAAAACTGGCCGGCGATTCCCTCAAAAAAATCGCCCCCAAGGCCAAGTCCGTAATGTTCCTCTACCAGTTCGGCGGCCCCAGTCACATCGACATGTTCGACATGAAGCCCGACGCCCCCGAGCAGATTCGCGGGCCCTATAAGCCGATGGCCTCGAGTGCCGACGGCATTCAGGTGTGCGAGCGGCTGCCGAAGGTCGCGAAAATCATGAACAAGGTCACGCTCATCCGGAGCATGACCCACACGATGAAGAACCACAACTCGGCGTCGTACTACGCGCTCACCGGCCACGCGCCGCCGACGGATGACATCCGCCTGAAGGATTCGCTCGACCTTTTTCCCGCGTATGGATCGGTGGTCGATGCGCTCTCGCCCAACGGCGGCGACATGCCGACGTTTGTCTCTTATCCGTATGTGATTCGCGACGGCGCGGTCACGCCGGGACAGCATGCGAGTTTTTTGGGCAAGGCGCACGATCCGTTTTTCTTCGCGCAGGATCCGAACAACCCGGATTTCGCGCTGCCGGAATTGAGCCTCCCTTCAGACATGCCGATCGGGCGGCTCGAAGAGCGGCGGGAATTGCAGAAGGTGATCGATCAGCAATCGCGGCTGATGGATTACTCTGCCGCCGCCCGCGGGCTCGATGAGTATTACGGCAGGGCGATGGCGATGCTCAACTCCACGAAGCTGCGCGAGGCGTTCAATCTCTCCGCCGAGCCGCAGAAGCTTCGCGATGAATATGGCCGCCATACGTACGGCCAAAGTTTGCTGCTCGCCCGGCGGCTGGTGGAAGCCGGCGCGAAGTTTATCACGGTTTATTTCTCCGACGGCATCGGCGGGCAGAGCACCGTCGCCGGCGGCTGGGATACGCATGGGTTCAACAACACCCACATGTATCCGATCATCGAGAAGTATCATCTGCCGATCACCGAGCAAACGCTGCCGACGCTGCTGAACGACATGGACGAGCGCGGCCTGCTTGATACGACGCTGGTGATCTGGATGGGCGAATTCGGCCGCACGCCGAAGATCAACACGCAAACCAGCCGCGATCATTGGCCGCAGTGCTATACGACGCTGCTGGCCGGCGGCGGCGTGAAACGCGGATTCGTCTACGGCGCATCCGATAAAAACGGCGCGTACCCATCAAAAGACCCGGTCCGCCCGGATGACCTGGCGGCGACGATGTTCTATCTCCTTGGGATCGATCCGGAAACCGAAGTGAAAGCGATCGGGAATCGCCCTGTGAAGATCGCGGAGGGTAAGCCGGTGATGGATGTGATCGCGTGAGGGTGCGAGGATGCGGGAGAGTGTCGAAGCAAAATCACGAGCGCTGGTCTGTGTCATGCTGAGGTACTCCGAAGCATCTGGCTCGTCTGCGCAAATGGGCCAGATGCTTCA
>DATBDZ010000448.1:0-3188 GCA_036276235.1 Humisphaera sp. | reverse complement strand
GAGGTCAACCGTGCTTCACAGCACACAACCAACAACCCACAACCAACCACCGACTAATGGACCTCGAATTCTCCATCAGCCAATACCTTGACGGCTCGCTGAGCCCCGCGGAGAGGTCTGCGCTGGAGAGTCGGCTTGCTTCCGACCCGCAAGCGCGGCGGCTTTTGGAAGAACATCGCAAGCTCGATCAGATGCTCAAGGCTTCGCCGATGCCGGAGCTTCGGTGGGATTTGCTTGCCGGGCAAATTTCAGCCGCGGTGGCGCAAGTGGAGATTCCGGTTGAGGCGCAGTCTGCCTCGCGATTACGAATGAATTGGATGCGGATGGCGATGCCTATGGCGCTTGCGGCATCGGTGCTGATCGCGGCGGGCATTGCGATTCGGTTCATACCTTTTGGTCACTCGACACCTCAGGGCCAACCCATTAGCGCGCCCTCTGTGGCCCAGATCGTCGGCCCGCAGGCGGAGATTGCGCAGGGGCCTTCGGAGATTTCGGTATCGGTCGGGCCCGCCGGCCGCGCGCCCGATGATTCAAATCTTGCCCGCTACAGCGACGATGTCATTTCCCGCCCGGCACACGTCACAGTTGCCAGCGGCATCAACCCCGCTCAAGATATCAACGCGCTGCCGTTTGAGCTGCAGTAGTAGTTCAAACGGACGGTAATGCGAGCCAGGCCACTGGTGGCACCGGTCGCGTGGGTGCCATGCCTCACGCTTGCGTGAGCATGTGCTTGGGCTGCTGGGATGGCCCAAAGAAAGACATGCCCACGCAAGCGTGGGACATGGCACCCTGCCACCGGGATCTTTCGGTAGTGCACGGATAGGTTCGACGCAAAGGGAATTCACGATGCGAACCAAACTTGCCTTCATCGTATTGGGTCTGGCGATTTTTCTTGCGCCGGCACAATCATTTGCCGCAGACACTTCCGCGCTGATTAACGAGGCGATGGACAAGCTCGTGTCGTTTCAGTTGGAAGGCGTGCTGCCGCAGGTGATGTCGAAGATCGAGGAGCAGACTGCTGTCCCGATCCGCGTGCAGCCTAATGTTTACGATCTGCTTCCGTGGGGCGAGCAAACCAATGTGGGCGTCAAAATTCAGAACAAGACGCTGCGCGATGCGCTGACATCGATCAGTCAGCACTTAGGCCTGACATGGGAGCTGGGCGCGCAGGCGGTGACGATCAAGCCGTCGCCGGCGCTGGCGCGGCTTGGCCGCCGCGCTACGGTTGAGGAGCTTGGCGCGCTGGCGATGCTATCGGAAACGCCGATGGGCCTCGCCGGCGATAAGCTGACCGTGCAGCAACTCGTCGATGCGGTCGATCAGAAATTGGCCGCGTCGAAATCCTCATTTGCCGTCGAATTTCGTCCGGGTGATCAGTTGAAGGCCGATGCGCCGGTGAATGTGCCGCGCAATGCGAGCGTGGCCGAGGCGTTGGAATCGCTGACCAAGGATGATCGGACGGACGCCACGTGGTATCCGTGGGGCAAGAGCATCGTGATCGTTCCGCGCGAGCAGGTCGTGCTGCAGCAGCTTCGCAAGACGATCAATCGCCGATTCAATAACACGGAACTGAGCCAGGTGCTCACGGAGCTTTCGCAGGCGGCGGGGATCGATTTCGAGCTGGAAGCCGGCGCGCTGCAGCGGGTGCCGCCCGAATTCCGGCGTATTACGTTGTTGCTGGATAGCGCCCCGATCCGCCAGGCGTTAGACGACATCCGCGGCGTTACGGGCCTCGATTACGTTATCAAGCCAGGCGGCGTTTATCTCTGGAATCAGAATCCGAATCCCACACCAACAGTCGCCGGCCAAAACAGCCCGATCTTCGCGACGTTGCAGCTTGATAACGGGATGACGCTATTCTTGCGCGAGAACGATCTGCCGCCCGATATTCGGCAATTCGCGGAGAAGAAGAAGCAGCAGGAATACAAGCGGTTGCGCGAGATGATGAAGGATGAGAATTTTGTTCCGACGACGCAACCCGCGACTCGAGCGGTGAAAGAGGATTTGTAGGGAATTGGGACTTTTGGCTGGTGCTGAAAACCGTCATGCTGAGGTACTCCGAAGCATCTGGCTTGTTCGCGCGAGTGGGCCAGAGCTTGGGAGTACCTCAGCATAACGGTTTCTTGCGTTGTTAGCGTTTGAGAAACATGTCCCGTGCTCGTGGAACGTCCGGGGGCTTCCGTCCTCGGCTATTAAGGTGGAAGCGCTGCTCGTGCGAGCGACGTCTGTCTAAACATTGCTACTGCCACTTTAAATGTCTAACGATGACAACGATCCCCCACACCACGAGGGGAAGCGCCGTCGCGACGATGACCAGGCGTGTTCCGCGCCAGCGGCTTTTCCAGGCTTTGGGGGCCTGTAGTCTTTCGGCGCGGCCTGTGTTCTGCACCTGCTCCGGATGATCCAATTCATCCTTCATCGCCAGGGCTGTCGGATAGCGATCGTGCGGATTGCGCGACATCGCGTGCAGGATGATCTCTTCCACTTGCGTCGAGATATCCAGATTGCGCTGTCGCGGCGCCATGGGGTCGCCGCTTAAGCGGGCGTTCATGATGAGGAACGGATTGGCGCCTTCGAAGGGGACGGCCCCGGTCACCATCTCATAGAGAATCGCGCCCAGGCTGTAGATATCGGTGCGGGCGTCGCCGCGCTTTCCCTTCACCTGCTCGGGGGCCATGTAGTCGGGCGTGCCCATGGCCGGGGTGAAGCCACCAAAGGTGAGGCGGCGCATGCTTTCGTATTTGGCGATGCCGAAATCCATGATGCGGATGCTGCCGTCGTTGCAGATCATGATGTTTTCCGGCTTCAGATCGCGATGCACGACCTCGTGCGTGTGCATGTAATGCAATGCCTCGCAGACGCGGCTGGCGATCCGCAGCGCATCGCTCACCGGCATCGGCCGGATACTCCGCATCACATGGCCCAGCGTCTGCCCTTCCAGATATTCCATCACCAGATACGGGCGGCTCTGATTTTCCGGCCGCGCCTCCAGTCGCAGGATGTACGGGTGATTGAGCGTCTGACCAATCTGCTGCTCGCGCTGAAAACGGGAGTAAAACCCAGGATCGCTTTCGAACTGCATGAACGGGACTTTGAGCGCGATGACGCGGCCGGTTTTGTTGTCGATCGCCTTGAAGATGCTGGCCATCCCAGAGCGGCTGATTTGATCGGTAATCTGATACCGGCCA
>DATBDZ010000447.1:0-22937 GCA_036276235.1 Humisphaera sp. | reverse complement strand
CGCAGCGCCGGTTTGATGACGCGGAAGCATCGTATCGAAAAGCTCTGTCGCTCGCTCCAAGCTGGCCGGGCATCCGTCGCAACCTGGGCATGCTCATGCTTGTCCTTAATCGGTGGAAAGAAGGCTTTGAATTATTCGAAGAGCGCCTGGCATTCTCCGATGGATTGCTCGCTCCGAAATGGAGGCATCTTCGATGGGATGGCTCGCCTTTGAAGGGACGACGAGTCCTTCTGCATGCGGAAAATGGATTGGGAGACACGATCCAGTACGTTCGCTACGTGCCAAACCTGATCGCGGCCGGCGGACGGGTCGTCATGCTCAGCCAACCCGAACTTTATCGTCTACTTCAGCGCATGCCGGGAATCGAAGAATTGCGCGTCGAAGGCGGGCCAGTACCTTCCTTTGACGTTCTTTGCCCGGTCATGAGTTGTCCTCGGGCATTTGGCACACGATTGGAAACGATTCCTGCCGCCATCCCATACCTCACCCCTGATCCATCACTCGCAGAACACTGGCGACAGCGGTTGGCTCCGCATCGTGGCCGCCTTACCGTCGGGCTGGTCTGGTCGGCGAGCAAGACGATCAAGGAAGGATGGTCGCGCTCGCCGCCGCCCGGCGCGTTTGCGCGTCTCGCAACGGCGGCCAATCATGGAGTTAGATTTGTAAGCCTCCAGAAGGGTCCACCCGCAAAGGATGCACCGGCCGGTATTGATTTGCTTGACTGGACAGAGGAGCTCCACGATATGGCGGATACCGCGGCGCTGGCGGCAAACCTGGATCTGGTCATCGCGGTCGATACGTCCGTCGCCCATCTTGCGGGGGCAATCGGCAAGGCTTGCTGGGTGCTGCTTTGCGAACCGGCCGATTGGAAGTGGATGTTGGATCGAACGGATTCGCCGTGGTATCCAACGATGCGACTATTCCGCCAGCCAAAGCCCGGCGATTGGCAGACACCCATCGAGCAGGTTCTAGACGCACTACTTGAGAGAACTTGAAAGCAAGGGCGGTGCTGCTTCTTTGCTCCAGCTCTGGCGCCTCAGCTCACGGTAAAAAACCTGCAATCCGTTCCGCCCGAGCCGACGGCGAATCTCACGGCCTTTGCGCAACGCGGGCAGCGGCCGGCGTAGTGGGTGGCGTCGGGGGCGCGGTAGATGCGCTGGTAGACGCCGCAGCAAGTGAAGTGAACGCTGAGGAACGGCCGGCCTGCCGCGGAGGCCGGGGGCGATTCAACTGAAACATTAGAGGAAAGATCGAGCCGGTAATCGCGTGGATCGGACATGGGCACTCCATTGCCATTGTGAAGACTTGAAATCGCCGAATCGTAGGGTCCGCCTTGGCGGACGTCTCCGCGCCGGGACGCAACTCACGTCCGCCAAGGCAGACCCTACGGAGGATTTCAGCACAGTGAAATCTCGGGCGATGACTCCTTCATCGCCATTGGCGGCATCATATCAGATTCATGGCGCGTTTGCGATTCTCGACCAGATATGTGGGATGACGCGTTGGATCGCCTCGACGCCCCGAGCGAGGATTTGGGTCAGTTCTGATTCGATGCGTTGCCGCTCGATCGAATCCTTCAATTCCGGCAAATTCACGCGCACGTTGTAGGCCGCGCAGCGCGCCGTCGCCATCGCCAGCTCGGCACAGACCGCCAGATCGCTGAGCAGATACCAGTTGACCAGATCGGCGACGCGCTCGCAGACGCCCAGCAGCGCGACCGCCGTCGCCAACATCGATTGGGGCGTAATGATCGAGGCGTTCAGCGCCGTGGCATAATCCGCATCCCGCTGCGGCCCCTCGGGTTGCTTCTTGATCGCAGTGAGCGTCGAATACGCCGTCTGATCTTCCACCATCAGCATGACCATCATGTCGCGGCCGCAATGCAGCTCATGGACGGCAATCTCCAGGTCCTCCGTGTAGATCTCCAGCCCCTTCTTTTTGAGGCTGTAGTTGAGGACCATCTCGCCGATTGCCGCCGCCAGCGCGCCGACGAGCGCGGCGACGCTTCCGCCGCCCGGCGTCGGCCGCTTCGCCGCCGTCGCATTAAGGAAATCGGCGATCGTGTTTTTTTGATCGAACATCTCAGGGTAATTTGCCCGCATCGTTCCACGTCCCGTTTGCGTCGCTCGGACTGAATTCAGAAATCGACCAACCCTGCGCTTGGGCCAGTCGCTGCAGAATCGCGTCCGCGGCTGCCAAGTCACCCTTTACGGATACCTTCAGGTGGCGCAGTTCACCACCAGATCCCAACACAAAGCACAGCAGCGGCTCCTTCGAACTGCCGTACTCTGCCACGGTCCACGACGGCATGCTTTCGAAGATCTTTCGCACCATTTGCGGAAGCGGTAACCCACGGGACTCTAAGTCCGCAATCTTTTGTTGTCCTCCCGGCTTCTGATAGATGCGTACATTCGGAAGTAAATCCACAATTGCTTGGCGCACATCGTCAAACGTGCCCAACGCATTCCCATCAGCGCGGGTGAACTTTAGATGAAGCGACATACAGCCTTCAGTTTCCACGACGATCGAGAGACCACCCGCTCATTTTTGCTGACCCACATCATGCTGCACGCCGCGCGGCGTCAGATCGACCGGCGGAAATGATTCGTACGTCCGCACGCCCGGCTTGATGTTGACGACATCAGGCTTGGGGGTGCTGATGGTGACGATGCACGAACGCAGCCGCGTGCGGGCGAGGGTCTGGGCCTGCTGGATCGTGACGGCACGAATGCCGGCGGGGAACTTTTCCTCGAAATTGTAGCCAAGGCCATACAGCTCATTGAGTGCCGCGGTGGACGCCTGCTGCGCGGGGGTTTCGTGGTCCATGGCGTCGGCGGTGGGGATCATCTCCTTGCAGCGCTCAAACCAATTGGTATTGATGTCGGCCGGCGAGCCTTGCACGCGGGCCATGTTCAGCAGGATCTGATTCACCGTCTCGTTGACATTTCCCGGCTCGCAGCCGGCGAGGACGAAGAAGGTGCCGGGAATATCGGGCCGGGCGCCGAGCATGTTTTGCGTGTAGGCGACGTAGACCAAGCCCATGCCGCGCAGGGTTTCGAAGATATAGCCGGTCGGATAGGTGAAGCCGCCGGTGATGCTTTTGACAACGGTAAAGTCGTACATGTCGGGGGCGCCGATCACGTTGTTCGATTTGAATCCGATGACGACGCCGGCCAGCGCTTGCTCGGTCTTTTGGATCTGTACGTTTTGGACGTCGATCGAGGGTGTGTTGTTGGGGGCGGTGCCCGGTGTCGGAGGTTGTGCATCCGCGAAGCCGCCAAGCGGCGGGGAAACATGCCGCGCGCCTTTGCCGAGCAACTGAGTCGCGAGCCCCTTCGCTTTATCCACGTCAACATCCCCATAGATCGCCAGGACGCGTCGGCTGGAAGAGATCTTCTTGCTGTACCAGTCGCGCACCTGCTGGAGATTGAACGATCCAATGTTCTCGATGGTGCCTTGCCGGGTGAATTGATAAGGCGACTTGCTCGCCCCGAAGTATTCCTTCCTGAAGTAGCGCATCGACTGCATCATCCAGTCGGCGTCTTCGCTCTTGATCTGCGCCTCGACGCGCTTCTTCATGGGGGCAAGCTCGGCGTCGGGGAACGATGCGTTGTTGACGATGTCGGCGAAGACTTCCAGCGTCTTATCGAATTGCGGCGCGAGGCAATCCGCCGACCAAACCCACGTATTGTTTTCGCAGGCGCCGCCCATGTCGCCGCCGGTGGCGTCGAAGAAGGTTGCGATCTGCTGCGCGTTGCGCGTGGCGGTGCCGCGCATGAGCATCTGCATCGTGAGATTGCCCAGGCCATTGGTGGAGGCGTCTTCAGCAGTCAGCCCGCCGAGCGAATACATGTTCATCACGACGGTCGGCGACGTGGTGATTCGCTTCACCAGCAGAATCGTTCCGTTCTCCAGTTCCGTCCGCACGACCTGCGACGCCGGCTTGGCTTCGACAGGTTGCGACGTCGCCGGGCTGATTGGCCGCAGCACGTCCTCGACCTTGGGCAACCCTGCCGACCCGGCCCAGTCGGCGGGGAAGAGCGCTGTCGTCAGCAGGCGCTGCTTATCGAAATATTTGTTGGCGACTTCCTGAATCTGCTTCGGCGTAACCGCCTCGATGCGCTCCACATATTTCTCGCTGAAATTCGGATCGCCGCTCAGGCGGTAATCGTCTGCGAGCATGGTGCTCAGATCCTCGGCAGTCATGCGGCGTTTCACCCATGACGCGCGCGTCTGCGTCTTGGCACGGGCGAGGCGGTCTTCGCTGACGCCTTCGGCTTTCACCGATTCCAGTGTCTTGAGCAGCGCCTCGGTGGCCTGCTGAACTTTGTCCGGGTCAAGCTCCATCATGACCATGAACGTTCCCGTGACGAATCCCGGCGTTTCATCTTCCGCGCCGATGCCGCTCACCAACTGCTGGCGATCGCGCAGCTCTTCGACGAGGACCGAGCTTTCGCCGCCGCCCAGCGCCGCCGCGAGAAGATCAAGGGCGTACATGTCCGGATCATTGAAGGAGACGGAGGGGAAGCCGATCATCAGCCGCGCCTGGCCGAGCTTGGGGAACGTGGCGGCGACAGTTCGCGGCGTCAGCACCGGCGGCTCGGCCTCGATATCATGCGAAAAAACCCGCCCCGGCGGCGCGGCGGCGACATTCTTCTGCACCGCCGCCAGCATCACCGATGGCTCGATATCGCCCACAACCGTGAACACCATGTTGTTGGGCTGATACGCCATCTTGTAATAGGTGTAGACATCATCGCGCGAAAGTTTTTGGATAACGGATTGGTAACCGATGACCGGCACGCGCGCGGGGCTGATGCGATAGCGATTGGTCTGGGCCATGTAGTAAAGCTGCCGATCCGGCTCGCCCAGGCCCATCTCCAGCTCGCGCTGCACAACCTGATATTCGCGGCGATATTCGGGCACGGTGATCTTCGCGCCGAGCACCCAGCCGCTCACCAGATCAACCGCCTCCTCCATATGCGGCACAGTCGTGTTGACGAAAAACGCGGTGTTATCTTCGGTGGTGTAGGCGTTGGAATTGTTGCCGATCTTTTGCAGCAGATCGCGATTTTGCGCTTCGGTGCGACGTTCATTGCTGCCGCCCGCGACCAGATGCTCCAGCAGATGGCTCAATCCCCCGCCGAGCCATTGCTTCTCGTAGACGCCGCCCGCCAGCGTGACGCTGCGCACGGAGACCACGGGCGTCGCCACGCGCTGCACGATCACAATCATCCCGTTCTTGAGAACGGAGACGATCTGATCCTTCCGATTGACGATGCGATAAGCCTCGACGCCGTTGCCGGCGAACGAGCCTGCCGGCTGCATCATCTCGCCGGCGCTATCACCGGAGGGTTGCGTAGCCGGCAACGCCGTGGCGGCGGCGTTACCGTCAGCTTGCTGCGCCTGCGCGGATGCTCCGCTTGTCGCCAGGAGAAGTGAAAGAGCGAACGCCGCGATTGCGCGTATGGTCATGGGGATCGAATCCTTGTCAGCGGTCTTACTCCCTCTCCCCTGTACTCAGGGGAGAGGGCTGGGGTGAGGGGACCGATGCGCCAAATGGCGAAGTACGCTGTCTGGCGGATCGCTGTCCCCTCACCCTGCCCTCTCCCCTGAGTACAGGGGAGAGGGTTCTTTTGCTCGCTTCCGCGATGCTTTACCGAGCGGTTCATCGGCGGCGATTTAGCGCACGCGGAACGTCCTCCACCGCGGGTGCCAAAGCTTACGCTACGGAAAACCGGCCCTCAAAGAATCTCTTCATCCTGCTCAATCTCATGCAGATAAGTCAGCGCCCTTTCCAGTTCCGTCTTCAGATGCCGGACCCGGAGCAGACTCTTCACACGGGTTAGCAGCTCAAATTTATTGACCGGCTTGCTCACGAAGTCGTCGGTGCCGCTCTCGGTGGCGCGCTCGATATCACCCAGCTCGTTGAGCGCGGTCACCATCAGAATCTGGATGTCTTTGGTGCGCGGATCGCCCTTGAGCTTTTTGCAAACCTGAAAGCCGCTCATGTGCGGCATCATGATGTCCAGGAGGATCAGATCAGGCGAATGCTCTTCGACCTTGCGCAGGGCTTCCAGCCCGTCGCCGGCGGTGACCAGCTTCACGGGGAGCGATTCGAGGAACGCCTGCAATAGCTCGACGTTTTGCGGATTATCGTCCACGATGAGCACGGTGGACTGAGGCAGAAACGATTCATCGTTTGCCGTCGGCTCAGCTTTGGGCGCCGTGGATGTCGCCGCTCCCGCGTCTTTTTTCTCAATCATACGCGTCCGCTCCGTGTCCGGAGGTTGAAAGCGACTATACGCATCGGTGTGGGGATTGGGAAGGGGTTTGAGAGGACCGAAGGAATTTGAGGATGGAGAATTGAGGATAGGGGATGGCGCGCTCCTCGGCAGCCGGCGCTATCCTCGATCCTCCATCCTCCATCCTCCATCCTCAAATTCGTCGTTCATTCAGCTACGCTCCCGAATGCAGACTTCAAGAACCGAAAACTCTTCTCCGCCGCCTCCTGCGGCTTGTCCGTGTGCGTGTACAACTCCACCGTGAGAAAGCGATCGTAGTGAATCTCTTCGAGCGCCCGGCGGAGCGTCTTCCAGTCGAAGGTTCCTTCGCCGGGAATCATGTGATAATGCTTGCGGCCAGGCAGGTCTTCGACATGCAGATTCCAGATGCGGCCGGCGAGCAGATGGACCGATTCCGCGATGGGCTCGCCGATGACGACGCTGTGGCCAATATCCAGATTTGCGCCGAAGCGCGGATGTTTCAGGTCGTCAATCCATTGCCGAAGCTCGGCGACGTATTCGAGAAACAAACCCGGCTCGCACTCGATGCCAATGTTGATGCCGACGGCGTCGGCCTGGTCGAGGATCGGCCTGATCGATTCCGCGAATTGCACGGCGGCTTTGTCCGGCGGCATGCCCCCCAGCGTGCGCCCGCTTGTGATGCTGATGTTTTGCGCGCCAACTTGTTTGGCGAATTCCAGCGTCTTGAGAATCATCGCCGACCGATCGGCACGATAGCGCGGAATCGGGCTAATGAGGCTCGGCTCAAAGTACGGCTCCGGCGGCGCGTCCTTCCAGTAGCCAAACGAACAATTGCAATTGATGTTGCTGACCGCCAAATCGAGCCGCTCGAGCGTCTGCACGATTTCGCGCACCAATTCCGGCGTAATCAGCGGCGGATACGCATGCGGCACATCGGCCAAAATCTCCACGCCGACGAAGCCTGCCGCCTTGATTCCCTTGAGTGCGTCGAGCAATGAATGGCGCGTGTAGGCGTTGGTCGAGAACGCTAGTTTCATGCCGTGGAGTCTCGCGAGAGGAATGGGTGGATGCAAGATGCGGCCATTCGCTCGTGAAGGAAAACGGCGGGCAATCCCCGCGCCGCGATTGGCTCAGACGTCGCGATGCTGAGTGGCCATGTGCCTTCGGCACACCCGCGAAGCACGACAACGGCGGGCAGTGCCCGCCCTACGATGACGCGGCGCGTAGGGCGGGCACTGCCCGCCGCATTTTCAGAGCAGGTACTCCGAAGCATCTGGCCAGATTGCCCGAAACGGCCAGATGCTTCGGAGTACCTCAGCATGACAGTTCTTTGCGGTGATGCTGCAGGCTGCTTATCGGGTCACTCCCCGAGTCTGCTCGCCGTGTAGACGGCGTCCACTGGCAGCTCATTTAGCTCCCCGCTCACAATGCGCACGCGCGGCCCCAGCGGTTTCCAGCGGACCGGATTGCTCGTCGGACCGAAAATTGCAACCGTCGGAATGCCCAGGATGCCGGCCAAATGAGTCGGTCCACTATCATTGCCAACGAAAACTTTGGCGGCGGAAATGTGGTCATGCAGTTCCAGAAGATTCTTCGGCCGCAACACTTGAGCCGATGATTCCAATTGAGCGATGAGCGCGGGCGGCCATTGTTCCAATTCCACTTCCCCCAGAATCACGCGGGCGTCGCGCCCATCCTTGCGCAATCGTTCGCACAACTGCGCAAATTTTTCCGGTGGCCAATTCTTGCGCGCCGCCCCGCTGCCGGGATGGATCACCACCGGCCCAGTCGAGTTTGGGATGGCGAGCAAGCCGCGCTCATTGATTGAGCGGAGAATTTGCACCGCGGCGGTCTGTGCCGCGGGCCAAGCCGAGAGCTGCTCATTCAAAAATTCCGTAACATGACCGACGAATCCTTCCGGCATCGTTGTGCAAAGATTGAGTAGGCTGACGCCTGGATTAGCCTGCCGACAGTTGGCGGCCCAGCGGCCGTCGGGATCGGCAAGGAAGCTGACCAGCGTGTGTGCTCCGGCGAGCGCTTTTGCCGCGGGCGCGGGAAGCTCCGCCTCCTCGCTGAAGAGCCGATGCCATCCTCCTTCAACATCGTATGATTCGACGCGCAGGATTCTCTCGGCAAGCGCGCCCTTCTGGCCATGGGTGACGTAGAACACGCGACTTTGCGGATAGAGCCGCGCCAGCGTCAACGCCAGCGGCCAGGTGATGATAAAGTCGCCCAGCGCGCCCAGATGAAAGATGAGGACATTGCGCTTGAGTGTCACGGTTGTCAGTTGTCATTGGGGAGGTGCTAATAGTCAATTGTCATTTGTCATTGGTCATTTGTCATTTGTCATTTGTCCATGCGAATCGATGGCTGCCGTCCATGAAGTCGCACCCAAACCGTGCACGAATGACAAAGGACCAATGACCAATGACAAATGACTATTTTGCAGAATCAATCCACCCACCGCCCAAAACTTCATCGCCATCATAAAGCACAACGGCCTGCCCGGGCGTAATAGCGCTTTGCGGCTCGTCGAAGGTGATGCTCAACTCATCGGAGCCGCTTATCGTAGCTGTTGCGGGCTGCGGCTGATGGTTGTAGCGGATCTTTGCGTGGCAGCGGATCGCGCCGGCGCTGCGGCTCAGTTTGTCGCTCAGGATGTTGAGCTGATGCGCAACCAGCGATGACTTCAGCAGCGCATCCTTTTCGCCCAGCGTCACGCGATTGGCGACGGGATCGATATTCACCACGTACACCGGATATCCAAGCGCAATACCCAGACCCTTGCGCTTGCCTATGGTGAAGTTCTGATGGCCTTCGTGAGTGCCGACGACAGCGCCGTCAGTCGTTACGAATTCTCCTGATTTGAAAGCATCCGGACTACGCCGGCGCACGAGCGCGGCGTAGTCATTGTTCGGCACGAAACAAATCTCCTGCGAATCAGGCTTGTTGAAAACCGGCAGCTTCATTTCCTCGGCCATCGCGCGCACTTCGTGCTTTTCGTAGCCGCCGATCGGCAGAAGCGTGTGATCGAGCGTTTGGCGCGACATGCCGAAGAGAACGTAGCTCTGGTCCTTGTGATGATCGCGGCCGCGCAGGAGCCGGCGCCGGCCGGTTGATGGATCCGTTTCCGCCCGCGCGTAATGACCGCTGGCGACGAAGTCGGCGCCAACCGCTTCCGCATATTGCGCGAGCTTGCCGAACTTGAGCCAATCGTTGCAGCGGACGCACGGATTTGGCGTGCGGCCGCGATTGTATTCATCGACGAAATAATCGATGACGCGGCCGAAATCTTCCTGGAAATTCAGCACGTAGAACGGGATGTCGAGCAGCCCGGCGACTCGCCGCGCGTCGGCGGCGTCGAGCACCGAGCAGCATCCCTGCTTGTTCTTCCCGCTCGTATCGCAAGCCGTTTCCTCGGCAGCTTCAACGCCCGGCGGCGAGCCGAGCCGCATGAACACGCCCAATACCTCGTACCCTTCGCGCAGCAAAAGAGCCGCGGCCACGGAGCTATCGACTCCGCCGCTCATCGCGACCACGACCTTGCCTCGCTTAGCGCTCACGTCTTGTGGGGATCATACGGCAGTTGCGGCCCCTTGTGCGAAAATCCCCGATGAAGCTCAATGCGCGGAAACTCTTCAACGACTGGAACGTCTCGATGCGGCAACTCCCTGTTCGAAAACCCGCGCGGCACTTCCGTGCCGCATTCGGGGCAGCGCTGCGGACTGGCGCGCAGATCGTAGCCGCACTCGATGCACTGGCCGTTCAGAAACCGGCGATTGGTTTCGCGCTCCCGCAGCCACATCAGCAAGCGCGGAACGAAGAGCGCCGCCAACAGCAGAATTGTCCAGAAGGCGATGCGTCCGATGTCCTGAATTCGCAGCACGAAATATGCCAACACAATAACGACACGAAGCGCGATGCCGCCCACCCAATGATCCTCGCACCAATCGGCGCAGGCGTTGAGGAAGTTTTCGATTCGGAGAGTAATCTCAGGGCGACCGCCGGGCATTGCATCCGATTATAGCGATGAGCACGCGGTGTGGGAACGTGGAAGGCGTCCCGCCCTGATTCTTCACCAAGGAGGCACGGACACACGGAGGCGCGCTTGAATTCCGAAATCCGAATCCCCGAAATCCGAATCAAATCCGAAATCCGAATGACGAAAGCAGATGTCACGCGAAGAAGCGAAGGCACGAAGAACCTTTGAGTATTTCTTCGTTTCTTCGTCGCTTCGCGTGACATCAATCTCGGAATTCGGGCATTTGGTCATTCGGAATTGATTCGGATTTCGGGGATTCGGGTTTCGGAATTTCCGGGGCACCTCCCTGCCTCCGTGGTGAGTCTTCATGGGCGGCCCATGCCGCGCCAAATCCATGGGCACCCAACATTTTTCAGCCGCGAGGTTTTCGCCGGCGGGCGATATCGGTATCGTTTGCCCTCCAAATGCCGCCGGCGATTTCTAGTTTTGGGCTGCGGTCTCGTCTTCTCATGACGCGTCTGATGACGCGGATGGGGCTGCGCGAGCATTACATTCTGCTGCCGATGGCGTTTCTGGTCGGCGTAGTGACGTCTGCCGCCGCGGTGGCGTTTCACACGTTGATCAACTGGATTCGCGATCGGCTCTACGAGTGGCCGGGCGGATACGACGTTCTTTACGGGCGCGGCGTTGTGTTGCTGATTTTTCTGCCGGCACTGGGTGGGCTGATCGTCGGGCTTGTTACCGTTTATGTGCTTCGTGCGCGCGAGGGGCATGGCGTCGTTGATGTGATGGAATCGGTGATGCGCAATCGCGGCGTCATTCCGCCGCTCAGCGCGATCGAGAAGATTCTTACCAGCGCCGTCACCATCGGCACGGGCGGCTCCGCTGGTGCTGAAGGGCCGATCGTGCAGATCGGGGCGGGAATCGCCTCGGGTGTCGGCATGATCTTTCAGATCAGTCGACAGCATATGCCCGTGCTGATCGGCTGCGGATGCGCGGCGGGCATCAGCGCCATCTTCGATTCGCCGATCGGCGGCGTGCTCTTCACGCTCGAAGTGATCCTGCTCGATTTTTCGATCCGCGCGTTTGCTCCGGTGGTCTTGGCAAGCGTGATCGCCAACGTCGCGACGCGCGGCATTCTCAATCATTACAAACCCGGCAGCGGCCATGCGATCTTCTCGCTCCCCGCGCAGGCGAGTGC
Organism: Humisphaera sp.; assembly: GCA_036276235.1. Taxonomy (GTDB): domain Bacteria; phylum Planctomycetota; class Phycisphaerae; order Tepidisphaerales; family Tepidisphaeraceae; genus JANWHF01. The sequence goes on along the minus strand of DATBDZ010000447.1, from coordinate 11,488 downwards.
GAACATGGCCGCGATGGGCTGGGGGGGATTGCCGCAGTTGCTGATCCTGGGCGTCATGTGCGGCCTGGCCGGCGTCGCGACGACTCGGCTCATGTACACGATGGACGAGCGATTCCATCATCTGCGCATACACCGCGCGATTCGCCCCGCCATCGGCGGCGCGCTCCTGGGCCTGCTCGGCGTCATATACGTGATCGTCTTTGGCTGGTGGATGATTCATCAACCCAAGCCGATCGATTTTCACAATTATCCAATGCCCGCGTTTTACGGCGACGGCTACGGCGCCGTGCAGCCGATGCTCACGCCCGATTTTTATGCCGACTTCTACACGCGCGTCGGCGTCGGAAAATTGCTGGCGCTGGTCATCTTTCTCTGCGCCGCAAAAATCGTCGGCACCTGCCTGACGCTCGGCAGCGGAGGGAGCGGCGGCATCATCGCGCCTTCGCTGTTCCTGGGCGCGACCACCGGCGCGCTGCTCACAATCTTCCTCAAGATCTTTCATATCCACGCCGAGTTTCCCGATGGCTATTACGCGATTATCGGCATGGGCGCGGTCCTCGCGGCTGTCGTTCATGCACCACTTTCTTCAATCCTCATTTTGTTTGAGGTCACCGATCAGCGCAACATCATCCTGCCGGCGATGCTCGCCTGCATCACAGCCACGGGTGTGGCTCGGCTCATCTTTCCGGATTCGGTTTACACGCTCACGCTTCGCCGGCGCGGAGTTCGCGTCGGCACCGGCGTCGATATGAGCATCTTGCGGCGAATTACGCTGGAGCAAGTTGCACTTGAACCGGTGACATCTGTTCCACAAGCTTCGCCGGTTGAGAGGCTGCTTCAGCTCACTTCCGACAACGGCGCAACCGATTTTGCCGTATTGGATGAAGCCGGCGATTTTGTGGGTATGGTCACCAGCGACGACGTAAATACAGCGCTCTTCCAGCGCGATGCGATCCCCCTGCTGCTGGCCGGCGATCTGGTTCGCGAGGATCTGCCCTGCCTTTGCAGCACTGACGATATGGCCTCGGCATTGGAAACCTTCGCCCGCCACGAAGTCGCGCGGCTGCCGGTGTGCCTGGCGGCCAATCAGGATCGGATCATCGGCTTGCTGAGCCGCCGGGAGTTGATGCGGGAGTACCATCGGGCTTTGCAGACGTAATTTGTTGCTTGCAGCCCGCACCTTCCTCTCCCTCCTCCGGTACTCCGGGGGAGGGCTGGGGTGGGGGCTGCGGAGCGTCGTCTGTGGCTAACTGCCCCCACCCTAACCCTCCCCCGGAGTACCGGAGGAGGGAACAAGAGCGGCTTGCGGAGTTTGAAGGGAAACGATTATGCAAAAATTTCATCGCGTCGTCTTATTGGCCATCACGTTTGTGCTGCTCCCGTCTTTAGCCCATGCCGACAACAAACCCTTTCGTCCCCCCGCCGTTCCGCTCGTGACTTTCGATCCGTATCTGAGCGTCTGGTCGAACGCCGACAAGCTCACCGATGACGCCACGCGGCACTGGACCCGCCGTGAGCATTCGCTTGTGAGCCTCATGCGCGTGGATGGGAAGACATACCGCCTGATGGGCAACGCGCCGGCGGATGTGCCGGCGTTTCCGCAAGTTTCCGTTCGCGTTTTTCCGACGCGCAGCGTTTATGAATTCGATGATTCGCATTTGCATGTGAAGATGACCTTCATGACCGCCGCCCTTCCGAGCGATCTGGAAGTGCTGGCGCGGCCGCTCAGCTACATCGCGTGGGAAGTTCATAGCGTCGATGGCGCGGGTCATGCCGTCTCGCTTTTTGATAGCACCAGCGCGCAGCTTGTCGTGAACTCAGCCAATCAAAAAGTCGAATGGTCGCGGCAAACGATGGGTAATCTCACCGGCCTTCGCGCCGGCACCGCTGACCAGCCCGTGCTGGAGCGTGCCGGCGACGATACACGCATTGACTGGGGTTACGTCTATGCCGCCGCACGGACGGATGAATCCAAATCCGCCATCGGCGCCAGCGATGCGTTGCTCAAGCAATTCGTCGAGCATGGCGATCTTCCCGCGGCGGATGACACGCGCATGCCGCGCGCGGCTTCTGATGAACAGCCAATCCTTGCCTTCACATTTGATCTGGGAACCGTCGGCAACAATGTTCTCTCGCGGCATCTGATGGTGGCGTACGACGAAGTTTACGCGATCAAATATTTTGGCAAATCGCTGCGCCCCTACTGGCGGCGAAACGGCGCGACGCCGGCTGATCTGCTGCAAGCCGCCGATCGCGATTACGGACAGCTTGTGACGCGATGCGCTGATTTCGATTCATCTCTCGAAGCCGATCTTCGCAAAGCCGGCGGCGAGCGCTATGCGCAGATCGCTTCGCTCGCCTATCGCCAATGCCTGGCGGCGATGGGTTTGGCCGCCGATGCCAATGGCCAGCCGCTGCTGTTTACGAAGGAGAATACGAGCAACGGCGACATCGCCACCGTCGATGTGATCTTCCCGATGGCGCCGATGATTCTGCTGCTCAGCCCCACGCTGGCCAAGGCGTCGCTCGTGCCGATCCTCGATTACGCCGCCTCCGATCACTGGAAATTCCCCAACGCCCCACACGATCTGGGCACGTATCCCAACGCCCGCGGCACCGACGACGGCGGCGAAGGAATGCCCGTCGAAGAGAGCGGCAACATGCTCATTCTCTGCGATGCGATCGCCCGCATCGAAGGCTCGCCGCGCTTTGTCGAGAAATGGTGGCCGCAGCTTACGCAGTGGGCGAGTTATCTCGAGCAGTATGGCCTCGACCCGGAAAACCAGCTCTGCACAGACGATTTCATGGGCCATCTCGCGCATAACGCGAACCTTTCCGTGAAGGCCATTCTCGCGCTGGCCGCTTACGGCGATCTGTGCCACCTGCGCGGCGACGAAACGAACGCGAAGAAATACGCCGACCTTGCGAAGGCGGATGCGGCGCATTGGGTGAAGGTTGCCGCGGAGGAGGATCATTTCCGTCTTGCGTTTGATAAGCCCAACACCTGGAGCCAGAAATACAATCTGGTGTGGGACAAGATTCTGGGGCTCAATGTCTTCCCGCCGGAGGTCGTGCAGAAGGAGATCGCGCATTACAAGAAGATGGAGCAGCAGTATGGCGTGCCGCTCGATTCGCGCACGCACCTGACCAAGACCGACTGGTGCCTCTGGAGCGCGACGATGGCCGACAACCAGGCCGACTTCGAGGCAATCGTCAACCCAATCTACGACTACCTGAACACAACCTCATCGCGCGTGGCCCTCGTCGATTCCTACACCACCGATCGCATCCGCAGCAGCGGCATGCACGCGCGCCCGGTGGTCGGCGGCATCTACATCAAAATGCTCGCCGACGCGCAGCTATGGAAGAAATGGGCCGCGCAGGATCACATGCAGGTGACGGCATGGGCCCCGCTTCCCAAGAGGCCCAAAGTGACCGAGATCATCCCCACCTCGCGTGCGACACCGATCACCTGGCAATACACGACCACCAAGCCGGCCGATGATTGGACCAAGCCCGATTTCAAAGCCGAAGGCTGGCAGCAAGGCCCCGCCGCCTTCGGCACGCGCGGGACGCCGGGGATCACCGCCAACACCCGCTGGAACACCGCCGACATCTGGCTCCGCCGACAGTTCACGATGCCGCAGGGTGATCCCACGAATCTGCAATTGCTCACCTATCACGACGAAGATATCGAGGTCTACATCAACGGCACATTAGCCGGCGCCCAAGGCGGCTTCATCACTGGATACGAGCCGATGCCCATCCGCCCCGCCGCGCTCGCGCAGCTCAAGCCCGGGGAAACCATTACGCTGGCGGTTCATTGTCATCAAACGACTGGCGGGCAAGGTGTGGATGTTGGGTTTGTGAAAGTTGAAGAGCAAAAGTGAGCATGCACCTCGGAGCCAGGAGCCAGGAGCCAGGAATCAAGAAATAGGCAAGGGGCCGTTGCTTGCGAACAACTGTCCGCCACGCCGGGAACGAGTGTAACGAGGGCCCGGATCCTCCGTGCGCCGCGAAGCCTTACAGGTTTTGAACATATTTCCGGACCGCGCACCCAGATCCGCGGCGGCGCGGCGTTGGATCGCTCGGCAAGACCGCGTCAACCAGCGCCGTCTTTGCCGCGGCGTGCTACGGGTTGCGGTTCCTTGAACGAACCAGAAGAATATGCCGGATGGCACGGGGCAGCGGACGAGCCTGTCGCGCCAGTCACACAACCTGTGCATTAATCCTAAGCAACACCCGATGTGGGCGGTGCCGCCGCCTGAGGCGCGCGTAAATGAAAACTTCTCCGTTCGCTCATGGCAGTCTCATCCTTGGCGGTATATATAGTGTATGATTTCCATAACTTTGTCCGCCAGCTATTGACGAACGTGTAAAGGGGCCCGCGCTGGGGCGGATGGGTTGAACGGTCATGCGGCTTTCTTGACGCATGGGTAATAAACGAGCCGAAAGGAGGGACTATCACCTGAAGATCGCGGGGGAACCATGAACCAGTCGCAGGGCATTCGCGGAGGCAGAGCAAATGCGCAAACCACAATCGTCTCGTCGGGTTGGCAAACAGATCGCACTAGCGGAAACGCTTGAATCGCGGCAGCTTCTTTCGGCGGCTGGCACTGTGCTGACGGCCGGGCAGTCGTACCCGGTTGAAGTTGGACCCACTATCACCCCGTTAGCGGCGCACGAACATAAGACATTGCATGCGATCGCCGGCGAGGACCTTGTCGCGGTGCTGGGGAGCATTGCCGCCAAAGGGATCGATACGACTGGCCTGCTGGTTGACTGGGGAGATCTGGGCAGCTCTGATCCGATCCTGACCGGCACTGGCCCGCTGGTCGTGCGCGGCGAGCATACTTATGCGAGCCCGGGCACGTACCAGGTAACCGTGATCGTGGGAGATTCCGCGCCAACGACGCTCATTCAAGATCGCGTGGTCGTGCGAGCACCACATTTGCCGCCGTCGGCGAAGACGTTGCACGTGGTGCGCTCGCCGCTACCCCGGCAATTCGACTTGTTGACTGGATTCTATGGAACGATCGCCACGCTGAGCGGAGTTCCTTCATCAATCAGTGATGTCACCGCCGCGATCAACTGGGGCGACGGTACGCCGTTGGAGAGCTTTGACGATTCTAATCTGGTGCAAACCGCGACTGCATTTTCGCGACATCAGTACCAGCAACCTGGCGATTACCTGGTTACGGCGAAGTTTATCAACCCCGCCGACGGCAGCGAATTGGGCAAGACGGTGAGGACGCACGTCCGCATCATCGACTCTGCCGCGGCTGGGGGAGAGAAACTCGCGGCCGTGACCGGAACAGCCTTTGACGGAGTGGTGGGCACGCTGGTGATGTCGCCGGTGCCGACACAGCTCGGCATCGACTGGGGGGATGGGTCGCACAGTCACGGCACGATGCAACAAATCGGCAATCACGAATACCAGGTAAGCGGCAGCCACACCTATCGAGACCCCGGCTCGTATACGGTCACGGTTACTGGAGCTGATGGGTATGACCCGGCTCCACCAACGCCGCTGCCTGTTGGATCTACGCTCGTGTTGCAGAACCTGCAGAACATTGGCTTCACCAGCCACGTCCTGAGCACGATGAATGTGACCGGTCCTTCGATTCCAGCTGTGGGGCCGGACGTGCAGGCAACAGCGCTTCCCGTGCCGGATCAGAATGCTCAGCAGCAGTTCACGGCAACATTGGCGACGTTGTCCGGCTTCTCTACGGATCCCGCGGTGGCGGCGGAGGTCTACGCACACATCGACTGGGGCGTTGGATGGATCGAAGACTTCAACGGGAACGTTCCCGTGCAAATCGTGGATGGGAAGTACGTGGTTACCGGCTCGTTTGACTACGGAACTTGGGACGCAGTGCCCAAGACTTACCAGGTAACCGTTACATTTAATCTGAATGGCGAGGATGGCACGACGACGGTTCTTGGTACTGTTCAAACGACCATTCGCGTCCTGCCCGTCAATACGGCGGGCGGCGTCACGCTCAACCTGCACAGCGGCGACAACTTCTCGGGCAGCGTCGGCACCGTAGCGGCCAACCTGGCTCAATTCGGTGCGCCCAATACCATCGATTGGGGCGACGGATCGGCTCCCAGCTCGGATATTACCGTCAGCCTCCAGAGCGACGGCAATGACTTGGTCACCGCCTCCCACACCTACACGCAGCCAGGCAGTTACCGCATCATCGTTTCAAACACTGCACCGCTGGGAACAAACGAATACATCATGAGCGTGGCAGTGGTGAGCTGATTAGCTGTTCCCATTGATGACCGTCAGACGGCCCGAATGCTTTGACGCGGCGACGCGCGCGACATCTTCGGCGGGGCCGCCGTGGCGGCGCTGGAAGACGGCGCAGTTGGTGCAGGGCCAGGGAAAATCGCCCGCCGGGACCGGCTCTCTGGAAAAGAGCTGACGGGCGCGGCGGGTGGAGGGGCCGTTGTAAATGTCGATGACCGATTGATCGCGGGCGCTGCCGAGCTGCGCGATGTTTCCAAAATAGTTGCAGCGGGCGATCTGGCCGTTGGCGTTGAGCGTGATCGTTCGCCACAGGTACGAGCAGTCGGTGCCGGAGCAGGCAGTCTGGTCGCCCATCGCTTGCTGGGAAATCTCCGCCTGCCAGTGCTTGCGAAGCTGCGGGTCGGCTTCGACGCCGCCGATCGGCGTCGCGCGAAGGTAGACGCCCAGTTCCATCGCGAGCTTGCGCACGTCATCCAACTCGTGGCTGTTGAACCGGTTGATGAGGAACTGCCACTCGATGAAAAGCTTGCGCCGCTGAAGACGCCGCTGCTCCACCAACAGGCGAAGACCGCCCAGCGCCGCCTCGGCTTTCCCGCCGACACGGTAGGCTTCGTACGTTTGCTGCGTCAGGCCATCGATTCCACAGATGACGTAATCCAGCGGCGAAGCAACCAGCTCCTGAGCCATCTCCGGCGTGATGAGCGTGCAGTTGGTGCTCATCAGCGTGAAAATCCGCCGACGGTGCGCGCGAACGATGATCTCCCGCGTGCGCGGCCAATCGAGCAGAGGCTCGCCGTTGCCGAAGATCTGGCACTGAAACAAGTACGGCCCGATCTCATCGAGCACCTGATCGAACAAATCCAGCGGCAGTTTCCCCGCCTCCTCTTTTCCCTTGCGGGCGTGCGGCGCCGTTTCGCGAACGCACAGCGGGCAGCGCAGATTACAGTAATACAGCGGCTCAACGATCAGCATGTAAGGCCGCACGCGCACATCGCTGACATGCCGCCGAAAAGCCCATTCGGTGCGAACCGCGTTGGCAATCTTGCGCGGCGTGCCGTAGCGGAGCACCGAGCGTGCATCGACACGCCACAACCGACCGTATTTGGTGACGCCGCGCGCCATGCGGTTATTTCACTGCGCGGCTTTAGGGGCCGCAAGGGGAAAACTGATCGAAACAGAAAACGGGTGGTCTGATGAATTGATCACGCCCGGTCAGAGCGGCGCGAGTAAACTTATTTCGCCGCGCGATCCAATCGCCGCGCCGGCCGGGATTCTCCAAGCGCGCCTGACATGCAGGATCGGCACGAAGCGCGATGCCTTGCGGGCGGTCGAATCGGCACCGAAAAATCTTTTCTGAGATTCCATTTCATCCTTGTGGCGGGAGTGCCCGCTCACTAAAGTCATGCTGGCTCGATGGAGGACACGTGATCGGTCGTATGACGACGCGGGCATTCTGTCTGGCGGGGATTCTTGCAATCGGCGGCTTCGCCCTGCTTCCGGCCACGGGGCGGGCGGCTGTTGTTATTACCAATCTCAGTCAGCCGAATCTGAATGATCTCTCGACCGGTCCGCAGGTTGGCGCAGCCATCTTAATCGGGAGCACGCCGATTAATCTGGACAGCATCCAGATCAATCAAAGCGGAACCGGCGCGCGGGCCGCGCAGACTTTCGCGGTTTATAGCCGTAATGGTGACGGCACCGTGGGGTCGTCGCTCTTCTCGGATTTTTCGCTCTCATTCGATTCGCCCAGCGGGATCGACACCGCGACGGCCAACTCGCCGTTTCAGTTTGCCGCGAATACCGGCTACTGGCTGATGCTGATCAGCCCGGACTCCGGGAATGTGAATTGGAATTTCACGCAATCGCCGACCTACACGGCAAGTTTCGGCGTGTCGATGCCGACTGTCGACACCTCCACAGTCTTCCACTCAAACACCAGCCAATATCAGTATTTCAATCTCGCGGACGGCCCACAGTTCGTGCAGGTGAACGGCACCGCCGCCGCGCCGGAACCCGCATCCACGTGCGCTTTGGCAATTGTCGCGGCAGCCGTCTTGGCGCGGCGTCGGACGCCATACCGTCAGGCGGCGTGATGCTTGCGCGTCCCGCAGATGAGACGTTCCGCCAGCACCAACGGCCACCGAGCTAAGCAGCGGTGTCCCGCGTTTCACAGTCCTCGGCGTGATCGGTTTTTGTCGGCAATCCCCAGGAGAATCAGCAGGTACGCGACGAGGCGCAGCAGATAGAGGCCCGAATAGCGCGATTCATCGCCGTGGGTGCATAGCAGCAGAGCCCAGTTGGCGCCCATGAGCAGGAATGCGGTGGCGAAGATGGCGAACAACCGATCGCGGGTCCGTCGCCAGAAGCGCAGGAAAAACAGGCTGGAAGCCGCACAGGCCATCACCAATACACCGAGCAGGAAGGCGTCGAGATTTGCCATGAGTCTTGATCCTTCGTGTGTGCCGCGGAGACGCAACCGAACCATCCGCCGCGCTTGCCTGAGTTATTCCGTGTCCCAAATCAGTCCGAACAACAGCACGAGCAAACCGAGCAGCGCCAACGACGTTCGTAGCAGCAGCAGGTCAACATTGGGCAATATCACCAGATCGACGAAGAGGACGATATTGTTGGCCGCGAGGGCGACAAAACAGAGGCTGCTCCACAATAGAAAGCGCGCGCGGCTTCGGAAGTAGCCGCGGCACAAAAGCCCGGCACAGGCAATGCTGGTCAGCGCGCACAGCAAATAGACGGCTTCAGCCATCTTTGCGGTCCTTTCTGAGGCGAAACGCGTCTGCGAAGCTCTTTAATGCTTCCGGCGGTTTGGCAAAAATGAGCGACGTGATGCGAACCCGGTGCGACAGATACATTCCCGCCAGCTCTTCAATCGATGTGCGTAACTCGTCGGAACGAGGCTGAAAACGGACGAAGGCGTTTTGGTCGCCGCACGCGACCAGGATTCCTCGCGCGCTCAGGTCTGCCAGGCGAGACACGACCCAGGAGGGCTCGATTCTCAACTCGCGCGCGATCTCCTGGGCCGCGAAATCCCTGGACGGATTGCGCTGGAGCAGGAGGAGAATCTCAAGTTGAACGACGGAGTCAATGTGATCGGCTATGAATGTCTTCACCCGCTCCGGATTATCCGCATCTTGCACGAAACCTCTACAAGCGATTACCACACCACTGCTGTCGGAAAGGAGTAAGTCTATCGATGGCTGGACTGGCTGGGAACGGAAGAATCCGCCACTCGGCGCGCACCTACGCAACGTGGCGCTCGCGCGCTCGGCGCACCAGACGATCTACCAACGGCCCAAATTCAATTCCAGCATGCTTAGCGGCTTCGGGGAGGAGGCTCTTTGGCGTGAAGCCGGGGAGGGTGTTGATTTCTAGCAGATACGGGTTGTGCGCTTCGTCGAGCATGATGTCTATCCGCGCAAGATCGCGGGCGCCGACGATGGCGTTGGCCTGGCGCGCCAAGTCGCGGCACTTCTCTACGACATTGGGCGGCAGGCCGGTATCAAAACGATGCTCGGTGTCGTTGGCTTTGTACTTGGCGTGAAAATCGAAGAACTCCCCCTTGGGGACGATGCGGATCGGCGCGAGCGGCTTTTCTTCCAGCAGGCCGACCGTTAGCTCCGGGCCGCTGATGAATTTTTCGATTAGAGCTCTGCCGTGCTTCGCGACGACTTGCTCCATCGCCTGCTGCGCCTGGGCGGGCAGCTCGGCGGGCGCTTTGCAGAGGAAGACATCGATGCTGCTGCCGCTGTCGATTGCTTTGACGACGCAGGAATAGGGGATTTGCGGGAAGGGTTTGTCGGCTGCCGTCACCACGCGATAGGGAGGCGTCGGCAGGCCGGCCTTTTCCCACGCCTTCTTCGTCGCGACTTTATCCATTCCGAGGCGGGAGGCTTTTGATCCGCTCCCGACAAACGCTAAGCCGCGCTGCTCGAGGATTTCCTGAAGCTCGCCGCTCTCACCGAATTGGCCGTGAAGGACGGGAAAGATCACATCCGCCGGATGATCCAGACCCGAAAGATCGGTCGGCGACACATCGCTGGCAAATACCTCATGCCCCATCGCGCGCAGACCATCGATCACCGCCTGCCCGCTGATCAGGCTGACCTGGCGTTCGGCACTGGGACCGCCGTATAACACGGTAACCTTCATGGTTCCTGCAATCCTGGGGAATGAAAAATTAAAAATGTAAAATGAAAAATGGCCAGAGCAGCCGCCTTTCACATTTTTCATTTTTCATTTTCAATTTTTCATTGGTGTACTCACCAGATTCGGACTTCGCTCTCCAGCACAATCTGATGCTTATCGTGTACTTTTTCGCGGACGATTTTGATCAGCTTAAGGACGTCGTCGGCTTTGCAACCGGGGTAGGCTACGAAGAAGTTGGCGTGCTTGGAGCTGACTTCGGCGCCGCCGACGCGCATGCCTTTGAGGCCGGCCTGGTCGATCAGCGCTCCGGCGCTTAACCCGCGCGGGTTCTTGAAGATGCATCCGCAATTCTTGGTATTGAGCGGCTGGCTGTTCCGCTTGAACATCCAGATTTCCTTGGTCTTCTGCATGATGCGATCGGGATCCTCTTCATCCAGCTCGAGCGTCGCATCGAGAATAAAAGGCGCGATGATGTTGGTGCTCCGATAATCGAAAACCAGATCATCCTTGGTCCGCTCATAGATGCTGCCCTGCGCATCCATCACCTGTACGCGGGTAATGACAGCTCCGATATCGCCGAACTTTCCGCCGGCGTTCATCCGCACTGCGCCGCCGATGGTGCCAGGGATGCCGGCAAGGCATTCGACGCCCGCCAATCCCTGGCGAACGCTGCGCAGGACGAATTTCTGGATATCCGCGCCCGCGCCGACTTCGACTGAGGTGTTCTCGAATTTCACCCGCCGCCAGTAGTCGGCATCGAGCCGGAAAACAGCGCCATTCACCCCTTCATCGCTTACCAGAAGATTAGCGCCCAGCCCGAGAACAAAAATCGGAATGTTGCTTTCCAGACAGCGCACGGCGGCATCGCGCAGCTCATCGGGATTGCGCGGCTGGATCATCCAGCGCGCCGGGCCGCCGATCTTGTACCAGGTCTTGGGCGCCAGCGGCACGTTCTCAGAGACGAACTCTTCCATCCCCACGAACGGCTCCGAACCGGCAATGCGCATCGAAGTAGCCATCGACGTCATCCCTCGCATTCACATCTCTTCAAACAACTCACCCAGCATACGC
>DATBDZ010000446.1:0-9733 GCA_036276235.1 Humisphaera sp. | reverse complement strand
GGCATCCGCGTGGCCCCAAGAAAAAACGTCCGCCACAAAGCAGTGGAAAGAGAAATCACCATGTTTCCACCGCAAGGCTCCTGGCCCTGCGAACAACCCGAAAGCCACCTTGAAAGGGGTGGCTAAAGCGCACCCTACGGAAGCTTCGCCTTCTCGTCCCTTGCGAGGACCACCTCAAAAGAACCCAAGGAGCGCCTTCGATTGCGTCGAGCCACCCAAAGAGGGACGAGAACAATCAAGCATGCGATCAGAATCAGCGGGAACCAAAGAGGCACAAACACCGCGATGCGCTCAAATGATCCAGGGTATCCGCCGATATCAAGACGCCGACCATGAATCGGGCCGAAATCAATGCTGCCAATCATTCTCGAATGCAATTCAGTAAACCCCGTATGAGGGTTCAACTCTGGAAACGCATTGAGAGGCAAATGGCGATCCCACCAAATCCCAACCCCGTCCGATCTCGCGAATATCGTTAAAGTGCGATGATACGGCGCGTAGGACCCCCATGTAATCGAGTCATGTTCCGTAAACGATGGCCGCAGCAATACGACGGCGATTAACGCCGCGGACACCGCAATCATCCATCGAAAATGCCGTCGCCAAAAATCCATGGCGTCTCCGGTCATCGCTCCGTGCGTGAAGGGCTGATCCCGTCCGCGATCTTCATCCTGTGACATTATCCACCATGTCCGCCTCGACGAGGGTCGGAATTTCCAGCTTCTCGACTAATCGCAACAAGACCGATTCCGGAACCTGTCGCTTGCGCGCACGGTTTTGCGTCAGCAGCATCTTCCACGGTGATTCCACATAAACAATCCGCACCCGCGCGCCGTAGTTTGCGAAGAGGGCGACCAGACTGCCGCGAAGATCGCGCGAGATGTTGGTGGCATCCCAGATGAACGGCTCGCCGCGACGAAGCAGCGTCTTGGCCTGTTCCTTGGCGGCATTAATGACGCGGCTCTGATCGTCATCCGCGGGATCGACATCCAATTCCTTGCGGAGTTCGTCGAGGCAAATCACGGGTTGCTCTGTCTTCAGCCGCGCGATCCAGGTGCTCTTTCCTGCGGCGGGCAAGCCGCTCATGAGGATCGCCTCGCAGCGCGTATCGTCGTACGGCACATATTCCAGCGGCTTAGGCGCGGCGAAATAGATGAATCGATGATGATTGGATTCAAAATGCCTGGGCTGATCGAAGCATTGCAGCTCCTGGCAATATGCTTCGAACATGTCAATCGAATCGAGAAGCGATTGCTTATCTGCACATTCGCGGCCGATCACATCCGCGCGGGCGAGCGTTGCGACTTCAGAGAGCTTCACCTGCACGCTTGCCTTGATGCAGGCGCGAGCAGGATCGGGCTTTTCCATGAACCGCAACGGCAGGCCATGAAACCTGACGAGCTTGCAGATGCGCTCGCGCTCGTGAAATGGAGGAGGCTCGCCGGCCTGGCCCTGGTAGAGCAGCCGCCGCGACATCATTTCGCCAACGCGGGCGTGATGTGGGCTGGTCCATCGGCCTTCTTCGAAGCGCGTGCAGGCGGGCTTGGCGACATCGTGCATGAGTGCCGCGCAAAACAGGACGTGGCGGGCCTGCTCGTCGGCGTCGCGCCACCGCGCGTCGGCGGCCATCGCCTCGGCGACCATCCGGGTATGAATTTCGACATCCCCCTCGGCATGCCACTGCGGCTCCTGCCGCACGCCCGCCATATCGGCAATCCAGTCGAACGCGGCGCGCAGCGCCGTCCACTCAATTGTGTAAGAAGGCGCTGAAGGTGTGAAGGGGAAGGACCACATGGCGGGGGGATAGCATCGGAGCAAGTGTAGGCACGCGGTTTTGTATTATCCTTGCCGCGCGCCGGACAAGAAGTAATCGAACAGGTTAGAAAGTTTCCCTTGAAAGTTTTGCCGCCCTGCTTGCAGGGCGCGTCTCAGTGCGTCGGTGGCGCTGGACGTTTGTCCGTCAAGCCCGTTCGATGCTTTCACTCCACAGACTTCCACGCTCGAATGTCTTTCTCTCGGGGTGACGTCGCTGGACGCGCCCTGCAAGCAGGGCGGCTAAACTTTTCAATCGAGAATCGCCCGACCGTCCGGCACCACCCGCAATTTTCTGCTTGCATCTTCGCACGGCGCTCGATACTATCGATCACACATGTAATCGATCGGAGGCTGCCTTGGCGCAGGTGCCGCAGATTTCTGATGCGGAATGGGAAGTGATGAAGGCCCTCTGGGAGCAGGGGCAGCTTACCGCCGGCCAGATCATCGAGGCGGTCGCCGGCGCTAATCATTGGAGCCCGCGCACCGTCAAAACCCTACTGAATCGGCTGGTGAAAAAGGGCGCGCTAGCGTTTGAGGTTACCGGTCGGCACTACGTTTACCGCGCGAAGGTGGGGCGGGATGCGTGCGTTCGCCGCGAGACGCGGTCGTTTCTTTCGCGCGTGTTTGATGGGGCGGTCGCGCCTGCTGTTTTGCATTTTATTGAGCAATCGCGACTGACGCCGCAGGAGCTGGCGCAGTTGCGGGAACTGCTGGATGAAGCGGCGCGGAAGGAGGATCGATCATGATTCTCCGGCTGTTTTTGCAAATCCCCGCGTGGGTTATCCGCGTGTCGCTCGAAGCGTCGCTGATCGCACTGCTGGTGCTATTAGCCCAGTTTCTTCTGCGCGATCGCGTCTCCGCACGGTGGAGATACAACCTGTGGCTGCTGGTGATCGCGCGATTGTTGTTGCCCGCGCTGCCGCAGAGCCGACTCAGTCCGTTTAACTGGATGCAGGTGAAGCACGACGCGCGCGCCGTCGAGCAGATGCCCGTGGCGCGAACACCTGCTCCGATGAAACCGATTCCGATGCCCACCGTGGAGCCGGTGAAACCGTCGAATCGAAAAGCGCTTGTTCAAATCGCGGAAGTCGAGAAACAGACGATCGAGGAAGCGCGATACATCGACGTGCCGGCGGAGATCGATGACGCGAAAGATTCCGGGCCCGCGCGAGAGCCGGAGAAGACTGCGGATTCGATCGCGGTTGCGCGCGAGGTTTTCCCGGAACACGAACCAGAGGCTGCGCCGCGAAGGGGCAAGCCCGTGGCATACGCAACCGGCGATTTGGCGCGGGGCGCGTCCGGAGCGGCTCCCGCCCGGAGAGTCACAATCCCGCAATGGATTCGCGGTCATTGGCGCGCGATGGGTCTAATCACGTGGGCCACCATCGCAGCGCTCCTGCTTTTGCGAGCGATCTTCACCAGCATCCGCATCAGTCTGATCGCGCGCCGACTAAGGCCGATTGAAGATGCGTGGGTCGTGCAGTTACTCAACACTTGCTGCGTCGATGCCGGAGTCTCCCGCGCGCCGGTGCTCGTCCAATCTCCCGCGAACATCGGCCCCGCCCTCGTCGGCCTTTGGAATCCCCGATTGCTGCTTCCCGCGCGCGTGCTGGAGACGCTCAATCGCAACGAGCTTCGCCTGGTGATTCTGCATGAGCTTGTGCATCTGCGCCGCCGCGATGTGGCGATGAATTGGGTGCTCGCGCTGCTTGGCGCATTGCACTGGTTCAATCCAATTCTCTGGTGGGCCTTCGCGCGGCTGCGGGCCGATCGCGAGCTGGCGTGCGATGAGGCGGTGCTCGAGATGGGCCGGCGCGCGGGCACTGCCAACGATGCCCGCGATTACGGGCGGGCGATGCTCAAATTACTCGAGGCTTTTTCCGGCGGCGCATCGTCGCCGGCGGCGGTGGGAGTGCTCGATGGCCACCCACGGTGGCGCAACGTGCTGATGCGCAGGAGAATTACCATGATCGCGCGATTCGACAAACCCAAAGGCTGGTCGCTGGTCGGCATGAGCATCTCGCTGCTTATCGGCGCAATCGCGCTCACGGGCGCGGTGCGCGGGCAGGCGACGGCGCCCGATGCACAAAACGCAGGGGCGGCTGGCCCGGCGCCCAAGGCCGGGACGACATCCGCCGCGGGAATGCCCTCCACCACGCGGCCGGGAATGATGGGAGTGGGAGCCGACCAACACCAACCCGCGATGGCCGGAGGAATGCCGGGAGCGGTACCGTCCTCGGGCGGGACCGCGGCGGGCCACACACAGGAGTTACCGTCTGGCGCTGATAAAAATTTCATCCCCGACCTCGGACCGGGCCACATAGAGCTATCGCCCGATGGCTCTCGTGGCATCTTCATCCCCGACGCCGGCTCGCGCCGCGCTCCTCGCTCCGGTAAAGCAAGCGCAGACCCGCCCGGAGCCAGCCCCTTCGGCGCGGCTCCCGGCGCCGTACAAATCCCCGGCGCCAATCCCTTCGGCCGTCCCGCAGGCACCGGTGCTGGCGCGCCTCCCGCAGGCGGCGCCGCCGCGCCCGCCGACGAATCCCGCTTCGGCCATGTCGAAGGCCCCGACGCCGCCCGGGCGGATGCGCGGACGAGCGAGAATCTCCGCAAGCCGATCACCGTTGCGTTCAACGATGTCGCGCTGTCCGATCTGACAAGCTATCTGGCGGATCAAACCGGCGCGGATGTGTTTATCGATGTCAAAGCGTTGGAGGAGATCGGCATCGACCGCAACTCGCCGATCAACCTGACGCTCCGCCAGCCGCTGCCCGCGGAGGAAGTGCTTCGCCTGGCCCTGCGCTCGGCCGGCGGCGACAACATCGGCTACGGCGTCTTCCACGGCGTGGTCACCATCACCAGCCGCCTGCAGCTCGAGCGCTCGCAGATCACCCGCGCCTACAGCATCGCCGACTTCGACAACCGCGGCGATGAGCTGATCAACGCCATCACGCGCACCATCGCCCCCGAAACCTGGGACAGCCACGGCGGACCTTCGAGCATCCTGATTCTCGGGAAGCGAATGATCGTGACAACCGCCGAGCCAAGGCACCGAGAGATCGCGCGGCTGTTGGCGCTGCTGCGGGAGGGAGAGCCGGGGCCGGAGGCCCAGGCCGCACCGCCGGCGACCCAGCCAGCCGACCCCGCGCAGGCATCGGTGGATCCCATCTTTCGCGCGCTTCACAGCGATCCCGAGTTAACCCAGCTTCGAGAACTCGTTCGCAACCTTCAGGTTGAATCCGATACGTTGGCGCCGCGGGGCGACACAGACCCTGCCGCCAAGAGGGCGCGTCTTCGCTACGAAGGAGCTCGCCGACAGTTGGAAGAACTCGAGTCACTTGAAATTCATCGAGATTTGGATGCTCTGGTCAAGGACGTAGCCAACATGAAATCCCAGCTTCAGGTGCTGCAAGGGCAATACGGAAGCAAAGATCCCAGGACAATTGCGCTCCAGGCGCAAATCGATGAAACCGAACGCCACATTAAGAGGTGGAAGGAACAAATCAGTTCTACAGGAACCTCCAACCAAGAGGCTCTGCAAAACGCGACGCGCGTCGACCCCACCCGTCCGCCCAGCCCGGCGCCGCAAGAGGGCGCCGATACCGTCGAGGAACGGCCGGAGCTTCAAACTCTGCGTGAAGCCGCGAACGATTTTGAGAGACTCGTCCGCGACTTTGAGGATCGGGGCGAGACACCCGCCGCCCAGCGCGCTCGAAAGACTCTTGACGAGTACAGCAGGAAGATCGCGAAGCTGGCGGAAGAGCCACGCGCCGATCGCGGGAAGGGCGCGGCGGACGATGCAACCGACAAGCTAGCCGAGCTTCAGATACTGAAAGATGCCGCGAAGGATTTTGAGAAGTTGGCGCAGGATCTCGAGGATCGCGGCGACACGCGGGCCGCACGAATGACGCTGGCGAGCGTGGATGAGTACAACAAAAAAAATGCCAGGCTCGAAAATGGGATGCCGGCTGACCCTGTCGCATTGCTTCACAAGCAGCTCGCCGATGCCCAGCGCCAATTGGATGACCTGCTGCAGCGAAAGTATCTGGAGAATCATCCGCTTGTGGCCAAAGCCAGGGAGCGAGTCGCACAGCTTAAGGCGAAGGTCAATCAAATTGAGCCGTGGTCAAACATCAACGGCGTTCGCGTGCCGGCGGATATGGCCGACGAAGCCCGCCGGATTATGAAAGAGCAATTCGAACCAAAGATCTACTCCATCGCGGGTGTCGAACGGAACCGGGCCGCAATCGAAGAAGAGTTTCGCAAGTACATGAGCGAGAAGGTTGAAAAGCATCTTTCAGAGCTGCTGGATGAGGAGCATCCAGCCCCAAACAGCCCGTCGGCCAAGCCACAGCGCGGGCAGGCTCGATTGTTTCAATTGCGATGAAAGTCACGGTTCGCTGGGGATCGCGCTTTTCGCGCGGGGTTCTGGCCCATACACTTCTGCTACGCGGGTGACCTCCTGCTTACGCCGCTTGCGGCTTCGCGGGCTTTCCAGCGTAATTGTTCCGCGAAGCCGCAAGCGGCGAACCCATAACAACCAATCCGTATGCCTAAACTTTCCTTCAACATCGACCCCATCATCGCCGGCACGGCGCGCCTTACCGACGCCCAAGCACTCGAGCTCTATCACCATCGCTCGCTTCAGGATTTGGGCCAGTGGGCATCCGCTGTCGCCCAGTGGAGGCATCCGGAGGATTACCGCACTTACGTCATCGATCGCAACATCAATTACACGAATGTCTGCACCGCCAAGTGTACGTTCTGCGCCTTTCGGCGCGATCATGAGGACGCCGACAGCTACACGCTTAGCTATGAGAAGATCGGCGAAAAAATCCGCGAGCTGGTCAGCATCGGCGGCACGCAGATTCTCATGCAGGGTGGCATGAACGATCGCCTGCCGATCGAGTGGTACGAAGAGCTGCTTCGCTACATCCGAAGCAACTTTCCGACAGTGCATATCCACGCGTTCAGCCCGCCGGAGTTTGTGGAATTTGAGCGGTTTTTCCAGATGGATGTGCGCGAGATTATCCGCCGCTTCCACAAGGCGGGCCTGGCCACGATCCCCGGCGGCGGGGGGGAAATCTTCTCCCCGCGCGTGCGGAGAAGAATCGGCATCGGCAAATGCACCGGCGACGACTGGCTCCGCGTCATGCGCGTCGCCCACGAAGAAGGACTCAATACCTCCTGCACGATGCTGATCGGGCATATTGAGTTTGTGCGGGAGCGGATTGAGCACATGAGCGCGCTGCGGGATATGCAGGATTACGCACTGGAAGTTGCCAGTTGCCAGTTGCCAGTTGCCAGTGGAAAAGCAATCGATCACGCGAAGCAGCGATGGCCCGGAGTCTTCGCAAAATCCCCACTGACAACTGACAACTGGCAACTGGCAACTCATTGCGGCTCCTACACCGCCTTCATTCACTGGCCCTTCCAGCGCGAAAATACTCCGCTCGGCCGCGCGCAGGAATGGGAAGAATCGATCCACGGCCCCTTCGACGATTCCACCAATGATGATGTTCTCCGCGGCCGCGTCGTCCGGATGGCGGGGGCTGAGGAATACCTGCGCACGCTGGCGATCGCGCGGCTCTATTTCGACAACATCCCTTCCCTGCAAAGCAGTTGGGTGACGATGGGCCCGAAGATCGGCCAACTGGCCCTGTTCTTCGGTGCCAACGACATGGGCAGCGTGATGATGGAAGAAAACGTCGTCAGCGCGGCGGGGACGACGTACCGCCTCAGCGAGCGGGAAATCTGCCGCCTGATCCGCGACGGCGGATGGATTCCCGCGCAGCGCGATCAATATTACAACATCATCAAACGCAACGAAGGCCCCGATTCGCCGGATCTAGTTCCACTAAGCGAGCCGCCGGTGCGGAGCGTGCGGAAGATCGATAGGCAGTTTATCGGTGCCGCGCCGGGGTTGGATGATGGGCGCGAGCAGAATGTGAAGATGCAGTTGCCGATATTGGGGGAAACGCGGGGCTGAATTGCGCGCCACGATTGCGCGATGAAACCGAACCGTCACCGACGAACACAAAACGGCGGGATAAATCCCGCCCTACGTTGTGCAGCGCAGAGTAGGGCGGGATTTATCCCGCCGCTTGTGTGTGGGGTGAATTGAATGCGTCGGTCGATCGACTGTTTGACCCATCGCCGTGCACAATGTATCATTCTGTATATCAATTGGAGGTTTTGGCATGCCGACCGTGGTGAAAGTCCGGAAGTGGGGCAACAGCCTGGGCGTTCGACTTCCCAAGTCGTTCACGTCGCAACGGTCAATTGTCGACGGGACGAGTGTTGCAATTGACGAGCTGGCAATCATTGATGCCCCCCGTCGGCGGCGGGGGCGCTACAAGCTCAAGGACCTTTTGAAGAACTATTCCAAGCCTCCGCGCTCAATGGATTTTCCACCGGCGGGCAAGGAGCTTTCGTGAGCCACCGCACGTATTTCCCGCGGCGCGGCGATTTTATTCACTTCAATGCGTCGCCTTCCGCCGGACAGGAAACCGCCGGCCCGCATTTCGCGCTGGTCATGAGCCCGCTCAGCTACAACCGCAAGACCGGGATGGCGATCATTTTAATCGGCACGAGCAAATTCAAGCACGAGTCCCACCCGCGCTACGGCAACGTCAAAGATATACCGGCGGGCATGATCGGCCCCACTCGCAACAATCCAAGTGGCGAAGGAATTCTGTTTTGCGATGCCGTTCGTCAAATCGATTGGCGCGAGCGGTCCGCCGCCCATGCCGGGCAGGCGCCAAGGGATTTTGTCGAAGACGCGCTGGATCGTCTCCTGTCAGCCATGGAAGAAGACGAAGAATAGTTGTGCGGTCTTCTGCATCGCGAGACGAATCACTTTATTTCGGCATCTCAAACGCCAGCGCCCCCTTCGCCTGCACCTTGCGGCGATAAATCGTGTCGCCGAAGGAGATGTAGAGATAGCCGAGGTCTTTGCCGCCGAAGGTGGTGCTCATGGGGTTGCTCTGCTTGAGCTTGGGGAGGACGCCGAGCAGTTCGCCGCTTGGGGCAAAGATTTGTAAACCCATCGCCGTGGTGACGTAGACGCGGCCGGCGGTGTCGATGGTCATGCCGTCGCCGTTGGCGATGGCCGGCTTGTTCTCCGGGGCCTTCATCGTCATCAGCGCTTTCTTGTCGGTCAGCGTCCCATCGGGCTGCACGGCGAACGCGTAGACGCTGGTGGTGCCGTAGTCGGAGACGTATAGCGTTTTCTGATCGGGAGAGAGGCCGATGCCGTTGGGCGATTTGATGCCGCGGTCGAGCGCCTTCACTTCCTTGGTCTTCGAGTCGATGAGCGTGATCTGATTCTTCGCCGGCTCGGTGAGATAAAGGAAACCCTTGGCCGAGACGGTTAGATCATTGGTGGAGATTTTCTCGGCCAGGACCGTAGAGGCTCCCGTCGCCAGATCGTAGACCAGCGCCTGATTGGTCCCAACGGCGTAAAGCTTTCCATCCGGCCCGCGGCGAGTGCCGCTGCGCGAGCCATCGCCGACTTTGGTCTTCACGCCGTCCGGCGTCATCTTGTAGATCGCGGGCGGCTTGGCGCGCATCTCGCAGAAATAGACATTGCCATCCGCGTCGGTGGAAAGCCCGTCGGCAAATTGCAGATCCCGTGCCGCCACCTGCCAGTCCTCGCCGGGGATGAGGATTTGCGAAAGTTTGTCATCATCGGCGGCGCGTGCGACGGGGATGCTCATCGTGCCGAGGAGTGCAAGAGCCAGCAGGATTTTAGAAAAGGGGGATTTCGGTGGAATCATGCTCATGAGTACCTGAGGCTGGTGGTGCGCGTTGATCTTGTTTGTCGAGCGGGTCTATGTGGATTGATTTGTCCGGCTGGGAACCCTGTCCCCTGTACTCAGGGGAGAGGGCAGGGTGAGGGGACAGCGTGTCGCGTTAT
>DATBDZ010000445.1:0-3059 GCA_036276235.1 Humisphaera sp. | reverse complement strand
CAAGACGGCTACGTAAACGAGAATGACGCTGCGCCGCGGCTCGAGTCGCAGTCAGCCATCCTGGCATCACCGCCCTGCCCGGAATTCCGCGCGGAGCGTGGTAAGATGCTCACCGTGAAACGCCTGCGGCGCATCGCTTGGAATGGGCTGATGACTGGCTCCGCGCTCCTGATTGTTGGGGCGGTGGGCCTGTGGGTTGCTTCCTATCGCTGGCATCCGGCATTTCGCTTTCACGGACTCTCCGGCCTAAGCTGGTTCAGCTCAGCCGACGGGCGGATCAAGATCGTTGGCCCGCCCGATGAGGGGCGCGACGATCCTGCCGTCGCATCAGTGGCGGCGCTGATGAGCAATCACGATTTCCAATGGAGCGCGCCGCTGGATCATCGCGGGGCGCGCGTTGTTCGTGGGGAGCCGCGCAAAGGATCGCCGACAGACCGGATGTTCGATCGAGTGCAGGCCCAGCGCGTTCGCCGCCAGCCCTTGTCCCCCGAAATCAGGTTGTGGCTGAGAGCAATGGAACGCCGCGACTCGTTCGTGCCGGCGCACATGTTGCTGAGCTTTGCCGCGCTTCACTGGCACGATGCCAACGTCTGGCCCGACAGCGGTCGGCCCTACCTTTACATGCCCGCTGACGCGAGCGGAACCGGACCTGATCTTTCGGCCTGGCAGGGCCTCGGCGAAAGCTGGCATCGCGAGCTGGACGAGACCCTCTACGATTGGAGTTATGGCTGGCTCGTCGCGATTGCGTTGATCTTCCCACTCATACGGCTAACACGCCCGCGACGCGTCGTGGCGCAGTCGCCGATCGTTCAGCGGTGGATTTTCAATGGCGCATCTCTCGCATCGCTGATCGCTTGCTTTGCGCTGGCCGCCATCTGGTGGCGAAGCTACCGGACGGTACACGAATGGCAGCTCAGCCGGCAACCTGTGGGCACCTTCGTCGCGCCCGGATCGATGCCCTACAACGGCGCTTGGGTTCGCTATCGATGGTTTGGCTATTCCGACGGACGCATGCAGCTTCTGGAGCGAACGGTTTACGAGCCGGATGTCGGCGCGCACGAGGATTATCGCAACAATTACTGGATCATCGGCAGTCCGAGTGATGCGCAGGCGTACCGTCGGTACGTATTCACTGCGGCGGGCAGTTGGTTCAAATCGAGCATCAACTATTTCTCGTTGCCGCCCCAGGCTGTTCCCAGCGCGCAGCCGCCGCCGATGCCGAGTTTCATCGGACAAGTCCCACTTCCCATCCCTGTTCCCGTCATTCCGCTGGCATCCGTTGGAATCCCGGGGACAGTGCCCACGAAAATGGTGCCAAAGGTTGATCCGCTGCTGCTGGAGTTGCAGGCTGAAATGCAAAAATCCGCGGCGGCAATCAAAGCCGAAAATGATGCCTTCACGGCGTCGCCGCGAGATACGGGCGGGGCCCAAGTCGCGCGATGGGAGCTCACCGCTCACCTGCAGCGCATAGTGCAGTTGCGCTTGGCCATTTCGGACTTGATCCGTCCGATGCCCAATTCGATTCCCGTGGTCTCGCCGCTACCGAAGGTCGGGTCGGGCGCGCGGACGATCGTCATGTCGTTCTGGGTCATCGTGCTGCCGACAATGATTCTCCCGCTCTTATGGATCTTCCTCTCGACCCGGCGCGGCGTTCGCCGGTTGCGCGATCAATGTCCGATCTGTGGCTACGATTTACGAGCCACACCGGAGCGCTGCCCGGAATGTGGGACCGTTCATAAAGGAGCCGCCGAGTGACGCGCGCTCGCTCGGTGGTTTTCGGCGCGCTGGTGGCGTTGTCGATGGCGCTCTGCCTGCTCACTGCGCTGGCGATCGTTCCAAGCCATTCCCGCGACATCAGCGTTGAATTCACTCGCCATGGAAGCAGGTGGGAGATCGCCTGCCGGTCGGGGCGGCTTTGGGTGGATAATCAGCCGCAGTTGCGGTTGGAGAGCGCGGCGTTTGATTCGCGAACGGCGGAATTGCGCCGGCGCACGCATCAAGTGTGGGGCTCGGCCGAATGGCGGCGCAGCGTCGAGGAGATGGATCGCCTCGACCGCGAGCAGGCGGCTGTCGCAACGTTGCCGATTGGGCACTCGGTTCCGATGCTGCCAATTGTTGCGTTGGCCGCTGTCTTGCCTGCCGTTTGGAGTGCCTTGTGGCTGAGGCGCAATCCATCGAAGCGACGGCGATGGGTTCGGCTTTCCGCTACGTCATTGGCGCTCGTATGTGTGCTGCTATGCCCCCTGTCGATCGCGGCGTGGATACGCGGCACTTATGCCGCCGATGTGATTGGACTGCCTTCGACCTGGCACTTCTACAAAGCCGTGCTCGGGAATGGCGGAATCCTGCTGCAATCGTTTCGGACTTATAAACGAACGCAAACGGTCCAGGTTCAATACTCTGCGCCACGTGCTCGATCTGTAAACCTGCCGCGTCCAATCGGACTTCCCACAGATAACGCGATCCCGTATGCACAAACAGAATACGCCCGTGTGCGTCGCCAGGATAATTCCGCCCCGACCCCGCGTAAGTGGAATGAGTTGCAGTGGCGAGTGTTCACCGCTGCAAACAGGTTCACTTATCAGCGGTTGGCATGGACGCAAGCCAAGCCGCCACCATGGCCATGGGTCTGCGGCAGCTCGACCGTCACGCTCCTCGGGCTCACTGGCTCTGTCAACCAAGGTATTGGGACTCAGGAACTTGAAGTCTTCGACGGCGTGGACGTTTGGTTGCCGTATTGGTTCATCGTCGCCGTGACATCGATCTGGCCGGCGATCGTTTTGAACGGCATCCGAAAATCGCGCCGCGCCAAGAAGCGCGCGGCCTCCTGCCTCTGCGCGGAGTGCGGCTACGATTTGCGGGCGACGCCGCAGCGTTGCCCGGAATGTGGGACGGTAACTGCGGGGAAGTGAATTGCCTTTGACTTATGTCGTTGACGACAGTTGTGATCGGATTTGGGTTCGTGTTGTCGGGTCTTTCAGTCCCGGCGGAAATCGAATCCCTGGTCATCTGGCTTTGCAATAAGAGAGCAGTGCGATTTCCTTCCGCTGACATTCCCG
>DATBDZ010000444.1:0-11060 GCA_036276235.1 Humisphaera sp. | reverse complement strand
CGACTTTCCTTGGCGGCGGTAAAGCAATCCTCCATGGCGTGCGCCACGCGAACCGCCGGCTCGATGCCGACAATCTTTGCCGCCCCTTTGATCGAATGTGCAGCCCGCATCATCCCCTCAATTTCGCGCCCGCCCGCCTGGTTCTTTTCCAGCGCGAGCAGCCCTTCGTTGAGGACGGGGATGTGCGTATCCATCTCCGCCTGGAATAGCTCCAGCATGGCCGGCTCAATCTCGAAGGAACCCGATGCGCTCATCGGTAGCCAGCTTAATCGAAGATCGGCGGAATCCACTATGAATTGTCGATTGGCTCCGATGCGCTATTGAGCCGGAATGGTAATGAGAGGCAAGGGTTCGTTTCCCCCGGTTTCGGCCATGGTGAAGAAGAACATAACCGCCGTGAGGGCGCGCTTGGTTCGCAGATCGCCATCCTCGACCCAATACCAATAGTCGCGGTAATGCACGGCGGCGAAGGCGCTGGCGGGCCTGCTCTTGCCGCTGTGAATCCGAACGACTTCCTGCCGATCTTCCGGGGCGACATGTTCAAAGGATGGAATGGCGCTGTGTTCCTTCAGATGTTCCGCCGGCACGTCCAGGTAGCTGGCGAAGGCCGCCATGATCTGCAACATCGAACGGCTGTTCACGGTCAGCTCGCTATCCGCCCCGCGCACGGGTGAGTACGTCAGGTTAAATTTTTGCCCCTCTGCGGGCATCTTCAGAAGCCGCCGGATTTGCGCCGACTTTTCCGCGATATCCGGAGGCAGATCTTCGCGCCGGAAGAACAGCACGGCAGTCGAGCCTTTGATCTTGTCCTCCTCGACGCGCATCCCAAATCCGCCGGCGGTTTGCACGTCGCGCAGCAATGTCAGTGCTTGAACAAACTCCGGGTCTGCTTCACGAACGATGCCGCCGGTCGTCGCGCGATTGCGAACTCCATTGAGCGACTCGACGGTAAGACCCAGAATGAAGTCCGCCGCGTATCCTGTCTGGAGCATAAAGAAAATGTCTTTAGGATCGATCGGCCTCATGAGCCCGCGCAGAAACTTCTCGCCCGTCATCGGCACATAGGTAATCGTCGGCCGGTCGGTGTAGACGGCCTGGCCGGACACCGCACCGAAATTCCCCTGAACCGCCCGTTCGGAGGAAACCGTGCCATTGACAGTGACGCCCGTTTGCAGCGAGTACCCCGCCACGACGGACGACACATCCACGAACACCGGCAAATCCATGTACCGCAGCTTGACGATGTTTAAGAGCGTCTGCTGCTTCCACGAATCGGCAACGGCGGTGCTGTAGTCGAAGCGATCGGCTGGAATAGTCTTGGGGCCGATCGACCCGCAACCGGTAGATAGCGCCAATCCGAACACGCACACGCACACCCACCTTACTGAGCAGTGAGCGCCTAGCGCTGCAACCATGAGAGTCGGGTGACGCGTCGTTTTCATGGATGCCCTTGGTGATCGTTTGACCGGTCGATTCCAATTTCCGGCGCACAAACGCCGACACGCGAAAAAATTTCACGATGAGTGAGCCGACAGCCTACGTGTGCAGGGCAGGGAAATGCAAGGCCGCGCGCGGCGCAGGGTCCGCGCAGGATTTGTCATTTCGGCTTATTCGCGGTTCACACTCAGTTCGAAAGAGTTGTCATGCTGAGTGGCCACGTGCCGTCTGCGCACCCGCGAAGCATGAAAACGGCGGGCAGTGCCCGCCCTACGATGATGCGGCGCGTAGGGCGGGCACTGCCCGCCGCATTTTCAGAGCAGGTACCCCGAAGCATCTGGCCATTCGCGCAAGCAGCCAGATGCTTCGGAGTACTTCAGCATGACGTTCTACTGCGTCTCTGTTGGATTGGTACTCGCCAACCATTCCCCGCTCGCGGTGCGCGAGAATACCACCCTCATTTAAACCCCATTCCCGGCCCATCAGATCATTCTGCGGCGGCCCATTCTCGCTCGCGAACACACCTCCCGCAACAGACCCATTTCTCGTAACTCCTTATCCCGCCGCATGCCAGATGCCAGTTGAAACCGGCAAATCGTTTGTAATTTCTCCCGCAAATTCCTGCCACTAGCATGATCCCCCGTCAATTGGCTCACACGCCTTGAGTGTGAGCGGGAAACAAACAAAGAAAAGGAGTTTTTCCCATGAGCATCGCGAAGAACAATACCGTGACCAAGACCCAGAAGACCAACGCCTTCGTGCAGCCGATCGAGGCGTTGGAAAATCGCCAGATGATGTCGGCCAGCGTCCCGCACGTTCCGGCGTTCCTGCCTGCCGATGTTCAGCAGACGAATGTTCATGCGAATAAGACTCATGCCAACAAGGGACATGCGACGCAGGGCCATGGCGCGGCTACTGGCAACGGCACGATCTCGCTGATCGACAAGGTGTCGATCGTCACGACAGGGATCATCTATCGGCCGTTCCCGTTCTTCATCGAGCCGCAGGTCAACAGCGATGTGACGCAGTGGAAGAATTTCTCGGCCAACCCGCTGTTTGCCGCCGGCGGGCCAAGCCCCAAGGACGTGGCCCAGGGCCAGGTCGGCGACTGCTGGTTTCTCGCGACCCTCGCGGAAGTCGCGCAGCGCGATCCTTCGGTCATCACCAACTCGATCCACCAGCGCGCTGATGGAACCTACGATGTGCTCTTCCACACCAGCCCCACTGCGACCATCAATGAGCATATCGATGGCAAGCTGCCGGAGAACGTCTACGGCCAGTTGGAATATGCCAAGCTTGGCCAGGGCGGCTGCACGTGGGTTGCCATGATGGAAAAGGCGTTCACCTATTTCCGCAACCGCAACATCCCGGCCTGCTACAGCACGATCAGCGGCGGCTGGGGCAGCGAATCGTTGAAAGACCTTGGCGCGGCGACTCCTTCGGAAGTGCTCCCGAGCGTTCACACGAGCCAGGACCTGTTCAACGACGTGGTGTGGGGTTTGATCTTCAACACCAGCATGGACTTTGGCACCAAGGGCACCGGCGGCGGCCCGCTGGTCCATGGCCACGAGTACTCGGTCGTTTCCGCCCGCGTGCTCAATGGCGTGAATCAGATCGAGGTCCGCAATCCCTGGGGCTACAACCCCGGCTACGTCTCTGGCTCGAGCACGTACAACTCGACCAACGACGGTTACATGTGGGTGAACGCCAGCGCGGTCTTCGGCGAGCTCGACGAGTTCGTGACGGCTTCACTGTAGCGCCGCGTGTTGCAACGAAAAGGGGAAATGCGGTGACGCGACGGGAGGATCGGCGAAAGCCGGTCCTCCCGTTTGTGTTGATGCACATCGACCACGCCCGGCTAGAGCGGCGCAGGCGCCGCTGCTTTGGTGATGAATCTGAACGCCGCGCCAGCCGGGATTCTCCGTGCGCTCCGTTC
Source organism: Humisphaera sp. (assembly GCA_036276235.1). Classification (GTDB taxonomy): domain Bacteria; phylum Planctomycetota; class Phycisphaerae; order Tepidisphaerales; family Tepidisphaeraceae; genus JANWHF01. Next base: position 7,687 of record DATBDZ010000444.1, on the reverse strand, counting down.
GAATTATCGGTGGTGCTCGCGCTCGGAGATCCGGGGCGGCGCGGCGGCCGCGCGGGACAGCGAAATGTGCGCCTCTTGCGCCGACTCTGCCCCGGCGTGGATACTCCGTGACGGTAACGCTTGACTGGAATGCCCGGGCGAGCTCGTTGCTCTAACCGCGCCGACGCTTGGAAACGGTCTGATCCAAGAGCGACTCCGCTTTCCTTCCGATCCGCTTCAGTTGGTGCTCGAGCTGTCGCATCTCATCCTGTGAAATGCCCGCAAACACTTTCTCGATCGTCGCGACGTGCTCGCGAAAGATCGGCGTGATGAGGCTCTTCCCGCGGCGTGTCAGGGCAACGATGCGAATCCGGCGGTCCTCTGCGCATTCGGCGCGGCTCACCAGGCCCTTGGCGACAAGCCGCTCGACCGCCACGCTGATCGACCCGGGCGTCAGGTTGACCTTCGGACCAATCACGTTGACCGGCAGCGGCCCCTTGTGAAGCAGCACCTCTAAAACGCGGAAATCAGAATCGCCCAGCCCGGATTTCTCCAATCCAGCCACGGCAAATCGCGCGATGGCGTTCATCGCCTTCATCATGACGAGCCACGTGTGCACGGGTGTCGCAGTTTCTTTCTTCATGGAACGCTGCCTGCTCCAAAAACAATCATACCCGAAGCCCAATTGTATTGATATAAAGATAATTGACTTCAATATGCTTCGGTGCTACGTTTCAATGATCGGCAACATTTACTTCAACGAAGGAGAATCTGATGAGCACGCTGAACCCGCAAGGCCTTGACCTGATATTCCGCAACGCGCGGACATTGAACGCATGGCTGGATAAGCCTGTGGACGATGGCCTGCTGCGCCAAGTTTATGAGTTGGCCAAGATGGGCCCGACCTCGGCGAATATATCCCCAATGCGTATCGTCTTCGTGAAGTCGCGCGAGGCAAAGGAAAAGCTGCGGCCCGCACTTGATGCCGCCAACGTGGACAAGACGATGGCGGCTCCGGTCACCGCGATCATCGGCATGGAGGTGCACTTCTACGAGAAGCTTCCCGAGCTCTTCCCCCACGTCGACGCCAAGGCATGGTTCCAGCATCTGCCGGAAAATGTGCTGGAGTACATCGCCGTGCGCAATTCCTCGTTGCAGGGCGGGTATCTGATTATGGCCGCCCGGGCGATGGGCCTGGACTGCGGCCCCATGTCCGGCTTCAACAACGCCAAGGTAGACGCCGCGTTCTTCGCCGGCACGACCATCAAGTCCAATTTCCTATGCAACATCGGCTACGGCGACGCAAGCAAGCTGCATCCACGCTTGCCTCGGCTCACCTTTGAGGAAGCCTGCCGAATCGAGTGAGGAACCTTAGGGCGTGCGGCCCAGTACTGCCAGAGCGTCGGCGCGAACCAACGAAATAGCCTCGCTCAACTCAGCGAGGGACGCGAGTTCATCGAGTTCTTCCGGGCTGAGCGCGCCCTCGTTGTTGCGATCCATTAGAACCTGGAGCCGTCGATCCGACACCGCGAGCAGCCGCAAAGCGACGACGGCTTCCACCATGCGCAATGGGACGGAAATAACCGCGCTCATAAGCTCACCTCCGCAATGCAAAACCATTTTTCATCCGATTGCATTGAGGTCATTTTCGCCCGCAATAGCTAAAGGTTTTCAATCATAACTGCATTACCGAGCTTGATTTACGTAATCAGCCCTGTTCAGGGCAATTTTCAGGCGTCTGGCGTCTCGATAAGTTGTTCGCTCATCAGTTCACATTCATTTTGATGTGAACGGGAAACAAGAAAAAGGAGTTTTCCGATGAGCATCGCGACGAAGCATAGCGTGGCCACGACCCAGGGGAACCGCTCGTTTTGCCAGCCGATCGAGACGCTGGAAAGCCGACAGATGTTGTCGGCGACGGTGCCGCATATCCCGGCGTTCTTGCCGCAGTTTCAGAGCAATGCCGATCAGAGCAACGCCAACGTGCACGCCGGCAATGGCCATCACTCCAATAAGGGCCACGGCACCAGCGGGAACGGCAGTCTGATCACGACGGCCGTTCTCAATACAAAGCTCGTGTCGACCATCTTCCACCCGATCCCGGTCTTTCTTGAGCCGAAGGTCAACAGCGATGTAACGCAATGGCATAACTTCTCCAGCAATCCGCTCTTCGCCGCCGGCGGCCCGAGCGCTAACGACGTGGCCCAAGGCCAGGTCGGCGATTGCTGGTTCCTCGCGACCCTCGCCGAAACCGCGCTGCGCGATCCAACGACGATCAAAAATGCCATCCATCAGCGCGCTGACGGAACATATGATGTCGTCTTCCACACAAGCCCGACGACCACTGTCAACGAGCATGTCGATGGCCTGCTGCCGGAAACTGTCTATGGCAGTCTCGAATACGCCAAGCTTGGCCAGGGCGGCTGCACGTGGGTGGCGATCATGGAAAAGGCCTTCACCTATTTCCGCAACCGTTCGATAGCCGCTGACTATGCGACGATCAGCAGCGGATGGGGCCGCGAGGCAATGTCGGACCTTGGCGCGTCGCCGACCGAGCAGTTGCCGACCACCGCCAACGCATCACAGCTTTTCTCGACAGTCGTGTGGGGCCTGATCTTCAACAGCGGCATGGAATTCGGCACCAACGGCACTTCGGGTCCGCTGGTCAACGGCCACGAATACTCAGTCGTTTCCGCCCGTGTTCAGGGCGGCGTCAACCAAATCGAAGTCCGCAACCCCTGGGGCTATAACCCCGGCTACGTCCACGGTTCGAGCAACTACGATGCGACCAACGACGGCTACATGTGGGTCAACGCCAGCGCCGTCTTCGGCGAACTCGACGAGTTCGTGACCGCCGGCGTGTAATACGCCGCGCCGCAAGAGAAAAGAAAATGCAATGTAACGACAGGAGGACCGGCTGCGAGGCCGGTCCTCCTGTTTTTGCTTTTGATGCGAGCGCTAGGCCGCTTGCGAAAAATAAATGCAGCGGCATCGAGCAGGCGACGAACGACGCGAGCGCCGTAGAATACCGGTGGCATTACGGGGCTTGCATTATGACGCCTTCAAAAAAGAAGCTGATCGTTCGCATCGTTACGCTGGCTATCGGGGTTGGGCTAATCGGAGGTGTCTGGGATTTCGTTGATGGACGAGCCGTCAATCGAGAAGCACAGTTGGCACGCAGGGTAGCTGCAGAATCCACGACACCGGACATCACGCCCGAGCATGCTCGCACATGGCTCCAGCAGCATGGTTACCAGGTCATCATTTGGGATCCCCATGCGTCGCGCGGCTATGTCGGCAGCGAGGACGGAGACGATGGCAAGTTCGTCATCGTTTATGGCCAACGGCAAATTCGCACCGGTCGTTGGCTTGGCAAGCCAGTCTGGCTCGATCTAATCTTCCGATTTGACCCAAAAGAAAGGTTTCACGACGTCACTGCACACTCTTCGCATCAGGCGATTCGATTCACAACTCCAGCGCTGTGATCAATCGGCGTTGTTCGTCGTCCGGCGCACAAACCGCCGCGCCTTCAGATCGAAGCGCGGCAGCGTGCCCGGGGCCGCGCCGATGACCGTTGCTCGAAAATTCAGTGATTCCTGAACAGCGTTCTGCACACGCAAGCACAATGCCGCCGCTGCTTCGGCGCTGGCCGACGCGGGCTGCGGCTCTACTTCGATCGTCACCTGCGTGAGCGCGCCGTTGTCGTGGATGGTGCAGCGGAACTCGGCCAATTCATCGAAGCGGCGTAAGACGGCTTCAACCGCCGACGGGAAAATGTTGTTCCCGCGGACGATAAACATCTCGTCGATGCGGCCAAGGATGCCGCCTTCGAGGCGGGCGAAATGGCGGCCGCAGGCGCAGAGGCCGCGGGTCAGGCGGACGCGGTCGCCGGTGCGGTAGCGAATCAACGGGCTGCCCCAGCGGCCGAGGTTTGTCAGAACCAATTCGCCAGGCTCTCCGTCGGCCACTGGTTGAAGCGTTTGCGGATCGATCACTTCTGGGATGAATTCCGATTCGATGATGTGGACGCCTTCACCGCGACGCGGCTCACATTCGAACGCCAGCGCGCCGATCTCCGTCATTCCCGTATGGTCGTAAACCCGCGCGCCCCAGGCCGATTCGATGCGTTGGCGAGTGGATGGGATGCTGCCGCCCGGCTCGCCGGCGACGATCAGGGCGCGAACGGATGATCCGGCCAGATCAATTTTTTGCTCGACCGCCGTTTGCGCCATGTGCAGCGCATAGGTTGGCGTGCAGCAGACCACTGTCGCCGCGTTGTCGAGCAGCATCCGCAGGCGGGCATTGGTTGAAAGCCCGCCGGCGGGAATGCACAGCGCCCCCAGCGCATTAGCGCCCGCGAATGCCGCCCAGAATCCGACGAACGGCCCGAAGGAAAATGCAAAAAAGATGCGATCGTCGGCGGTGACGCCGGCGGCGTCGAAGATGATCCGCCAGCACCGCTGAAACCAGAGCCAGCTCTGGGCGGTGTCGAGCCAGCGCATCGGCCGCCCGCCGCTGCCGGAGGTTTGATGGTAACGCGAGTATTGCGCAAGCGGATAGGTGAGGTTGGTGCCGTAGGGGGGATGCGCCAATTGATCGGCTTCGAGCTGTGCGCGCGTGGTGAGCGGCAATCGCTCGAGCGGATCTTTGAGCGCATCGAATTCGATGTCGGCCAGCTTCTGGCGATAAAACGGATTGTGCGCGCGAACTTCACGCAGCATGGCGTCCAGCTTTTGGCGCTGCAGCGCGCGAAGCGCATTCGATGTGAGCCGCTGGTCGGCATCAATAAGTTGGGATTGATCGGAAGGCAATTGATGCTCGTTCAAACCTGGCCAACCCGCCACCACTCAAAAGCCGGCGGCGGGATAAATCCCGCCCTACACAAAGTCGCACCGTAGCGCGGGATTTACCCCGCCGGTTTTATTTTGTCGGGTGGGTGTACTCGCCCACCACGAGCGGCAGATGGTGGGCGAGTACGCCCACCCTACAAGAAGGCGTTCGTCCTTCGCGCATGGTCTAACGCTTCGATCTTATCTGAAGCAGGAATTTCGATGCTGATACGAACGTGCCCAGGTCCTTTCCGCTCGCGGCGGCGCATCGCGGCGAAGCGGTCGGCCGCCGCCTCGGCTTCGTCGATCGTGCGCTCAAATGATGTCGCCAGGCGGCTGAGAAGCCAGATGCTCAGCGGCTGCGGCGCGAGCCCGCTGAATGCAGCGGCCTTCCGGGGGCTGGCGACGACTGCCGTGCGCATCGGCTGTTCGGTTGCGCCGTGCAGCAGGGGCCGGATGCCGCCGAGCAGTTGCACGTCGGCGCGGGTCATGCGGGCGGGCTGGCGATTCAGCTCCGCCGACGAATGGAACTGGCACACTTCACGATAGCGAAGCGCGCTCTGCCCACCGGCGGGCAGCGGCTCGAGCCGCCAACGCGCGGCTCCATTTCTGCGGCGCTGGCGTCCCACATCGTGCATCAGCTTCAGAAAATCGCCGCCTTTGGCTGGATCGACGTGATAGTCGATATGCACGTCGATCGGCCCGGCCGCCGGGCCGCTATTCGGATCAATGCCGGGATAAATATCCGGCCCGGTGACGTTTGCCGCCGAAAGATCCAGCCCTTCATTGATCGTCAGCGGAAACCAGATCGCCAGCACGAGCAGGACCGCCATCGAGAGGCCGCCGACAAACAGCGACGTGCTGATGCCCGCATGCGAATGAGTCGTGACGCGGCCCCAGATCGCGCCGCCGATCGCGAATGAGCCAAACAGCACCGTCAGATAAAACGAGATCGCGCGTCCCTTCACCCAGAGCGGCACCGATTTTTGCGTCGCAGTGTTGAAGTTGGTTGGAATGATGACCCAGTTGATCCCCAGGAAGATCATGATGAACGCCGCGAGCCACATGTGGTGAACGAAGGAGAGCAGCATCAAGCCGCACGCGAAGAAGAGCGTGCAGACATTCACGACCGGATCGATGCTGAAGCGGGCATGCAGGCCGGGCATGATCAGAACGCCAAACACCGCGCCCATTCCCACAAACGCAAAGAGCATCGCATAAGCGGTTTCCACGGCGTTTTCGTTGTAATATCCAAGCTGCTGCTTGGCGATGATCGGCACCTGCGACCACATCACAACCGCCGGAATGATGAACGCCATCACGCGAATCAGAATCGCGCGATTCGCCGGGGAATTGATGTTGTACAAAAAGCCCGACCGTATTGCGCCCCACATTTCCTCGCCGTGCACGGCGGCGCGCTGCGACGGACGTTTCCAGGAGTAGAGAATCCAGATCGCCCAGATGAAGCTGGCGGCCGTCAGGAGGAATGAGATCCCAATGCCAACTCTTCCAGGGACGGCCTTGATCACAATGATGAGCAGCGCCGGCCCCAGCGCGCGGGCCACGTTAAGTGCCACGCTGTTCAAGTTGATCGCAAGCGGCAAGTCCTTGCGCGGCACCAACTCCGGCAGCAGCGCCTGCAGCGCCGGCCCGGAGGCGGCCGTTCCCACGCCCAGCAGGAAGGTGAAGGCAAGCAGCGAAAAGGGCGACACATGGCCGCCGATCGTCAGCAGGCCCAGGATCGCCGACACCAGCAGCATCCAGATCTGCGTCCCCAGCAGCAGCTTGCGGCGATCCAGCACATCCGCCAGCGCACCGGCCAGAATCGAGAACAGGCAAATCGGAAGATTGGAGTAAACCAGCACCTTGCCGACCATCGTCGGCTGATCGTGCTGCCCCTCGGTGAGGATCTTCATCAACCCCGGCCCGCCCGCCTCGCGCACCCACGTGCCGATCTGAGCGATCGACGTGGCGATGTAGAGCGATCGAAACAGCTCAACCTTCAGCGGCGCCCAGGCGTCGGCTGAAAACAAAGGCGTGCGCGGCGGCGCTTTAGCATAGGGAAGCGTCCCCACATTCTGCCCCGCCGCCGCGGCGGGGGCCGGTTCCGTCGTGCCGCTGGACATACTCGACATGATAGGCCTTACGCGGAGGCCGTCCACACGTTGTGAAGACTTCTCTGGAGACTCCCCAGGGCGCAAGTGCACGACGCAAATTGCGCCAAGGGACCGCCACGCGACTGTCCTTCTTCTTTGCGTACTTTGTCTCTTTGCGTCTCTGCGCAATTCGAAATGCGCAAGGACGCAAAGAGACAAAGACCGCAAAGAATGATCGGGCTCACGCCGACGCCCCTTTGTCCTAACTCTCCAGGCTCAAAATTCGTGTTGCGCTTTGTATAAAAATGCGGCGCGCCGAGCATGTGATGATTATCTAATTATTGCTTACTACATTTTATAAGTCATTTGAAGAACGCCACTTGCGCTTCGTCAGGCGATTCATTTCGGCTCCGAGACATTCCACCCCGCAACACATCATTTGTCAAGCTATATTTTGATAAAAGAGCGGGTATCCGAGCGCAATGCGGATTCGCGATCGGAGCGGTCATCGCAATTCAAATGAAGTCTCTAAAGAGACGCACCTGGACGCGCCTCGCAAGCGAGGCGGCTAAAAAAGATCGCCGCTGCGCGACAAGTGCAAGATGAATTCACGCTGACGTTCGAACCATTGAGTGACTTTAGTCCGTAGGGTGCGCTTTAGCCACCCCTTTCAAGGTGGCTTTCGGGTTGTTCGCAGGGCCAGGAGCCTTGCGGTGGAAACATGGTGATTTCTCTTTCCACTGCTTTGTGGCGGACGTTTTTTCTTGGGGCCACGCGGATGCC
>DATBDZ010000443.1:0-16749 GCA_036276235.1 Humisphaera sp. | reverse complement strand
CGGCTTCGTGAAACGTCTTTCCGGAATCGCGAAGCTGCTGCAGGACCCATTGCCGCACGTGCGCGCCGTAATCGACGCTCAGCATTCCCAATCGCTCGAGATGGCTCAATTGATTCTCGCGCATCCCGGCATACTCGTGATCCCGATTGAGTTGGAGCGTTGAGAGTCCCAGCACGAAGTTGGCCGCGCGGCTGTGGCAGGTCATGCACTCGGCGCGGCTTGGAAAATGCCAGCGCTGTGTGCGCTCGCCTCCTTGTGCAGTTGCATCGCGAACGGAGTAATCGCGATCGATCCCCTCAGCGGCCACCAGCGTTGCATCGGTTTGGTCGTCGTTCCAGAGATACGAATAGCCGACCCATTGGCCAAGCTGTTTGGTGAGCAGGCGCGTTTCGATTCGGCGCGGCATGCCGGCTTGCGTTTCCAGCGAGAAAGTTTTGACGAGAACCGTTCCCTCTGGGCAATTCCAGCCATGCGTGGGGGTCATTTCGAGCTTGCCGTCGTTGGGGACAGCGATGAATCGCTCCTTGGCCGCGCCGTCGGACCACAGCGGGGCGTTTACGTCATAGGCGATCAAGGCGGGATCGGGGATGTTGTCTTTGGTCGATCGGAACAAGCCGGTTTCGCTCAGCTTGGTTGGAAAGCTTGGATGCGGTGCATCGGTTGGCGCGGGAGTGAGATAATAAAGTCCGCCGCCTTGATCGACGACGAGCAGATCGCCGGCGGCTGTTTCGCGGAATCCGACGATCTGCAGCGTCGTGCGCGCCAACTCCTGATGCCATGTCACTTGCTTGCCATCGTGTTTGACGCCCCAGATGCGGCCGGTGGACCAGTCGCCGTAGATGTATGCGCCGCGAAGTTGCGGAAGTTTGCTGCCGTAATAAACCACGCCGCCGGAAATCGAGCGCATCTCCGAATGCGGGTGCTCGACGACGGGAAAGACGATTCCAGTCGGCCCGCGGGCGCGATTCAAGTTAAACGGATGGCTTCCTTCGTAAACGCTCCAGCCATAGTTTTCGCCCTTGTGGACCAGGTACACCTCTTCCCACAAATCCTGCCCGTTTTGGCCGACCCAGAGCGCGCCGGTGAAACGATCGAACGCGATCCGCCATGGGTTGCGAAATCCGTAGGCCCAGATCTCCGGCCGCGCGCCGGGCGTGTTGATGAATGGGTTGTCTTTGGGAATGGAGTACGCCTTGCCGGCGTCGGGATGATCCACATCGAGCCGCAGCATCGCGGAATTCAGATGCGTGATGTCCTGCCCGCGCAGATTCGCATCGGAGTCGGCGCTGCCGTCGCCCGAGGCGTGATAGAGATAGCCGTCGGGGCCGAAGGCAAGATCGCCGCCGTCGTGGCCGTTGGAATCCCATTCCAGAATGATCTGCTCGGATTTGGGATCGATGCCATAAGGCGGCTTTCGATCCACCGTGAAGCGCGAGATGCGATCCTTATACGGGCGCGGCTGGCTCGAGGGGCCGTTGCTGATGATGTAGAGATAGCCGTTGTGAACGAAATCAGGATGCAGCGTCATCCCGTAGGCGAGGCGATCCATGTCGAGCAAAGTCTGCGCGGAATCGACATTCGGATCATTTTTGAATCGCAGCAGTCGGCCCGGCCCGGACCAACTGCCCAAATGTTGGAGCAAAAAAAAAGCGTCCGAACCCGGCTCTTCCGACACATAGAGCGGCTGAAAAAGCTTCAACTTGGCAAACGCGCGCGTGACGGTATAAGGCAGCGGCCCATCCGGCGAGCCGACCACGTGCGAGCCTGTCCATGCAATGCGCTTCGTGCTACTGCCCGGCGCGGCACTGGTCTGCGGGCCGACAAATTGCACGGTGGGGTAATCTTCGTAGCGGTGAAATTCCTGCTTCGTCAGCGGCGCGCAGCTCATCAGATCATCGGTCTTGTTGGCCGAAGAATAATCGCCGCGATGGAAGGCGAATTTCCATTTCTCGCCGACGTTGGGCCGGCCGCCGGTCATCGCCATGTCGCGCCAGGGGATGCGGCCCTCAACCGACCATCCTTCATCGCGATCGTCCGATTTGTTCACCGTCCCGCGAAGCTGTACGGCGGTTTCCCATTTGATGTGGGTTAAATCCTTGTACTTGTCATACCCGCCGGAATTGCGGCTGGGGAAATAAAGCTCCAGCGTCTTGTTGAGCGGCGTCACCTCAAATTCGTAATAAGCCGGCTTGTCATCGGCGGGGCGGAAGAAAATCTCAAACACATCCTTGAGCCATAGCCGACCCTGATGCTCAAAGTTGTCGTCGATCAGATCGCGGTCTTCCATCTCCACAAAGAAATAAAAATAGTCGCGATCCCAAAGCATGCGCGCCTTGGTGGCGGCGTGTGATTTCGGATCATCATCCTTCTTCCACCACGCGCGGAAATTGTCGATGACCGCCGCCTGCTTCCAGGCGTCTTCGTCGGCCTTCCCGTCGATGGTGATCGGCTTGTCGGTAAAGCGGCAATCGAAGGTGAAGGTGGGTTGGGTTTGGGCGCGGCAGAGAGTGGTAAATGTCGCCGCAATTAAAAGCGTGAGAATTATCTTCATGGCGATTTCCGTGTCCTACGTGGCATGGGCGTCTCGCCCATGGTTTTGCGGTGCAAGGCACCGCCACGGGCGGGACGCCCGTGCCACGTCCAATCACTTCAGTCATGTAGGGTGGGCGTACTCGCCCACCATGTCGCTCGTGGTGGGCGAGTACGCCCACCCTACATGGCAGCTTACGACTTCAGCTTCACGACCGCTTCAACCTCAACACAAGCCCCCAGCGGCAACTGGGCCATGCCGATGGCGCTGCGGGCGTGCCAGCCGGCTTCGCCCAGGATATCGACAAAGAGCTGCGACGCGCCGTTGATCACCAGATGCTGCTCGATGAAATCTGGATCGCTGTTGACAAATCCGGTCACTTTGAGCATCCGCTCGATGCGCTCGAGCGATCCTGCTTCCTGGCGAATCAGCCGCAATACGTTGGCGGCACAGAGCGCCGCCGCCTGCTGCGCCAGCTCGAGGCTCACCTGCGATCGCACCTTTCCCTTGCCCAGCAGTGATCCATCATCCGCCAGCGGCACGCAGCCGGAAACATACGCCGTCGTCCCATCGATCACCACCGGACGATAAATCGCGCCGGGGGTGAATTTGCGATCGAGGGAATAGCCTCGGGCTGCGAGCTTTTGTTCAAGGTTTGTCATTGGTCATTTGTCATTGGTCATTTGTCATTTGTCATTGGTCATTTGTCATTTGTCATTGGTCATTCGTCATTGGTCGTCTGTCATCGGTCATTTGTCATTTGTCATTCGTCATTTGCAAAAACCGCGACGATTCTGATGGCACTTGACCAATGACAAATGACAAATGACCAATGACACTCTACCGAGGCAACGCGGAATCAAAAAACCGCAGCCAGTTCCCGTGAAAGATCCTGTCGATGTCCGCGTCACTATACCCGCGGGCGGCGAGGATTCCGTTTAGTTTTTGCAGATCGGTGATGGTATCCAGATCGCGCGGGGTTTGCTCGGTGCCGAAGCCGCCATCGAGGTCGCTGCCGATGGCGGCGTGATTGGAGTTCCCTGCGATCCGGCAAACATGATCGATGTGATCGGCGACGGCGTCCAGCCCGACGACCTGCGGCGACGTTTTGCCGCGCTCCCAGTTGGGGTAGAGCATCCAGGCATCGAGAGCCGCCCCGATGACGGCGCCGCGATCGATCAGCCGCCGGATTTGCTCGTCGGCCAATTGCCGATCTCCCGGCACCAGCGCGCGGCAATTGTGATGACTCGCCAGCACCGGCCCATCAAATAACTCAAGCGCCTGCGCCATGCTTCGATCGCACAAGTGCGTGACGTCGAGAATCATTCCCAATCGCGAAAACTCCTTGAGCAATTCGACACCAGCCGCGCTGAGCGGCCCATCGACGGCGGTGCCATAGGCATAATGACTGCGGCCATAATGCGCAGGGCCCGCCGCACGCAAACCCAGGTTCCACCATTCTTCCACTTGCGCCGGCGAGATGATTGGGTCGGTGCCTTCCATGCTGAGGATCATGCCGAGAGGAACATCAGCGCCGGCTAGCGCTTTCTTGTCCGCTCCACCAACTACTATCTGATCCCCTCCCCCGGTACTCCGGGGGAGGGTTAGGGAGGGGGTTCTTGCGAACGGCGCACCTTCTACACGACCCCCTCCCCAGCCCTCCCCCGGAGTACCCGGAGTACTGGGGGAAGGAGAATTAGCTGCTGCTGTCATTGTGATCGAAGTAATCAGCGTCCAATGCTCGCGCAATTCTTTGGATGTCCGAATAAACCTGAGATAGCCCTGTTTTTCCAAAAGCTGGTAATACGCAAGCTGGCCATGCGCCACCGCATAGGCGATCGATTGACTCGAATGATCCAAATCCGTCCGCTTATATGCGTGCCATTTGGGCTCCGGGCCGCTGCGGGCGAGGAGGGTGCCGACGCACGTGAGTACGCCTGCGCGTTTCAGCTCGGGTAGCGTCAGCGTATTTCGGCCACGCGAGGGCGCATCGGTCATTCCCTGCTCGCGCCGCCTGATTTCTGCAAGCGGCTGAGTGAGATCGCGGTTGTACGAAACAGCGCTCCAGCCGAGATCAAGGTGGGAATCGAAGATGGGGCGAATAGTTGTCATTGGTCATTTGTCATTCGTCATTTGTCATTGGTCATTTCTTGGAAGCCGCTCGTACTAGGCAACGCGTACGCGGCCGACAACAAATGACCAATGACAAATGACCAATGACACGAAGTTCAGAACACCTTCCCCCGCGCATCAACCGCAACCTGATCCAGCGACCCATCTTCATTCCACCAAACCCGATCCTGCAAATTGATGCACGGGCAGATGTGATTGGGAATGACCGAGACGCGCTGGCCAACTTTGGGGACGCGATCGCATTTGCTCACATCCACTTGCGCGTGTTCCTCGGAGAGCTTGGTGATCTTGGCTTGCGGGTATTCGACGATGTAGCCATGCCCGCTGTCGCGGGCAGGGCCGCAGCGGTCGCTGGTGAGCGTTTTGCTGCCGGCATCGAGCACGATCTGCCCCGGGACGGCGGTGCTGATCACCGTTGAAATAATCCGGGCGGCACAGTCATCGAGTGTGGCGCACTTGCCGTGCACGCAGTTCATGTCGTTGAAGACGTAGGTGCCGGGGCGAACCTCGGTGAGCTGCGAGATGAGATGCGAGCTGTAAGCGGTGGGCGTGGAACCGCCGGAAATCACTTTTGCTTCAAGACCACTATTGCGCCACCGATCTAGGATTTGCCCGAGGTACTCATCGATCCCGCGGAGGGCAAGCGGCAAATCAGCGGCGCTTGCGGATAGATGCCCGGGAAAAAACATCAATCCGTCCAACCGCAAACCCTGCGAGCGATCAATGTGCTGTGCAAGCTCCAGCGCAGCGCCGGCGGATTGCACTCCGGTTCGATGATGCCCGACATCGAGATCGACCAGAATGCCGATCGTCGCTCCCTCGGCTCGCGCCGCTTGCGCAATCGCATCCGCCGCTTCTGGTGAATCGACGGCCACGCGTACAGTCTTCTTTTGTGCAATCTGCGCAAGCAATCGAGCGCGCGCGGAATCGAAAGCAGGATAAGCCATCAGCAGATCGTCGCATGCGTCGGCCATGACTTGCGCCTCGCCCGGCTTCGCAACGGTGAGGCCGATCGCGCCCGCCTCCATCTGCATATGGGCGAGGCGCGTCGATTTGTGGGTCTTCGTGTGTGGCCGCAATCCCAGGCGATGTTCGCGCGTGTACGCCGCCATGCGCTGGACGTTACGCTTCAGCGTGGGGACATCGATCGAAATAAAGGGCGTCGCGGGCGTATCGGTCATGTGGCGTGGCAGTATATCGATCGCGGCTGCGCATCAAAAATCCCGCGACAATGAAGATCACAGATTGACCAGATCGCGATGGGCGGCTATTTTGTTCGCGTCCACAACAATTTGGTGAACACGAAGGACTTTTACCGGTATAATCCCTGAATCGAATGACGCCGCTGCAATCTCACAAGATCAAGTTCGCCCGCCAGAGACGGACTTTTTTCGGCTTATGCATAATGAGCGTGAGCGCGCTGGCGATTGCTCTGCTGGTCGCGGTTGATGCGCGCAGCGAAACCAACACAACACATTGGTCGTTCATCAAGCCGGTGCGAGTTGAGCCCCCGGCGGCGAAGGACGCCCATTGGCCGCGCAATCCGATCGATCAATTCGTGCTGGCGCGGCTTGAGAAGGAAGGGATCAAACCCTCGCCGCAAGCCGCCAGGGCGACGCTTCTTCGTCGCGTCGCTCTGGATCTCACCGGGCTCCCTCCTTCACCTGCGGAACTCGATCAATTTCTTTCCGACAATTCAGCCGACGCGTACGAAAAGCAGGTCGATCGCTTATTGGCCAGTCCGCATTTTGGCGAGCGGTGGGGGAAGCATTGGCTCGATCAGGCGCGCTATGCGGACAGCAATGGCTACAGCATCGATGCCGCCAGGAGCATCTGGAAGTATCGCGATTGGGTGATTAATGCGATCAACCAGGACATGCCGTTCGATCAGTTCGTGATCGAGCAACTGGCCGGCGACATGCTTCCCAATGCAAGCGTCGATCAGAAAATCGCCACCGGGTTTCATCGCAACACGATGATCAACCAGGAAGGGGGGATCGATCCGGAGCAGTTTCGCATCGAGTCTATTCTCGATCGCGTCAACACAACTGGCACGGTCTTTCTCGGTTTGACGGTCGGGTGCGCGCAATGTCACAATCACAAATTCGATCCGATCGCGCAGCGCGAATATTATCAGTTTTTTGCGTTCTTCAATAATCAGGATGAGCCAACGCTGCGGGTGGGAGCGAATGGTTCGCCGCTGGATAAACAGATCGCCGACGTGCAGGCGAAGCTGGAGCAGGCCGAGGCGGCGGAAGCCGGCGGCGCCGATGAGAATGCGGCGGCGGAAGTAAAGAAGCTCAAGGCGCAACTGACGACGCTCACGCGGCGGCAGGGGATGGCGGGGGTGACGACGCTGGTGATGGCTGAGCGGAAGGAGCCGCGCCCTTCGTTTGTCTTCATCAAAGGAGATTTCACGCGGCACGGCGATCCGGTTTCGCCGGCGGTACCCGCGGTTCTTCCGCCGATGAAAGCAGCCGATCCGGCACAGCCGAATCGGCTCGATCTGGCGCACTGGATCGTCGATCCAGCAAATCCGCTCACCGCCCGCGTCACGGTCAATCGTATCTGGATGCAATATTTCGGGCGCGGCATCGTCGAGACGGAAAATGATTTTGGCACGCAAGGCTCGCTGCCGAGTCATCCGGAATTGCTCGATTGGCTGGCGACGGAACTCATTCGCCAGAAGTGGAGCACCAAGGCGATTCATCGCCTGATCGTGACATCCGCGACTTATCGCCAGTCGTCTGATGTTCGACCCGAGCTCACGACGATCGATCCATACAATCGTTTGCTCGCGCGCCAGACGCGTGTGCGGCTGGATGCCGAGATCGTTCGCGACGTCGCGCTGACCGCCAGCGGATTGCTGACGGACAAGATCGGCGGCCCCAGCGTTTATCCGCCGCAGCCGGCGGGGGTGACGAATCTGGGGCAGGTGAAGCACGATTGGAAAACCAGCACCGGCCCCGATCGCTATCGGCGCGGCCTTTATACATTTCTGTGGCGAGGGACGCCGCACCCGCTGCTGACGAACTTCGACGCGACCGATGCAACGAGCACCTGCACCCGCCGCATGCGATCGAATACGCCGTTGCAGGCGCTGACATTATTGAATGACGAAGCATTTATGGAATTTGCGCAGGCGCTTGCCGCCCGCGTGCTGAAGGAAGGTCCAGCGGACAACGCCGGCCGGGTCGATTATGCGTTTCGGCTGTGTCTGACGAGAACGCCGGACGCCGACGAGCGGGAGATTCTGCTGAAGCTGCTCGATGAGCAAACGGCGACGTTTGCTAAAGATGCCGCCGAAGCGAAGTCGGTTTCTGGAAATTACTGCCCGGCGACGATATCGGCTGAAGGTTTCGCACCTTGGGTTATTGCCGCGCGAACTGTATTGAATGTGGATGAAGTGATAACCAGAGAGTAAAGGTGGCATGGGCGTCTCGCCCATGTCGGCGGTACTCCGCCGCTAAAAACACGGGCGAGACGCCCGTGCCACGTGAAGCCATGCAAGACATCCGTTCCATCACCCGTCGTCATCTGTTCGGCCAATGTGCGCTGGGCCTCGGCTCGATCGCGCTGGCTTCGCTTTTGAATGAATCATCCTTCGGCGCACAGGCCCCCGCGCCCGCCGCCAACCCGCTGTCACCGCGCCAGCCGCACTTTCGCGCGCGGGCCAAGAACGTCATCTACCTGTTCATGGCCGGCGGCCCAAGCCAGCTTGAGCTGTTTGACTACAAGCCGAAGCTGATCGAATTGAATGGCACACCCATCCCTGATTCCTACATCGCGGGCAAGCGGTTTGCCTTCATGGATAGCAGCTTCAAGAACCGCTCGACGCTCATGGGCACCCGCCGCCAGTTTGCGCGGCACGGGCGCGTCGGGGCCTGGGTGTCGGAATTGATGCCGCACACGGCAACGATCGTCGATGACATCACGATGGTCCATACGCTGGCGACCGATGTCTTCAATCACGCGCCGGCGAAGCTGTTCATGAACACCGGATCGTCGCAGACCGGTCGCCCGAGCATGGGGGCGTGGATCACCTATGGCATCGGTAGTGAATGCAATGATTTGCCCGGCTTCGTCGTGCTGCAATCGGGCCCGCGCGGCCCGCGCGGTGGAGCCGCCAACTGGACCAGCGGATTTCTCCCCAGCACCTATCAGGGCGTCCCCTTCCGCTCGACCGGGGATCCGATTGTCGATCTCTCCACGCCCGCGGGCATCGACGCGCAACGACAGCGGGAGACGGTTGATGCAGTCCGCGCGCTCAATCTCAAGCGGCTGGTTGCCACGGGCGATCCAGAAATCTCCACGCGCATTGCCGCCTATGAGATGGCGTATCGCATGCAGACTAGCGCGCCGCAGTTGATCGATCTTTCGGGAGAAACGCCGGCGACGATCGATCTGTACGGCGCGACGCCGGGCAAGCCTTCGTTTGCCAACAATTGCCTGCTGGCCCGGCGGCTCGTCGAGCGCGGCGTACGGTTTATCCAGCTCTATCACACCAACTGGGACAGCCACGGCGGCCCGGGTGAAAACCTGCAAGGCGATTTCGAAAAACTCTGCCGCGAAACCGATCAAGGCGCGGCGGCGCTGGTGAAAGACCTCAAGCAGCGCGGCCTATTGGATGACACGCTGGTCGTGTGGGGCGGCGAATTTGGCCGCACGCCAATGGGGGAGAATCGCAACACCACCGGCCGCAATCATCACATCGATTGCGCCACCGCCTGGCTCGCCGGCGGCGGAGTCAAAGCCGGCTTCACCTTCGGCCAAACCGATGAGCTGGGCTTCGCAGCGGCAGAAGATCCGATGCACGTCCACGACCTCCACGCGACGATGCTGCACCTGTTGGGGCTGGAGCACACGAAGCTAACGTATCGATTCCAAGGGCGCGATTTCCGCTTGACGGACGTTGCAGGGAAGGTTGTCCAGAAGATACTCGCGTAGCGTAAGCGCCGCTTGCGGCTTCGCGGATCAATAACCCCGAATACCCGCGAACCCGCAAGCGGCGATCTGGATGCCCAACTCGCTTCACAAAAGTCATCGCAACGCGGTCCAACCATGTCTGTCGAAAAGCTCAAGCTCCGACATCGCACGCGCCGCGGGGTTCTCTGGGTCGGCGCGGTGATGATCTGCGCCTTCGGCGTTATCAAGTTCAGCATCGTTCGTGATCCGACGAACTTTGTCTCCTCATCAATCCTGGCAACCCTCTCGTGCGCGGTGATCATCATGATCGGTCATCGGATTCTGCGCCTGCGCGAGAGACGCGACTATCAGCGCGCGCAACTCTGTTATCACTGTGGCTACGACCTGCGCGCCACCCGCGAACGATGCCCCGAATGCGGGGAAGTGATCGGTGTCGAGTAACCCGCGGGATTAAGCTCGAGGCGCAACTTCTCCCTCCCTCGGTACTCCGGGGGAGAGCTGGGGAGGGGTTGTGTAGAAGGTGCGCCGTTCGCAAGAACCCCCTCCCTAACCCTCCCCCGGAATACCGGGGGAGGGAACCAAAGCGGTCCACCTTCTAAACGCGCATCGCAAAACGCTCCCGACATTTGACCCCGGCCCTCTCCCCGATGAAGCTACGCCCCAGGCTATGCAAAACATTGTCTTCGACAAACCATACGTGGCCGTCCCTCCTTATCGCGGGCGGATCTGGCCGAAGCTTTTTGGACTCTACGCGCCGCGATTCTTGCGCAAGAGCTACGGCATCACACGGATCGATTGCGTTAACGCCAACCTGTTGAAGGATTCCATCGCCGCGGGGCATGGCGTCCTGCTGGCGCCAAACCATTGCCGCGATGAAGATCCGATGGTGGTGGGGGCGCTGGCGCGGCAGGTGGGCTCGCCTTTCTTCATCATCGCGAGCGCGCATCTGTTCATGCAGAATCGGCTGCGCACATTTATGCTTCGCCGTGCGGGCGCGTTCAGTATCTATCGCGAGGGGATCGATCGCACCGCCATTAACACCGCGATTGAGATTTTGGAGAAAGCCGAGCGGCCGCTGATTCTCTTTCCCGAGGGCTTCATCTCGCGCACGAATGACCGCATCAATGTATTGCTGGATGGCACTGCGCTGATCACGCGGTCCGCCGCCCGCAAGCGCGCCAAGGCGCAGCCGCCGGGGAAGGTGGTCGTGCATCCGATCGGCGTGCGATATCACTTCGACGGCAACATCGAAACCGCGGCGGCGGAAGTGCTGGATGAAATCGAGATGCGCCTAAGCTGGCAGCCGCAGCGGCATCTGTCGCTGATCGATCGCATCTACAAGACCGGCGGCGCGCTGCTCACGCTCAAGGAGCTGGAATACATCGGCAAGCCGACCGAGGGCGATATCGCCGCGCGGCTGGCGAATCTTATCGATGCGATCCTGGTTCCCATGGAAGAGCAATGGCTCAAGGGCCGCCAGGACGCATCAGTCTTCGAGCGCGTCAAGCGGCTGCGCACGGCCATCTTGCCGGACATGACCAAGGCCGAAATCGACGAAGCCGACCGCAAGCGGCGATGGAAGCAGCTTGATGATCTGTATCTGGTTCAGCAGCTTTGCAATTATCCGCCGGACTACGTCCGATCCAATCCCACGCCCGAGCGGATTCTGGAAACCGTCGAGCGATTTGAGGAAGCGCTGACGGATAAAGTCCGCGTTCACGGCCCGATCCACGCAACAGTCACCGTCGGTCCCGCGATCGAAGTCCCGCCCAACCGTGAAGGCCGCGGCGAAAATGATCCGGTCATGGAACAGATCGAGCAGCAGCTTAAATCGATGCTGGGATTGGAAACGAAAGAAAATGAGAAAGCGACTGCGCTCAAGGTGTGAGATCTTTATACCAAGCGCAACATAGCTTTGAGACAAAATCGGGGCAATTCCTCACGCCATTTCGGGTAGCGCTTCTTCCGCACTCCGCATAAATCTCGCAAACCACGTATCCCCGCTCTTCAATTCCTGGGGCGCGCCGCGTTCGATCACTTGGCCGTCGGCAAGGACATAGACGATGTCGGCTTGGTTGATCAGGCTGGGGCGGTGGCTGGTGAGGACTGTGGTGCGGCCGGCCATCAGGCGATCCAGGGCGCCGATGATGGCAGCTTCGCTGTCGGGTTCTACGCTGCTGGTGGGTTCATCCAGCAGGAGCACCGCGGGGTTGGCCAGGAAGGCGCGGGCAATGCTGAGGCGTTGCTTTTGGCCGCCCGACAGGCGCACGCCGCGCTCGCCTACCTTCGTCTGGTAGCCATCAGGAAGGGCGGTGATGAATGCATGGGCGTTGGCGGCGCGGGCGGCGGCGATCACCTGTTCCATCGTCGCCTCGGCGTGCCCGTAGCGGATGTTGTCCAGGATGCTGTCGTTGAATAAAAACGTCTCCTGCTGCACCAGCGAGAAATGGCTGCGCAGGCTTTCCTTGGTGACGCTGCGGACATCGACACCATCAATGGCGACCTGTCCCTTTTGCGGATCGTAGAAACGGAGCAGCAGATTTAGCACCGTGCTTTTTCCGGAGCCGCTGGGGCCGCAAAGAGCGATGGTTTGGCCCTTCGGGATCGAGAGGTTGATGTCGCGCAGCACGACCGGTGATTCACGGCCGCTCACTTCGTGGGGATATTGGAAGCTGACGTTTTGCAGCTCGATCCCGCCGCGCAGCGTGTCGAGCGCGCGAGCATTGGGCGCATCGGGCAACTCATCGGGCGCATCGAGCACTTCAAACACGCGCCGGGCGGCAGCCACCGCGCGCTGCACCATGTCATTCACTCGCGCCAGCGTTTGCACCGGACCATAGAGCCGCCACCAGTAGGCGCGGAAGGCGAGCAGCTTGCCGACGGTAAAGCTGCCGCCGCGGATGATCAGAAACCCGCCCATGCCGATCATGAAGATATTGCTGAAGAACCCGACGCTGCGCGTGAAGGCAAAGAACACGCTGCGCGCGTTGATGGCGCGAATCTGTTCGCCGTAATACTTTTGCGTGGCGTCTTCAAAGCGGCGAGCCTCCTCGCGCTCGCGGCCGAAGATCTTGATCACGACAACGCCGGACAGATTCTCCTGCAAGCGCGTTGTCACATCCCCCAGCCGCTCGCGGGCGGCGGTATAGATCGTCTTGATCTTCGCGTTGAAATATCGCAGCAGAACGTAAACGAGAATCAGCGGCGCCAATGACACGCACGCCACCCGCCAATCCATCAGCATCAGCAGCACGACGGTGGAGGCCCACAAGACTCCTTCGCCGATGATCTGATCGATGCCGTTGACGATGAACGATTGAATCTCCTCCACATCTCCCATCGCGCGGCTGATGAGATCCCCCAGCCGCTGCCGCTGCAGATACCCCAGGCTCTGGCTCTGCAGCTTGTGATAAACGCGATTGCGAAAGCCCAGGATGAATTTCTGGGCGACGCGGTTCATCAGATTGCCGCTGAGCGTGCCGAAGACTTCGCCGCATTCGTAGAGGATGAACAGCCAGACGAGGGACGAGATCAGCAGATGAATTTTGTCATGAAGCCGGCCGCCCAGGGAAAACCAGTTGGAGAGGACGGGGGTCGGCCCGCCGCGCGCGCCGAGGATCAGATCATCGGTGACATATTTCCAAACCAGCGCCGGAAACAATTCGCCGGGCACAGACAGCAGCAGCAACCCCAGCCCCAGCGCGATCATCGGGTAGTAGGGCCGAAGCATGCGCACGAGGCGCACAAACACCCGCGACGAAGTAGGGCGATCCTGCTCGTCAGCTTTCCGCGGCTGATCTAACATCAACATCCGATTCTACTGCGTCATAGCTGTCGCAAGAAGGCCACGATATCCGATTTCTCCTGCGCGTTCAGCTTGGTCTGACAAATGAGATTGAAGAACTCAACGGTGTCTTCCAATGTCAGGCAGCGGCCGTCGTGGAGGTACGGCGGGCTTTCCTTGATGCCGCGCAGGGTGAAGGTTTTGATGGGGCCGTCGCCTGGCTCGCGGGTGAAACGCTCGGTGTGCAGATCGTGATAAAGCTGATCCATGTAGGCGGCGCCGTTGTGGCAGGTGGAGCAGAGGGCTTTGCCGAAGAAAAGTTTTTCGCCGCGCATTTCGGCTTCGGTGGCTTTGGCCGGATCGAGGCGGCTGGTGACCGGGTCGAGCTTGGGTGCCGGCGGGAAATCGAGCATGTTCTGGAACTGCGCCATGTGGCTCACCTGCACGCGATCCAGAACCATCGCGCCTTTCTTGAAGGCGTGAATCTGATCACCATTGAAGTAGGCCGTGCGCTGCTCAAATTCCGTGAAGTCTTCGACGGAGCGAAGCGATCGCTTGGAGCCGTGCACCTGCTGCTGTTGGATGCCGCGGATACTCACGGTGTCGAGTCGCATTCGGCGCTGTTGAGGGCGATCGTCGGGATTCAGATGAAACTGCGCGGTGGTATGCCCATTCACATGACAATCCAAACACGTCACGCCCAGTGACGGCTCCGCCGACTTGCGATCGTCCGTCGGATTAAATTCCTCCTGAGGCAACGGCGTAAGAAGCAGGCGCAAGCCGTCGAGCTGCACCGGCGTGATGATGTCCTTAAACAATCGATAATAATTGTTGATCGAAACCACCTCGCCGCGCGACACATCGCCCAACTCCGGGCGGCTCGTGAGAAAAATAGCCGGCGGGAACTCGGGAAGGAATGCCTCGGGAATATCAAAATCAACGTCGAACCGCTGCAGGCGCGGGAACATCTGGATTTGAACCTGCGGGAAAACCTGTCCTCCGGTGGACTGCTTGGGATGAGGCAGCGGCGGATATGGAAAGTTGCCGGCTTGCTTGATCTGGTCGGGCGACATCGTCTCCAGACGATCCCAGGTCATCCCCTGCGCGAGCCGCGCGGTGGGGCCGACGGCGATCGGTTTGCCGCGGCTCATCTTCACCTGCGGATCCAGGTGCGGCGTCAGGTCATAGCGCGATTCCAAAAGCTTCTGCTGCGTGTCCATCACCTTCTGCTTGTCGGCGACGTCCTGCTTCATCGTCTCTTCAAACGTCTGCATCGGCTTCTTGGCGTTCAGCGGATCGCGGTAGAACTCGAACCCGCGCACCTCTCCCTCATCAGGCTGAGCTTTGAAAGCGGTGGAAGATGGGGGAGCCTGGTCGGCGGCGAAGACATTCGAGCGGTCGTGCTCGGTCGCCTGCTGCTCGGGGCGAGTTGCGGGAACGGCGCGCGGCGTTTGCGCCTCCTGCACCGCATCGGGCAACAGAGGGCGTGTCGCCGGGCTGCGGCCCTGATCTTGCGATAAAACCACCGAAGAAATCAGCAGAGAGATAGCGATCAACCCGACAAAGACGCGAATGGCCGGCGCGGCGTTCTTGTGCATCGAAGATTCCTCCACAAAGGTGGCGAAACGGGCGTGCAACTGAGATGCCGCTTGCCAGCGCCTTCACAAGAGGCGTTTTGTGACAGTATGAGCCGATAAACTGTCGCAGTGTTGGCGCGCGTGGAGTTCGACCGAAAAAGGCAGTAATGACGTGTTGTGGCTCCTTCAACGACCGGCCGCGCGGCTCGCGCGCCGGGTTTCTCTTATTGGTGGGACTGATCGCGCTCGTCGCCGGCGGCAAGGCAATTTTATCGGACACGCTCGACCCGGATTGCTTCTGGCATCTTCGCGTGGCGGGGCAACTGCGGACTGATGGCATCGGCCCGCTGGCGGATCGACTTTCCTTCGCTTCGATTCAATCTCCCTGGACTCCCTACTCCTGGCTTGCGGAGCTAGGCATGCGCTGGCTTTGGGATCATGCCGGTTGGCGATCGATAATCGCCGTGCAGGCGATCATGCAGGCGGCGCTGGTGGGACTGATCGCGTGGAGTTGCCGCGCTGGCGTGCGGACGTCTGAATTGAAACCGACGGAGCCGCACTTTAATCCATTTGATGTGGCCGCGCCCGGGGCGTTCAGCGCCGTCATCGCGACGGCGTTTGCCGCATTCCTATCACTTCCCTACTTAAGTTTCCGGCCCGTCACGGCGGCCCTCGTGCTGATCGCGGCGGCGGGGGCGCTGCTCGTCCGCGATCGAAGGCACGGCGAGCGAACGCGCTCGGTGTGGCTGATCGTTCCCATCGCCGCGCTCACCGTGAATCTGCATCTCTACGCGATCTTCATTCCGCTATGGATTTTTTCCTTGCTGAGCGGCGCGATCTGGGAATGGCGTCATGCGACGTTCACGCGGCCGGAAACTGAACGCCGCGCGACGCGTTACGGATACTTGCTGATCGCGACGGGCCTTGCTTGTCTGGCGACGCCGATGCTGCCGGGCGTTATCTCCAGCGCGCTGAAATATCAATACGCCGACCCGATGGTGGCGGGGAATTACATCCCGGAGATGCAGCCGTTCTTTCGCGGGACGATGGGAACCATCAGTGCGGCTCTGGTGACAATCAGCCTGGCGTGCGTAGTCGCCGGCTATGCGCGCATCCGCGCGGGCGAATGGGTCTGGCTGGCGTTCAGCACTGTGCTGCTGTTTCGGCTCGGCCGCTTCGCGCCGATCTTCGCGATCGCCATGGCACCAATCTTCGCGGCAACGCTTCCGAATCTTTCGGACAGGTTACTGAGCAAGCCGATCATGCTGGCGGCAATGAGCGCCGTGCTTCTCCTGGGAATCGGACGAGTCGTGGCGCAGTTTCCGTCGCGAAGCGTGACGCTCGATCAGTGGCTCAATCGCCGCGGTTCAGACGTCGCCGGCTATCCCTGCGCCGCCGCGGAATTTGTCGCCGCCGATGTGAAGCCGATCACGGGCCGCATCGTCAATGAATTCTCCTGGGGCGGCTATCTCGAATGGCGTCTGGGCGATCGCTACCAGACTCTGCTCGATGGCCGCACACAGCTGTTTACGCCAGAGCTTTGGCGGGCGACCTGTCTTGGAACGAATGGCGATCGCAAACGCTTCCTGCAAAAAGTCCACGCCGACGCGGCAATTCTGCCTTCAAAGGGAAGCGAGTTTCATGACGCGCTGGTGAGCCTGGGATGGCGCTCGGCGTTTCGCGACGATCGAGCCGAAGTACTGCTGCCGCCGGCACAGATGCGCGACAACGCGAGGGATTGGTCAACCGCTCTTTTTGTGGGTGAGTAAAAGCGGCGGGCCGTGCCCGCCCTACGGGAA
>DATBDZ010000442.1:0-10539 GCA_036276235.1 Humisphaera sp. | reverse complement strand
AAGTTTGGCGCAATCTGCCCGACGCGAAGCGTTGGATTTACCTGCAACGTCAGCGTGCCCAGATCAATGGGCGCCTCCGACGCGGCGACAGCTTGATCGGCGACCGTGAATTGCGTCTGCGTCATCGCCAGCGTCTCGCGGAAGTTCGAGCCGGCTCCGTCAAGGCTATAGAGAAACAGCACATATTCACCGGCCGGGACTTCGGGCACGCGGAATGAGCCATTGCTGTTTGCCTGAAAGTTGATCTGCAGCGCCGGCGTGCTTCCGGCGAGCCGCGCCATAGCGGGCGCGGTCGTGGGTTGGGTTGTCGGAGGCAGCGCCTGGAGATTTCCCAGGAAGACCGGGAAGTTTTCAGCGCCGCTAATGTTGCCGACGATTGTTCGGCCGCTGCCACCAATCGGCAGTGCGATTCGTTCGCCGGGCTTGATGGTCAGTTGAATGCTGCGGCCGGGCTGCCCGTTTGGATCGGCAGTGCTGATCCGGATTCCGCCCGCCGCCACCTTTGGAAATGCGAAGTGGCCGCGCTCATCGGTCTTGGTGCGCGCTTCATGCATGATGCGCCATCGCTTCCACAGCTCGGCAGAGCCGCCGGTGCGCGAGAGCGAGACCGTCTGATTGGCCAGAGGCTTGCCCTCGGAGCGAACGGTCCCTTCGATGCTGGCCCACGGCTGCAGATCGATCACGCCTTTGGCCGTGACATCATCGACGACAAGCTGCGCAAATCCCTCGTCGGCGCGAGCAACGACGGCGGCGGCATCATCAAAATCGGGAAAATCAAATGACCCATCCGAGCCGCTCGTGATCTTCGGCACGCCGCCGGGCTGCGGGCCGTATGCGGTCGCGGCGGCGGACGCGCGAGCGAGCGCGACCTCCGCGCCAGGAACAATCGTGCCATCCGGCGCTTTGACGATCGCATGAATCCTTGCCGGCCGGCCGACTGTTTTAAGCTTGCCTGACGCTTGCGCGCTTCCGGCGCTGCTCATCAGCAGTTGTCCCGCGGGACGCGTCATCTTGTAAACCGCGGCCGTTGCAAGGGCCGCGACGCTGATCAGGATGACGATCATCGCCGCCTTGCCGCCCAGCGGGATAGCGCCGATCGCGGCGCCTTTGGCCAGCGCGGCCTTGCGCGCCGAGGCAGCGGCGGTTTTTGTCGCGATGGCGCTAAGGCCGCCGGCCAAGCCCTGTGGCGCATCGCTTACGGCGTTCGACAAGAGCAGTGTCTCCAATGAGAGCGCACCGACGGCCGCCCCACGCTCGGCGAGCAGTGCTCGCAGTTGATCAACCCCGCGCGTCACGCGCTGCCGCGCGTTGGCTTCGGTGATCCCCAGCCGGCTGGCGACTTCCTTGAAGCTCTTGTTCTCAAAAAACCGCAGCACGAGCGGCCCGCGAAGCGTGTCGGCGAGTCGCGCGATGGCCTCGTCCAGCAGCGGGGAGAGCTTTTCCCAATCCGTGTCGCCGGTACGGGCCGGATCATCCGCCTGTGGATCGCCCTGATTCATCTCGGCGGCCTTTCTTTCGCGAACCTGGCGGCGCGAGTTGCCACGCCGCGTCTCCTGGGCGGCGTATCGCGTCGCCAGCAGCAGCCACGCCGAGAGCACCACGCCCCGCTGCCGCAGCTTCGCCGCCTTTTGCGTGAGAATCAGGAAGACGCTCTGCGTGACATCTTCGGCGGCATGCCGGTCGCGCATCTGCCGCAGGGCGGCGGAATAAACAAGGTTCACATGCCGCCGAACCAATTCGGCAAATGCCTCGTGCGATCCCTGCTCCGCATAGCGTTTGAGTAATTCCAAATCATCCATTGGCGTTCCCCGATAAACCTTCCTGTTATTACACGGCCACGGATGAGCATTCGTGACAGCGCCGCGGCAAAAAATCTCGACGCCTCCATCCGCCCCCGCTAGAATCCCGTATATTTCGCTGGAGAGCACAACATGACTCGTCGCAAAATTCTCAAGGCAGCAGCTGTTTCTGTTCCCAGCGCGCTGCTGGCAACTTCCCTTTACAAGGCTTTTGCTGATATGCCATCCACAACCCAGCCATCCTCGAAGGTGAGCGTGAAGGTCTATAACAATCGGGGAGAGTTAGTCGGCCCCATCTCGATGCCCAGGATCGTCAAGAGCGACGCCGAGTGGCAGAAGCAACTGACGACCGCCCAATACCAAATCGCCCGCGCCAAGGGGACCGAAGCCCCCTTCTGCGGCACGCTGCTCGATAATCACAAGGAAGGCGTCTACTCCTGCATCTGCTGCGGACTTCCGCTTTTTTCATCGGCGAACAAATTCGATTCCGGCACCGGCTGGCCCAGCTTCTTCCAGCCCGTCGCCAAGGAAAACGTCACCGAGCATTCCGACAACGCCTTCGGCATGAAGCGAACGGAAATCCTCTGCGCCCGCTGCGATTGTCATCTAGGCCACGTCTTCGACGACGGCCCGCGGCCAACCGGACTGCGGTTTTGCGTGAACTCAGAGTCGTTGAAGTTCACGCCAGCCGACAAGCTTGCGACGTTGGCTGATAGTGCGGCGCCGGCGACGCAACCTGCCAGGTAGCGATCTACTTTAAAAAGTGGATTGATTCGTCGGACCTTCTACGAGGCGTGCGCAATGGCTTGCTCCGCCTTGCCTAACATTTCGTACCAACCCTCCCAAGCACGTTGCGGATCAGCTGGAGTTGGGAAACGCTCTTGGTATTTAAATCGCTCGGCATCCGTCAGGCCGCGGTACCACTCGCGCCATTGAAGCATGTAGTCTTCGCCGGGACACATCCGCCAGAAGATCGTCACCGACGTGAAATGTGGAAAGGCGGCCCACAACGGCAAGAGCAATCCCCCGGGACTGCTTGGCGTGAAGCTCACCCAGTTGATGACCAAATTGCGTGACATGTGGACCGAGGCGACACCCTCAATGGTAACGACTTCAACGGTGTAGCCCGGTATCAGCTTGTTTTGGAAGAGAAGGCTTTTGAAAAGCCTGCGAAGTTTTACACGAAGCGGCCAGTTTCGCGCCTCGGTAACGGTCGGTATGTTGTCGACAAATTTGATAAACGCCGACTGACATTCCAGCGACAGACCTTCCAAATACTGTGTCGCTGCTTCAATGGGAGGTTTGAAGTCCATTTACCACAAACTATCCCGCCTTGGCCGCCCGCTTGGCCGGCTCGAGATACTCTCCCAGATTCCTGAACTTCTCGTACCGCCGTTCCAGCAGGTTGTCGAGCTTGCAGCGCTTTAGATCTCGGACGGTTTTGGCGATGTATTGGCCGAGGGTGTGGGCGGCGGTGTGGGGGTCGCGGTGCGCGCCGCCGAGCGGCTCGGGGAGGATCGCGTCGATCACGCCCAGTTGCCGCAGGTGTTTGCTGGTTAGTTTGAGGCTGTCGGCCAGTTCGGGGGCGTTTTCGTTGTCTTTGAACAGGATCGCCGAGCAGGCTTCGGGGCTGATGACCGAGTACCAGGCGAACTCCATCATCACCACGCGGTCGGCGACGCCGATACCCAAGGCCCCGCCGGAGCCGCCCTCGCCGACGACGATGCTGATGATCGGCGTTCTCAGGCGCGACATCTCCATGAGATTGCGGGCGATCGATTCCGCCTGCCCGCGCTCTTCAGCGCCGATGCCGGGATAGGCGCCCGGCGTATCGATCAGCGTGACGACCGGCAGGCCGAACTTCTCCGCCAGCTTCATGCAGCGAAGGGCTTTGCGATAGCCTTCGGGGTGGGCCAGGCCAAAGAAGCACTTCACCTTTTCCTTGGTATCGCGGCCCTTATGATGGCCGATGAGCATGACCTTGTGGCCACCCATACGGGCCAGGCCGCAGACGATCGCCGGGTCATCGCCGTAATGGCGGTCTCCATGCACTTCGCGGAACTCGCGGCAGATCATCTCAACATAATCGCGAAAGAGCGGCCGCTGCGGATGCCGCGCCACCTGCACGGTTTCCCAGGCACTCAGATTGTCGTAGGTTTTTCGAAGCAGCGAGGTGTAATTGCTGCGAAGCTGGCGAAGCTCTTTGGAATAATCCACCTGCTTCTGGGTTTCGAGGGCCTCAAGCTCATGGATCTGGCGTTCGAGCTGAGCGAGCGGCCGTTCAAACTCGAGCACATGTCGGGCGATCGCCTTGGTGGCCCGCGGCGATTGCTCGCTGGGCGGCTCAGCCAATGCGGTGGACGAATAGGTTTCAGTTGCGGACATAAATCTGACCTTCCCTAGCCCCACGACTACCGGACCTGAACCGGAAGCTAATAGGGTAGACAACGGGGGGCTGGCATTCAAGCCTTGTCGTGGAAGGGACGGAGCGACGGAGGGACGAAGGGGCGGTGCGACCTTCGGTCCGACCGCGCGAACTTCACCTTGATCTCCACGTCCTGTCGCTCCACTTCTTGATCCTTCGTCCCTTCGTCCCTACGTGCCTTCGTCCCTTCCTCCCGGTATTATCGGACTATGCACATGCGGCGGATGAGCATCCTGGGTGTCGGACTCTTGGGCGGATCGCTGGGAATGGCGGTCCGATCGCGCATAAGTGGTTGTAAAGTGATAGGTTATGTCCATCGTCAATCGACGCTCGATATCGCCCTCAAGTTGGGGGCGATTGACGAAGGATACGCCGAGCTCGGCCCGGCGGTTCGGGGGGCGGATGTGGTCGTCATCTGCACGCCGGTCGGCATGTTCACTCAGATTTTGCAGGAGATCGGTCCCCTTCTAGCCCCCGGCGCGATCGTCACCGACGTCGGCAGCACCAAGCGAAGCATCGTAGCGGCGGCCCAAAGCCATCTTCCGCCGACGGTGCATTTCGTCGCCAGCCATCCCATGGCCGGCAGCGAGAAGCGAGGTGTGCAATATGCCCGCGCCGACCTGTTTGACGGAGCGAAGTGCATCGTCACGCCGACCTCAACCACGAATTTGCAGGCGCTTGAGCAGGTAGAATCGCTGTGGCAAACAGTCGGCATGAAAACCTGCCGACTAAGCCCAGAGGAACACGACCGCCGTCTGGCGGACATCAGCCATCTCCCCCACGCCTTGGCGGCGGCGATGGTCAATCTGCAGGAAGAAGACACCCTCACTTTGTCCGGCAAAGGGTTTTTAGACTTCACCCGAATCGCCGCCGGCGACGCCGGACTTTGGCGCGACATCCTCATCGACAACCGCGACAACCTGCGGCAGAGCCTGGCCCGGCTCGGGCAGGAGATCGACAAGCTCAAAGCACTTTTAGATCCAAAGCAGGCGCAGGCGTTGGAAGCATGGTTGAATCAAGCTGCGGAACGACGACAGGGGATGGGGGAGAAGAAGTAACAGGAGACCGGGCGATGTCAGACAGCGAACAGTATCCCGTCGACGAGACCCCCAAGCACCACGAAACGTTGGCGAATTCGATCCGGGCGAATTGAACGAACTTCTGGCAGAGGGCGAGCGCGGTGGTCCATCGTTGGATGGTGAGCAGGTCTTGAAGGAACTGCGGGAACTTCGCGTACCAGAATGATTCAGCGGCCGTAGTTGAGCAACTGAATTGGCCGTTCATTCAATAAACCTCCTGCTCCCAAGCCTAATCTGCGCCGCGACCGGCGGAGTCCGGGCCTGGGTCGGTCTGCGCGGCAGACGTATCGATCTTCATCCCGTTTGCAAACGGTGCCGCTATGACTTGATTGGTTCGCCGACGAACGTCGTCGTTTGTTCCGAATGCGGTGCGAAGCTCGATCGTCACGGGGCAATTCAAAAGGGGAACCGGCGCCGGCGTCCTGCCGGGATCGTTTTGGGGCTGCTGCTGCTATTCGTTTCCAGCGGGATAGGCTGTCACGGGCTTGTGAAGTGGGCCGCTACGGTAGACTGGTACACACACAAGCCGGGGTCATGGGTGGTGAGCGATATCAGCGATCCGGACCGTCGAAGCAGGGCGGTTTCAGAGCTTTATGAGCGGAGCGACCATGGCCAATTGTCGCGCACCGATGCGAATCATGCCGTCGAACGCCTGCTGAAACTTTGCGACGGTCCGGCGGTCCGCTGGGAGGAGGACTGGGGCGATTTCATCTGCGCGGTTGACGAAGCCGGGCAATTAGACGCCGCCAACTGGAAGCGATTCGTGCAGTTCACGCTGAAATCTGTAACGTCGCTGAAGGTGCCCCCAAAGGTTCATCGCGGCGAACTTGGCGTTGTAAAGCTGCACTCCGACCGTTGTAGGGCGTTTCGCATGTGCATCCTGGACTGCGGCTGCTCCTATGAAATACTGTTGGACGGGCATCCGCTGAATGTTACCCACGACGCTAAAGACGCAATGGAAGGCAAAATCTTCGTCAAGGTGGATCCAACGCAATTCGGCTATGAGAACGACTTGCTGCTTCTTTCGACAACTGCTCCGCCCGTCAATCACTTGCCAGATGGCGTTCATCGCTTGCGCGTCATTTTGCATGTCACGGCACAAAAGGCTTTTGGTTATACGAATTATTCCGATCCCGTTTTCGACTTGATCCTTGAAGCGCCGTTCGAGCTGTCGAGCGATCAAGATAAAACTGAGTATGACAAACGTGGGGTGAAGGGTGAAAAGAAATGATTCACGCCAGCGATGAACAATGAATTCATCGCTTGCAGCTTCGCGAGCTAGTTGACGCGACAATCTGGCGAAACCGCAAGCTCCTCACCCGCGCCGCGCCGCCCGAATCAAACCAGTCAGATACACCTGCGCCGCCGTCACAAATAGCAGCAGCCCCGCGAGCAAAAGCGTTCCGCCCAGAAACGTTTGCGTAAGCGATTGGATGTGCAGATCGAGCTTATTGACTTCGTTTGCATCCGCAGCTTCCACATGCGCCGCGTTGAGCGCCAACACAATGATCCCACTGGCGAGACTCACAAACCCCAGCGGCGCGAGAATCAGCGGGGCCAGCCAGCCGCCGGGGCGGACGTCGGCGGCATGCCGATGAAGCGGGGCCGGTTGCGGGAACGTCGCGGGCGCCGGATACGCCACCGCAGCGACTGCGGGTTTGGCGATCGGTTGAGCCGTCGGCATCATCATCGGCGACGGTTCGGCGATCGGCGATTGGGGCAATGATGCAGCTTCATCGAGAAAACGCGCGGGTGAAGGGGCCGGAGCTGGCTCGACGATCGGCTCGACGATCGGCTCCTCAATGGGTGCCCGCAGCGCCGGTTGCGGCGTCGGAACTTCCACGTGCGGGGCGGGCGCCTCGGCAACTTTGTTCGGCAAAGTGAGATTAACCGAACCCGCCACCAAGGCCGACGCCTGGTTCCACACCCTGGGTTCGTCAATCTTTGGCAACGCGTCCTTTGTGGGAGCCGAAGCTTTCGCAGCTTCTACCACAGATTTCTCAGGGACGGCAGCCGGCGCTTGCGGCGCGACAGTCGGCAACTCACGTAACGCGGGGGGAGCATGGACTTGCGGATGCGGTTGAGGAGCCGGTGCAACAGGCGGGGGCACCGCACGTGCGGGCAGCGCAGGCGCTTGCGATGATGGCGTCGGACTCTTCGCATCAGGCACCGCCGGCGGCACCGGCTTCGCCGGCGCGGTCGTTGCGGGTGTGATTGTCGGCGGCACAATCGTCGTAGTTGCTCGCGGAATCTTCGGCGGTGGAATCCGGACCGGCGGCGTCCGAGCCGGCGGCTTGCCCTCCGGATCAAATTTCCCATCCGCAAACACCGAGCGGCCCAGCGGCGCGGTAATCGCGCTGCTGCCCTGTTTTTGCGTGAGCTCCGGCTTTGCGGTGATCGTGTCGCTGGTCGCCGCCGCCCGTGACTCGGCGACCATCGCCGCCAGCGGCCGCAACCCGGCGGCATCGGGCCGCGAGGTCCAGTCGTCGGCCGTCGCCGGCCTCACCGAAGCAATCAGCATCCCCTGCTTTCGCGCCAGCTCCTCGGCCTCTTCGCTGGAGGCGGCCCGGACGATCAGGAACGTATCCTGCCCGCTCTCAAGGTCCGCTCCATCAACGCGAAAGTAAACGCCCTGCACAACGCGATCCTTTCCAACCCGCTCGCCCTCATCACGCTGCCTGCTGTCAATCTATTGTGCGCGATCGAGGTCCATTTTCCAGAGGAGCAAATAAGTTGTTAGTTACTAGTTGCTAGTTGTTAGTTGCGCTTGGAGATTGAGGTAAACCCTCCTCCGAGCGCAACTAGCAACTAACAACTAGCAACTAACAACTCATTCCTCCTAATATCCCTTCGGATGCTCCTTAAACCAATTCCACGCCGAGCGGATGATCGTTTCTGGATCCTTGTACTTCGCCTCCCATCCAAGCAGGCTCTTTGCGCGGCTCGGGTCGGCGTACAGCGCGATCGCGTCTCCAGCCCGGCGCGGGCCGTAGGTCACCGGAACCTTTTTGCCGGTGACTTTCTCCGCCGTGGCTATAATTTGCTTGACTGAGAATCCGCCGCCGGTGCCTAGGTTGCAATAGATTGCTTTCTCAGTCCCCAGCTTTTGCATCGCCTTGATGTGAGCATCGGCCAGATCGTCTACGTGGATGTAATCGCGGACGTTGGTGCCGTCGGGGGTGGGGTAGTCGGTGCCGAAGACGGTGATGCCCGGCCTCGTGCCCAGGATCGCCTGGAGGATGACGGGAATCAGATGCGTTTCGGGGTCATGATCTTCGCCGATCGTTCCATCCATCGCGCAGCCGCTGGCGTTAAAATACCGCAGCGCGGCAAATCGGAATTCCTTCCACCCCAACTGCGTGTCCGCAAGAATCTGCTCCACCTGCAACTTGGTGCGGCCATAGGGTGAAACCGGCGCTTTCTTCTCATCCTCGGTAATCGGAATCTTGTCCGGGTCTCCGTACACGGCGCAGGTGCTGCTGAAGACGAAGCGGGAAACGCCGCACTCCTGCATCGCCTGCAACACGCTGATCGTGGTGGCGACGTTATTCTGATAATACATCAGCGGCTTCTCGACGCTTTCGCCGACGTACGCGTAAGCCGCGAAGTGCATGACGGTATTGATCTTGTAATCGCGCAGCGCGCGGGTGAGCGACGCGCGGTCATTCAGATCGGCGATGATCCCCGGCACTTTCAGGATATCCACCACTTCACGATGCCCGCGCGACACGTTGTCATAAATGACGGGTTGATGCCCCTCTTCCTTGAGCCTCTTAACCGTGTGTGATCCGATATACCCGGCCCCGCCGGCGACAAGCACATTCATCTGGCAACCTCGTGAGCAAGATTATAATAATTCAAAAGCGTAACACTATTTCGAGCGAGTATAGGGATTTGGATGGAGGCGGGATACAGAGATAATTCGGGTGCAAACACCGATTATCGAAAAGAAAACCAGAACAAGGTGTACGCGCCGAGTATCGTGCCCGACGCCAGAACCGCAACGATCCATTGCCGGCGCCGCGGCCAGCGCAAGAAGCGTGGGCAGCCGATCATCACAATCATGGCAAGTGGGAGGTATGCCATGAAGTAAATCACGACCGCCTCCTGCCTCGGCGCCAATCTTGACCACGGAACCATCAGAAAATTGACGCCCAAGAGCAGCCCCGCGCCGGCGCCGCAGAACACGGCGAATAGCAGCAAGACCCACGCCCGCAGATAAGTCTGCGCGAGCCCCACGCTCAGCTTTAGCTCTCGCCCACATTCCGGACATCGCGACGTCGTCAACCCGCGCAGGTTGTAAGTGCACGATGGACAGGCGACATCGCGGTCCGCGACATACTCCAGCAGCATCCGATCCTCCGCGGGAGGCGCATCAGTCGCGGAAGCTTCGGGCGATTCGTCCATCAACGCCCCATCGTATGCGGAAGACCGTTCACCGGGGAAGAATTGCGGCGCAAGGAGAATCCGTGCCCTCGCCTAGGCTCGTACACGGCGTGGTGAACGGTTCTCGAAGTGCCGAACGATTGTCGGAGGACGGAAATTGTCCACCACGCCGTGTACGAGCCTAGGCGAGGGCACGGATCCTCCTTGCGCTGGGTTCCTCACGCAAGCGGATCCTCCTCGCACTGGGCTCCTCACGCAAACGGGTCCTCCTTGCGCTGGGTTCCCATGCAAACGGATCCTCCTTGCGCTGGGCTCCTCACGCAAACGGATCCTCCTCGCGCCGGATTCAAGCGCGTAAAAAGACCGCCGCAAGCTCCAGTGCTTACGGCGGTCGTGGGTAGGAAAGCGATGTCCAACTAATTTGCAACGGCCCGCGGGCCATTACTGCTGCGGATTCTGTGACGGCGACGGCTGCGTCGTCGGCGCTACCGACAGATTCGGCGAGATCGTCACCGATCCGGGAGCGGGCTGCGGTTGAGGCGCAGGCTGCGGCGGTGGCGGGTTTACCAGCGAGTTATTGCCGGACGGCTGGAAGTAAATCTGGTCCTGGCCGTACGGCTGCAGCTTGGTCACAACCAGATTCCCGTTCACCATGACCTTATTGTTATGGCGGTCAACCTCGATCTGACGGCCGCCGTCAACTTCGCCCGCCCAGACGAGCCGTTTGGTGTTGGTGTCATAGATGTAAACCATCCCGCGCGAGGGAGTGGTGTAGACAAGGTTACGATCCCCTTCGGCGACCATGTTGGCGTTGCCGGGGACTTCATTCGGGTGTGTGGGCTCGCATCCG
>DATBDZ010000441.1:0-10384 GCA_036276235.1 Humisphaera sp. | reverse complement strand
CCGGTCCGTCGTGGGTAAAGTTGCTGCGATGAGTCGTGCCGCATCCATTCGACGGCGGCGACCATAGCAAGACTAAGCGCGGGGCGCAAATTTGGGGCGCGCCGTTTCTTCAAGAGTGCGGAAGAACCCAAAATCCGGTGCGAAAGATTGCAATGATCGTGAACCCCGGACCACGTCTTCAGCTCAATGAAACATGAAACCGGAGTGCATGAAACGGAATGATTTAAAATTCGATTCACTTTGTTTCATCGGCGGACAAGGCGGCCGGAAGAATTTGATGCGAGCGGGTTGTCTGGTGCGCATCGGCTAACGAGCCGCGAGAAAATGATCCACAAGGTGGTTGAACGTCGGCGGATCTTCGAAGAACGGCATGTGGCCGCAACCGGCGAGTTCATGGAGAACCGCGCCGCGGATTTGCGAAGCAAAGTTACGAACCGCCGGCGGTGGGGCGTAGCGATCTTCGGCGCCAGTGAGGCAAAGACAGGGAACGTCCACTCGCTCGATGACATCTGCTGCAGATGCGCCAGCCAGAGCCAGTGCGGTTTGGGCGTAGCCTTCCGCGTCGCTGGCGGCGAGCAGGCGCTGGAACATCGTGACTTTATCAGGAATTTCGATGAGTGACCGCTGCGCGAACACGACTGGCGGAATCGTCGGCGCGACGGCGAGCATTCCTTCCTTGCGCGCGATTGCCGCACGATCACGAAGACGGGCTTGCGCTTCGGGAAGGGGCGTGGGAACGCCGCCGACGAAGATCATTGCGGCGATACGCGATGGAATGCGCGCGTAGACTTTTAGCGCGGTGATCGTGCCCATCGAGTGGCCGAGCAGTGCGATTGGGCCAGCGGTATTTTGCTCGATCAGGCTGACGATCACATCGGCGAATCGCTCGAAAGAAATGGCGAGATCACCGCGCGGCGAAAATCCGCTGCCGGGCATATCGGGGCAAATGATTCGCCGCTTGGCGCTTTGAGCTTGAGCGAGATTGGAGAAAAAATATCCGCCGCCGCCCAAGCCATGCAGGCATAGCAGCGGGCTGCCGCGCTCGACGCCGAGTTCGTCGATGTACAAGCGATCGCCATTCTCAAGCGTGACGAAGGTGGGCATGCGGTCCTGGATACGAGGATGATAAAATCAAGGATAGAGGATGGCGCAGAGCGGCGTACTAAGGGGCATTATGTCTGCCATCCTCTATCTCTGATCCAGACACTCCATCACTTGTCGATAAAAATCAGGATGTGATATCCACGTTTGGGCGCTGACGAATTTTCCGTCGCGGACGGATTCCTGGCCGATCCATTCGCCGCCGGCGGATGTGACTTCGAGTTTTACGTGCTCGTAGCAGGTGAGCTTTTTCCCGGAGACCAATCCGGCGGCGACGAGGATTTGAATGCCGTGGCAGATCGAAAAAATGAATTTGCCGGCGTCGTTAAATTCGCGCACGATCTTCAGCACCGTCGAATCATTGCGAAGATATTCCGGCGCGCGGCCGCCCAGCAGAATGACGGCGGCGTAGTCCGCCACCTTCACTTCCTTGAAGGTGACATCGCCGCTGAGTTTGTATCCGGGTTTTTCGACATAGGTGTCCCAGCCCGGCTCAAAATCATGGATGACAAGATTGAGCGGCCCCTTGCGCGGCGCCGCGATGACCGGCGTATAGCCCGCCTCGGCCATGCGGTGCTTGGCGTACAGCGCTTCATAACTTTCGCCCCCATCGCCGGTGATGATCAGGATCTTCTTGGCCATCGTGGATCTCCTTTGCTAATGGGGACAATTTAGCAAAGTCCACGAAGTAGAGCCATCTTGGCGGCTCTACTGGTTCGGGCTGGGCGATCTGCCGCGCAGGATGACGACTGCAAACGCAAGTGCGATGAACCCAAAGACCGGGATGATCATGTAGATTTCCGTCGGGCGGATGCCGGCAGTGGCGACGGGCGGCGCTACGGCGTCAGCCGGCGCAACAGGTGCAGCCGCAACGGCAGGAGGCGCGGCCGCGGGTTTGGCGGAAACCTCGGCGACTGGTGCCGCGGGAATCGACGCGGTGGCGAGGATCGGCTCCGGTGTCGGGCTGCTCGCGACGACGGGTTTTGCGGGCGTCTCGACGATGGGTGTCTCGACGATTGCCGGTTGCGTGGCTGTTGGAATCTGCTTCGGCGGCGGCGTTGAAGTCACGGCGGGTGCGTCAACCTTTTGGGGCGCGTTTGCCACTGAAGTCGGAGCGACAGCCTTCACCTCAGTTGGCGCTGCTGCCGGCGCGACGACTGCGACCGTCGTTTCTGGCGGAGCTGTTGGCGTCGGAGCAGGCACTTGGGCCATCGGTGCGGGTTGTGTGGATGGAATTTCGGTCTTTACGACTACTTCAGGTGCGGCTGAAACGGGAGCCATCGCGACCACAGGCATTGTGGCCGGCGCAGCGGCGCTCGGCTGAGTCGCCGGAGGAGTGCCTGAAGAAGCTAGATTGGGAGACGCACCTGTGGGAGAAACCGGGCCCTGACAGGAAACGACGCCAAACGACAAAGCCACCGCCAACAAGTTGGCTGCGAAACGCATTTTTGACATGGGTTTGATCCTGAACGGGGCGGTTGGTACGCACCTAAATACAGCAATCTGTCGGCTCATGTCAAACTAAACCGCGCCCCGGAACAAATCTATTTTCGCCTTTGTTTTCCCCGTGATGCGTTCTTGCTTTGATATGGCGTCATATCCATCTTTGGATATCGCGCGGCAACGGCCGCCACGGTTTTGGCATTCCAGTAATCCGAGGTGGGCGCGGGGAAGCCAAGCACTTCGCGCTGGCGCGGCGAGGCGCGCTCGATGAATCGCTGTAAAAGCGGCTTCTCTCCCATTTGCGACCATTGATGGAACCCCTGAAATGCGTGTGCCGCCGAGCGCCACACCATGTGATGCGAGAGGCGGACGCCGGCGTCCGCGGTCATCTCCGAGGCGCGATGAAACGTGCTCATGGAAAAAATCAGCAGCGAGCCGGCGGAGGCAAGTATCGGAATTTCCTTTTTGTACAGAGCCGCGTACTTGTTGCGCGGGCGAAAAGTGGGCCAGAGTGGTTCGTCGCGCGTTTCCTTCAGCGGCACAATGCAGGTTGGTCCCATATCGGCAGCTACATCCGTGTAATAGAGGATTATATTGACCTGGCGATAGTCACCATCCTCCCGCGGGGCGACGAGCGTGTTGCCCTGATAATCCAGGTGCAACGCCTGCTCAAAATCGCCGGTGCTGGCATATTTGGCCCAAATCGCCGATTGGGAGAGCATCACTTCGCGTGTATTCAATGCGCGCTCGACGAAATCGATCAAATCGGGATGCGTGCTAACATGATTGAGGGCGTCGCCGACGAATGGAAACTCCGTCTGCAATCGGTCGGCTTCCTCGAAAATCCACGGATATCGCTCCGGCGCGGCGGCCAATTCCTGCGGTGTGGGGACGTATCGCAGCATATTCTGCTTCGCCGCCGCCACTTCCGTCGGCGAGAGAAAGCCTTCGACGAGCGTGTAGCCGTCGCGAATCAGCCGGGCGAGATGTTGATCGGCAATCTTCACTGGGCCGCATTGTTGGCCCGATAGAGGGGGCGTCAAGTGAAATGAAACCCTGCCGCTTGAGCCTGCCCAAATATTTTTGTCAGCAAACGAGTTTTCGGCGTTCACACGAAGCGAACCTCGCGTCAGACTGTGCATTGAGTCACGCGACCAACCGGTTGTTTTTTTCGGAGGCGCCATGGTGAGCCTAAAGGAAGCGGACTGGGAGTATATTTTGAGGGAGGCGCCGGCCGACGCTCCAGTTGAAGAGCTGGAGCAGCAAGTCGTGGAATCTGCGCCGCCGGGGCTGGAAAGCCCGGACCATGCGGCAATTGATGAGTTGATTGTCAGCCGCGCTTTTGCGCGCGGAAAACCCAGGCGCAAAAACCATCACAAATCGTTCACCCGAAATGAGATTCTGCTCGCGACGGCGGGGGGCGTGTTCGCGCTGTTACTTCTATCATTGCTGATCTATCTCATTCAGATGTGATCTTTGCCACCAATCAAGCGCATAAAGAAGACGCGGACGGAATTGCTTCCGTCCGCGTCTTTGTTTGTCCAGTCAGTCGGCCACGATTCGGAACCGTGACCGCATGAATTCAGAAAAAGCGATTATCGCTTGGCCTGATCGTAGAACCCGACGAAATACAGGAACTTATTCTGATTGAGCGGCGGAATACGCAGCGCCGCCGCCTTGGAAACGATTTCCTGATACGCGTTGAGCTCCTTGACCTTTTCCTGATATCGCGCTTGAGCGGCCGGACTGATGCGGTCTTCTTCGGTGAGGACCGGGATCACCGGCTCTTTGCCGAGGACGACGAAGTCGGTATCGACGTTTACTTCGCTCTGGAGCTTGCCGCCCCAGTCGCGGATGAGCCGGCGAATCAGCTCGGCGTCATTCGGATTGGGCGTGCCGGTTTGCGAGATATCGAAGTCGCCGAACACGAAGAAGTTGTACTTCGTGTGAGGATCGAAGATCAGATTCTCGATCAGGTCGCGTGCAAAGATATGCTGGCCGGGCGCGGTCTTGACGATCTTGCACTGGCTGAAATCGGGGAAGACGCGCTGCACTTCGATCGACGCCTTGCCGGCGGGTTGGTCGAGGTCGTTGCCGTTGATGTCTTTCGCGGACGTCAGCTTGGGAAGGCCCTTGGTCCGATCGTATACTTCAAACGTCAGGCCCGGCGTAACCGATTGCCGCTGGCCGATGTTGATGTAAACGGTTTTGTCGTCGGGGACTTGAGTGATCTCGCCATCGGCCTGCTGAAGCGCTTCGTTGGGATTGAGGCGGAGGCGTTCAAGCTTGTTCTGGAGCTTGCTGATGGTGGTGGCCTGATCGCGGGTGATCTGTTGCGATGCCTCGAGCACTTGCCGCATCGCTTCCTGCTGCTTATATGCCTCGGCAACCTGAATGCTGGCGCTGCGGGTGATCTCGCTGATGTTGCCGTCCTTGGACTTTTGATAATCAGAGGAAGCCAGGAGCGCTTGCTCAGCCTTCTGGTTGGCGGCGGCGATTTCCTTATCCTTCTCCGCCAGCAGCGCGTCGCGCGATTGCGTGACCTTCAGCGCCTCATCGTGAGCTGCCTTGGCGTCGGCCATCGCCTTGTTGGCGGCGGCGGCGCTATCGACGGCCTGCTTGGCCAGCAGGCGGACGCCTTCCAGAAGGTTGTCGCCGGTGGGAAGCGTGAGGGCAACCTTGCTGTCGTCGAGCTGCTTTTGCGCGTCGGCCAACGCCGCCTTTGCGGCGTTGTTGGCATCGACCGGCGACATCTTCTCGCTGCCCGAAATCCACTTAGCCATCGAGCGGTTCTGATCAAGCAGCACGCCGACCTGCGTCAGGCTGCCCTGATTCTTCCTCCCTTGAAGTTCGGCCAACTCCGCATCGTTGACCGTCTGCTTATACTTCTGGGTCAGGCTGTTCAGGCCCACCTCATCCTTGTTCCACTGAACGTTGTAATAGATCGCGAAGCTTGCCGCCGTGACAAAGAGGATCACAAAGACGACAAGCCATGAAATCAGCGTTGCACGGGAGTTCTGCGGGGCGCTGGTGATGGGGGGCATCGAACCTCCAAATTCGCTGTTGCAACAGGCCGCGAGCCAACGCCGCGGCACGGGTGAGAATCAAAGGCGGTGCGCAACTTCCGGACGTCAGAATTTGCCACCGCGAATCAGAAGGCGGGATCTCCGCTGGCGGAGCCTGCAAGGCTCCATACCGGCGACTAATGTACCGTTTTTGTGGGGTGAAGGTCAAGAAAATGGTTTGTCCGGGGAGGGTTCAGGGTTCGGGGTTCAGGGTTCAGGAAGAGGCACGAAGGCACGGAGGGACGAGGCAGGAAGGGAAATGGAACCATTCGTGCTTACGAGCGTGCGTGCCTCTCCCTTCCTGAGCCCTGAACCCCGAACCCTGAACCCTCCCCGCTGGTCCGCAAGCGATTCACACGGTACAACCCCACGGCGATGGAACTCGGGCAGCGCAAAGGGTTTGGCTACTGGATGTGCCAGTCAATCGGCCGACACATCATGTGGGCGTCGCTGCAAACCAGGGTCATCCGTCTGGAGGCGGCGGATCGTGACGGGCCTTTCATCCTGGCCCTGACCCACCTGAGCCATTTGGATCCCTTCCTGGCGTCGTTTTTGGTTCGGAGACGACCCATCGATTGGCTGGCCCGCGTCGAGTTCTTCCAATACGGCGTCTTCAACAGCTTCATGAAAGCAATGGGCGCCATCTCCGTGCGGCGGTTTGGCGTCTCCGCCAGCGCCCTTCGCAGCGCGATGAATCGCCTGGAGCAAGGCCGCGTCGTCGGCATCTGTCCGGAAGGAGGCGTCGCGCAGGGAAAGTTATCGGTCATGCGCGGCGCGCCGATGAAACTGGGTGTCTGCCTGCTGTCTCATCGCACCGGCCTCCCGATCCTGCCCTGCGTCATGCTCGGCACCGACAAGCTCAACGCCGTGCGGCCATGGATTCCCTTCCGCCGCGGCAAGCTCTATGTCGCGTTCGACGATCGATTGCTTCACCCGCCACCTGTGCAGGAGAATCAATCGCGAGCCCAGCGCCGCGCCATCTGGGCGCAGATGGCCGCCGAACTTTCGGCGCGATACCAATCTCTTTTCCAAGAGACGCTCAAGGAATTCGATGTGCCGGACTCCTTTGTGCCGTAGGTGGTAAATGAAGGTAGAGTTGCTAGTCGGTAGTTGCTGGTTGCTGGTTGCTAGTTGCGCTCGGAGAACAGAGTCCCTCTCCCTCCTAGCGCAACTAGCAACCAGCAACTAACAACTAGCAACTCGTATTCATTTACGTGGGCGATCTTTTCTACAACTTCATCTGGACCCTCGGCTCGCCGGCGTTCATGACCAATGGCAGCGCGACGTTGCTGCATCGCGAGCGGGTTAAGCGCCCGGGGCCGTTTATTCTGGCCTCGACGCATTTGAGCGTTTATGACGTGCCGCTGCTGATTCGTCATACGCCGCGGATTTTGGATTTCGTGAGCATTGTCGAGGCGTTTCGCCATCCGCTGGCGGCGTGGTTTCTGGGGACGATGGGTGCCTTTCCGCTCGATCGCGCCAAAGCCGACAGCCCGACCGTGCGCATCATCCTCGAGCGCCTGGCGCGCGGCCGCGTGATCGCCATGTTTCCCGAAGGCACCATCCGCAACGAGCGAAATTCGCTTTTAGCCGGCGGCCCGATGAAGCCGGGCTTCATCCGCATGGCGAAGCTCGCGAATGTGCCGATCATCCCGTGCGTCGTCCTGGGCGCCGGCCAGTATCACCATCTCAAAAGCTGGATGCCGTTGCGCCGCACGCGATATGGCATCGCCTATGGGGAAGCAATTGAGATTGATCGGAAGTCCGAGGAGGCTGACCAAGCCCGGATTGAGGCCGAGCTACGCAAGGCGTATGTCGCGCTGTTTGAAGAATTGAAGGAAGCGATGGGGGAGCAGATGGAAGGAAGCCCCAAGCCAGAAGTCAAAAGCCAGAAGAAAGAAAAAGCGGCGGGATAAACCCCGCCTGCCGCCGTCGGGTGCCACAGGTCGCGGTACTCCGAGACCTGTGCTGTTTGAGCATCCGGAGGCACAGGTCTGCGAGTACACCGGCCTGTGGCACCCAGATTGTCTGATCACCGCAGAATGAACCCCCCACGAATTTCAGAACCCGAAACCTGAAACTCGAAACTCGAAACCCATTTTCACACATCCTTCTCCATCGACGCGTTCTTCCTTCGCACGGCTTTGTCGGCTTCCTCGAACGCCTGATCGTTTTGGATCGCGCCGCGGTCCATGTCGTTCCAGATATTCATCAGCTCCTGGCCGGCGCCGCTGAGGCCCGCCTGCGCGAGGGCGTCCTTGTCGGATTGCTGGCCGATATCGAGGATCTGGTTGAGGCGTTCGGTGTACATATCCTGCGAGACACCATCGTCTTCGATCCATTGGCTGATTTTTGCGACGTCTTTGTCGGTCAGATTCAGGCGGCCCATGGCGCGGCCGCGCTCGTTGTTCTCTTTCACCAATCGCAGGCGGCTGACTGTCAGCAATTCCTTGCTGCGCAGATTCAGCTCGCGCGCCGCCATCAGCTGCTCCTGCGTCTTGAGCTCAAAATCCTGTGCCAGCGCCTTGCGCAGCTCGGGAGATTTCTGCTCGGCGCCCTGCTTAAAAATCTTCTGCTTGTCGTTGCTGATTTGCTCGATGCGCTTGAACAGTTTATCTCGCTGCTTGGTCAGCAGAATCTCCTCCTTGCGCAGCTCCTGGCGATCAAGCTGGCTGAGGGTCTTCTTGCGGTTGAAGAACTTGTCGATGAGGGCCATTTGAATGCAATGCCGAATAGTTGCCAGTTGTCAGTTGCCAGTTGCCAGTGGATACCAACGCATCCGCATTTTGTATTCACTGGCAACTGACAACTGACAACTGGCAACTTATCGACCTCCTATCCTGCTTCCGGTTCGCTGCGACGCGGCTGGGACTGGACCTGCGCCGGCTCGCGCGGCGGAGGCTGTGACGCCGCGGGCGCCTGGGCCGCGGCTTGTTCCTTGCGCGCCGGCGTCGTTTTCGCGGGCTCAACCTTCGCCGCCGGGGGGGCGGTGCCGACGTTGCCGGTTTCTCGCTCGAGCTCTTCGTACAGGGCCTTTTCCTCGTCGTTCATGCCGGCCGTCGCGGGCGTGCCGATCGAGCCGGCAAGCTCGGAATTGGATTGCAGCTCGGCGAGCATCTCCTCGGCCTTCACCGCATCTGCCGTCAGCTCTTCGGTATCGGGGAGTTGCGCCGTCTGGCCCTGATGCACCAACTCCAGATTATGCAAATGCGTGCTGACCACTTCGATCTGCTGATTCAGCACCGCCAACAACTGCTGTCGGCGTTCGACCTCCTTGCGAAGCTGCAGCATCTGCGCGGTGACGCGGCGTTTGGTGATCGAGC
Organism: Humisphaera sp.; assembly: GCA_036276235.1. GTDB lineage: Bacteria > Planctomycetota > Phycisphaerae > Tepidisphaerales > Tepidisphaeraceae > JANWHF01. Next base: position 1,452 of record DATBDZ010000441.1, on the reverse strand, counting down.
CGGTCGCCTCCTGGAATTGACGCTTGAGCGCGCCTTCCTGCTGCTCCATCGTCGCCATGTCCTCGTAGGCGCGATCGCGTTGCTGCGAGAGCGCGGCACGGCGTTCCGATAGATAGGTGATCTTCTTTTCATTCTCGCCCTTGCGGGCAAACAAGGCCTTGACCCGGTCCAGCAATGGCATGTCGGTACCTCCGGACTCCCGGCTCGATGTCGGCGGCGCCGAGCCCTCGCGAAATAGCACTACCCGTCCGTCCAATCGCTTGGCGACTAGCCCCGCATTCGCCTGCGCATACTCCTTGAGCGCGGCTTCAGCATGTTGCACGGGAAGCTGCGCCCGCCCGGCGATTTTGTCGGCGGCAATGCCGCTGCCCAGCAGATCCGCCTTGCTCTCATCGATGATCTGCCGCAGGCGCTGGCGTTTTTCCTCATCGCCCTCGGGATCAAACAGGTCGGCCAGCGCCTTGGTTTCCGCTGGCCCGGTCGCCATCCACCCGCCGGCGCCGTTGGGCTCGACGAGGATGACGGTCCGGTCCGGCCGCCGATCGGCCAGTTCATGCGATTCGAGCGTAAACCCGCTGGTCGAAACCAGCACAATGGTGATCGGCACGCCGCCCAATGAAGGCGGCATCGCGCCCAGCATCCGCTGCACTTCGCCAACTTCCATTGGCGGGGCGGGCTCGCCCTTGATCAGCGCCTTGGTCGGCGACACGCACACCACGCGCATACGCCCGACGGTTTCCGTCATGAATAACAGTTTCTTGTGCGTGAGCGCCACCTCGAGCGTTTCGCCGATCGGCATCTGATTCTGCAATTCCCGATCGGGGACGTTCATCTCGCTCATGAGGCGCTTCAGATCGGTGGCCCGATCGGAGCGCGTGACATCGCGGATGAACCCCGTCGCCGGCCGGCGGCCCTGCGTGGTATCCAGCCGCAGCCGCTCGTCGTTAAGCAGCCGCTCGACGTGGCGGATGATCTGCTGTTCGCGATGGCGATGAACCGAAGGATCGCTGCTGGTCTTCATGCGTCAAAATTCCATTTTCAGCCCAAAGTCCAATGGGGCAATCCATTGCCCCGCATGATTCTACCCGCCCTTCGACCAGCTATCGATACCTGTTCCGTGGCACGGGCGTCCCGCCCGTGAATTCATCACCACGGAGGCACGGAGGCACGCCAAGTCCGAAATCCGAATCAAATCCCAATGACCTAATTCCGAAACTAAGAAAACCACGAAGTCCACGAAGGGAGCACGAAGAACCACGAAGGACAGATCAGGATATTTCTTCTTCGTGGCCCTTAGTGTTCCTCTTAGTGTCCTTAGTGTTTTCCGGCTCCGGATTTCTTCATTCGGATTTCGTCATTGATTTGGGTTTCGGGGATTCGGATTTCGGACTTGAAAGGTGCCTCCGTGGTGATCCTTCTTTCCACCTCATTGTTTCGCACGCAGCTTCAGGA
>DATBDZ010000440.1:0-18511 GCA_036276235.1 Humisphaera sp. | reverse complement strand
ATCGGCGCTGTTGATCGAGTTGTCCAGAGCGAGCGACGTTTCGGAAAGATTCTTCTGAAGGTTGTCGTACTCGCCGCGGAGCTTGTCATAACTGGCGGCTCGCTCGCCGATGACGGTCTGCGCCATCTTGAGCGCCTCGCTGCTGGAGGTGTTGACGGCATTGGCCTGTGCAAAGCCGGAGGTCAACTCAGCATTCTGGCTCTCGGCTTTGGCAAGGAGTTGCTCCTTGGCGGCCAGTTCAGCGCGGAGCTGGTTGTTCTGCTCATCTTTGGCGTTTGCCATGCTCTGCTTGTCCGCCGCTGCCCCCTGCGCCGCAGCCCTCAGGTTTTGATTCTCGGTGGTCAGCGCCTTGTTTGCCGCCAGGGCGTTATTCAGCGCCGTGGAAGTGGTGGACTGGGTGTTCACATAAACGATCGCCGCCGATGCCAGCAGCAAGGAGAGAACTACGTTCAGGACAACAAAAATCTTGGTCAATGCGCTCACGGAGGCTCCTTGGACTGGTGATGTCCGTCAGTGATGTCGATTCCGGGAGGAGAGTTCGGGGCCGACGATCAAAAAAGCTGCTGCGCTGGTTGAACTAAATTCCGCCCGAAATCTCCGCTGCGATATCGTAACTTTACTCGTAGTTCTGTCAAGTTTTACCTGCGATTGTCAGGGCGGAATTTGGAGGCCGGAAGGGCAGTTTGGAATTCGCGAACGGGTGCCACAGGTCGCGGTACTCCGAGACCTGTGCGTTTGGGGCCAAGGAACGCACAGGTCTGCGAGTACACCGACCTGTGGCACCCCAGCCTTCAGCCACTTCCCGGGTTAGCGCTGGGCGACGGCGGTGGGCTTGAGTTGCAGTAGGGCGGTTGCCGCCGCCAGGCGGACATCGGGGGCGGGGTCGGCCATGAGCTTGCGAAGCGGGGTTTGGGCATCGGGACGTCCGATAGCCCCGATGGCAAAGGCGGCAAGCTGGCGCTGCCGCTGGTCGGTGCTGTTGATGCCCCGCAATGCCAAGCCATAACCCTCGTCAGAGCCGAGCATTCCCATCGCGCGGGCTGCCACCAGGGTCACCTCCGGATAGTCGGCGGTCAGCCCGTTGCGAACATGCTGGCGAACCCGCACATCGCGCGGCTCAGCTAGGCCGATCAGGCCAAGCATCTGATCATCCGGATGCGAGCTAAGTGACAGCGCAATCAGATCTTCCAGACCGGTCTGATCATGCAGCTTCCACATCGCTTCTGAAGCCTGCTGGCGAACGGCCGGGTTCGCATCAAGCCGCATGACCCGCAGAATGCGAAGAGCGCTCGGCTCCCCCAGCATTCCCAGAACCATCGCCGTGTTCCCTCGAACCATCGGATTGGTTGAGCGGGCCATGACTTCCAGATCATGGCTGAGGTGGGTATCGCCCAGCCGGTGCAGGGCATATCGGACCGCCACCCGCACGTTTTCACTGGAGTCGTCCGCCATCTGGAGCAGGATGGGGCGCGCCTCCTGCAAGCGCAGATCGCCCGACGCCAGCGCGCCGGCAAAGCGTACCTGAGGCTGCGGATCGCGCAAGGCGCGGAGAATGTCGGCGTTATGTTCCTGCGGATCAGTCAGGCGTATCGCCTCGATCGCATGGACGCGCACCTCGGTATCCGGCGAAACCAAGGCATCGGCCAGCATCGTTTTGGCCGCGGCGGAGAGACCTTCATCCAACGCCACCGCATGCGGCTGCGGAGAAGCGGGCACCGTCGGCCGCACGCGCGTTGATTGGCAGCCGCACATCGCGGATACGGTCAGTGAAAGCACGATCAGGTTGGTTCGCATCGGTTCCATCCGTGGTTGACGAAGCATTCTACTCATGAGGGACAATCCGCCGCACCTTTTATTATCGGACGCCGGCAAAAATCTCATGAGTTGCCAGCTTTGCCCTTCGCGGCCCGCCCCTTCGTTTCAAACCCGCGCCGGCGAGCGGCACGCTTGTCCGGGGCCGGCGGCGGAAGCTCCGCCAATTTCCACGCGATGAATGCGATCGCCAGGTCGATTGGAAACGTCAGCGCGATGATGTCCCAATTCATCTGGTAAAACAGCGGCGTCAGCTTCAGCAGGATTCCAATCGTCGCCAGGCCGACGATCGTTGCCGTGATCCAGCGCGTCGCCTGTAGAACCCGGCGCGAGCCGAAGATGACCATCGGCAACAGCACGATGATGGGAAGCATCAACGGGCTGACCTGCAGCACATTCTCGTTGTGCCGCGCAACGACATGGTCGGTAAAGCACCAGGCCCACACCAGAACCGAACTGCCCAGTCCGATTAACAGCAGCCACGGCATCACCACCACCACAAACGACAATCTCGCCCAGCGCTTGCGGCGAACAAAATGCCCCAGCGCAAGCAGAACCGCCGCGTACACGATTCCCGCCAGACCAAACCAAGGCACCACCGTCGGCGGCCGCGTCGGGCTGGCCGGCCGATTGCTCAGATAAAGAATCTGCTCTTCCTTCACCAGCGGCACCAGCTTCCCGCTCCCATCCGGATCGGGAACCATCACATATTTCAACTGATCGTGCAGAGCCATCGGCAGGAACATCTCATCCCAGCGCGAGATCGGCTGATCGACCGGCTCACCCAGCACCCCCTGCAGCGCGACATACAGCCAGACGGCTTGCGCGATCAGCCGGCGCGTGTGCCAGCGGAACGAGGTATTCGACGGCGCGTTTTCGGTCATGTCGCGCAGGCGCCCGCCGGTCAGGCCGTTGACGACATCGCGCACGCGCGTCGAGCAATTGTCGCGGTAATAGTCGTAGCGGTAGTAGCGATGTGCTTTGGTGTTGGTCCATCGCAGTTCCTCGCGCAACAGCGCCTTTTGCGCCGGGGATAGATTCAGCTCCTGCTGATAGACGCTGCGATTCAGTTCTTTCGTGTAGTAATCAATCGTTTCCGCCCCTTTTTGTGGCTCCATCGAATAGAGCAGTTTCCCCTGCACGAACACGACGGCAAAGTGAATGAATCCGCTGTCAAAATCGAAGGTTCCCCAGTTATAAGCCACGTCGTGATAGTCGCCCGTTTCGCTGTCGTCGATCACGCGGATGGCGTTGTGCCCAAACTTTTCGTAAGCCTCATCGCCCGGCCCCATTGTCAGAACAAAGACGCGCATCTCCGACCCCGGCGCAGCCGGTGCCGTCGAGGGCGACGTCTGCGCGACGGCGACGCACTGCAACACCCAAAGCATCGACGCCAGCAACGCGGACTTCATGAGTCATCCTATCGTCAAGTGACGGCGGTCTGGCGTCAAGGCAGAAGGCACGGAGGGACGAAGGCACGAAGGGTGGAGGATTGCCGCCGCTCGATTTTCCCTTCGTGCCTACGTGCCTTCGTGCCTACGTGCCTGCCTTCTCCCGCTTATCAATGAAATCTCCTACGAATACGTGTATGATTGAAGTAACGACCTTAAATGCTCACCCTCACCCGAAAAACTGACTACGCTCTCATCGCACTCGCGTTCCTTGCCGAGCGCGGGGGGCGCACGGCTTCGGCGCGGCAAATCGCGGATGATCGGGGGTTGCCGGTGCCGATCCTGATGAACATTCTCAAGGAGCTTCATCGTTGCGGCATCCTTAAGAGCTCGCGCGGAACCAAGGGGGGATATCAACTGGCCATCGATCCCGCCCAGTATTCGCTAAATGAGTTGATTGTCGCGCTGGAAGGGCCGGTGCGGATGATCGCGTGCGCCGCTGAGCCGTGCGAGCATGAGTCGCCGGAGATGACCGAGCATTGCCGCGTGACGGGCCGTTGCGCGGTGCAGGCGCCGCTGCAGGCGCTGCATCATCGGCTGGTGCGATTTTTACAGGACGTAAAGCTGGCGGACATCATCCTGCCCGGTCGCCGCATTGACGTCCCCGTAGAACGCCTCGGAATGCCCGTCGCGGATTAGGATCCTGAGTAAGACTTTTCCTTATTCCCCGCCAGCCGCTAGCCGTTATTTTGTATGTGAGTTTGAAGAATGAGTTTCGGGTTTCAGGTTTCAAGTTTCAGGTTAAAGACTTGTATTTCCCGAAACCTGAAACTCGAAACCTGAAACCCATTTGACCATGTACCTCGACTACAACGCCACCACCCCCGTCGATCCCCGTGTGTTTCAGGCCATGGCGCCCTACTTCACTCAGGTGTTCGGCAATGCCGCGAGCAAGACGCACGCCTATGGCCGCGCTGCAGACGCCGCTGTCACGCACGCGCGCAATCAAGTGGCGGCTCTCCTGAACGTCGAGCAGGACGATCGCCTAGGGGCGCGCGAAATTATCTGGACCAGCGGCGCGACTGAGTCAAATAACCTGGCGATCAAGGGCGTCGCTGAATCCTATACCGACAAAGGCCGTCACATCATCACGCAGGCGACCGAGCACAAAGCCGTCCTCGATCCGTGCAATCGGCTCGCTTCGCGCGGCTACGAAATCACGGTGCTTCCGGTCGATAGCGGCGGGCGCGTTTCGCCGGAGCAACTTGCCGCCGCCATTCGTCCCGACACGATTCTCGTCTCGATGATGTACGCCAACAACGAGACCGGCGCGATCCAGCCGATCCGCGAGATCGGCCGAATGTGCAAAGAGCGCGGCGTCATCTTCCACAGTGATGCCACCCAGGCCGTCGGGAAAATCCCCGTCGATGTCGAAGCCGACGGAATCGATCTGCTGAGCCTCTCAGCGCACAAAATCTACGGCCCCAAAGGGGTCGGCGCGCTGTACGTCCGCAAGAAAAACCCGCGCGTGCGCCTGTCCCCCTTGCTCGACGGCGGCGGGCATGAGCGCGGCATGCGCTCCGGCACGCTCAACGTCCCGGGCATCGTCGGCCTGGGACTCGCCTGCGAAGTTGCACGCCAGGATATGGCCAGCGATCGCCAACGACTCGCTGCTTTGCGAGATCGTTTGCAATCCGCGCTGTCGCAAATCGTCGGCCCGATTGTCGTCAACGGAGATCAGGATCATCGCCTGCCCCATGTGGCGAATCTTTCGTTCCCCGGCGTGGATGGGATGTCATTGCTCAACGCCCTGGAAGAAATCGCCGTCAGCTCCGGCTCCGCCTGCAGCAGCGCCAGCCTCGAAGCGAGCCATGTTCTTCGCGCGATGGGACTGAGCGAAGATCTGGCCCACAGTTCCCTGCGCTTCAGCCTCGGCCGATTTACAACATCTACGGAGATTGAAGCCGTGATCGATCATTTCAAGAAGATCATTCCCGCGCTTCGCGCTGAAAGTAGCGGATGCAATATCCCTTGCGGCGCGCCTCACTGATTTGCAATTTCACTGCAAGGAAGTGTCATGATGAGGTACTCCGAAGCATCTGGCCGGCTTGCCCAAATGTGCCAGATGCTTCGGAGTACCTCAGCATGACGGTGCTCGTTAGCGAGGAGCTTCCACCAAATCATCGCAATCCTGTAGGGGTGAGCCTTGTGTTCGTCCCTTCGCGCGGCGAAGGGTGAACACAAGGTTCACCCCCACACCCTTCAATCCATCCAATGCGACGGCGTCATCACGTCCACCATATCCTCGACCGTCTTCACTTTGACAATGCAAAAGCTCGTCGAGCGCGGCAGGGGCGGCGCTAACAGCGCTGCAAACTTGGCCCGGAACTTTTGCGCATCCGCCTCCCAGGCGGCGTCCGGCTTGCCGGGGGAATCATGGACTGCATGAAGATCCGTCGCGACGACCAGGCGGTGCCCGGCAAGATGCGCGCGAAACGTGAAATCCAAATCGTAGTGGTGAAAACCCTTGAACGTATTGGCGTCGAATTGGACGGTGTCCAGGATGGTTCGCCGGACGCACAGGAAAACGCCATCCAGCGCCTGAATGTGTTCGATACGTCGCGCCGGGACTGACCAGATGATCACGCTGATCGATCCATCCGACGGATCGGGCGTTGCGACTTGCCCGTATGCATACGGCATCCCCGATGCAATCCACTTCGCGTCCGTCATCCGCCGCGTGCCGGCAATGCCCAGCACATCGCACTGCTCCATGTGGCCCATCAGCCGCTGCAAAAAATCCGGCGCGCCAAACTGCACATCATCATGCGAGAAGATGACCCATTCCCCCTTGCTCTTGACGGCGCCCCGTATGTACCCCTCGGCCAGCCCGGTGGCGTCGTGGATCCCAATAATCTCATGCTGCGCACCGGCCAGAAGCTGCCCATACATGTATTTTGCACGGGCAAACCGGGCTTGATTGATGCTGCAAATAATGACGGAAATCATGGAGAGGGAGTATACACGGTGAGGGTTGAGAGGACGTGTTTGTATGTTTGTTTCAGCCGCTTGCGGCTTCGCACCGTCTCTTGCGCAGGAACCGTGCGAAGCCGCAAGCGGCAATCCCATTGCAAACCCCGCTCAGGACTTCCGCACGACCTGACCCTCCAACAGCGCCTCAACCATCCCCGCAGAAATCGGCGCAACCCGCGGAAGATCCGCGCACCGTTTCCCCGAGATCGCATCCCGAACGTCGCGGAGCAATTGCTCGCGAGAGCGCCCCAGAGTCTTCACGACCGGCCGTCCCATCGCTTCGATCGGATGTGCATATCCCGCTGGCCAGCAGTGCAGAAGCGCCGCTGAGTTTTTGACGGCATCCATCAATTGCTCTCGCGATTCGATCAGCTCACGGGCAATGCCGACGAGACCCGCGCACTTGTCCCATCCGATGCCGAAACACCGAATCGCGACTCCCGCGCGACAGAGCAGATAAGCCAGCCCGCGCTGGTAGGACGAAACGATGAGCCGCTCGATGAACAGTTTTCGATCCAGCCCGTCGGCGGATACCTGCGCCTGCCGCATCCGCTCGTCCAGGTACGAATCCGGATGGGTCAAACACAGCGGATTTTCCGCAAGCTCATGAGCGATCGTTTCCCACAGCACCGTCAGGCTCGAATACTCACGGACATCCTTCGGCGGTTCCGGCGGATAAAGATCAGCGATGATCCCCAATACCGGCGCGGCAGGACTCGTCTGCTGCTGCGCGACAAGCGGCCAACCGCCAACCGCAATCCGCTCCGCCGGCCATCCGGCTTCAATCGCAGTTTTCTGCCATGCAGGATCAGCCACGATAAGTCGATCGCACGGCCCGCGCCGCTCGCTCGCCGGAACACGCGGCGTCGTCACCCACGTCACCCATGGCAAGTCCCGTCGTGCAACCTCCGGCAAATCCGCGCGCCCAACACCCGCCGCCACAATCGCGCGGCTCTTGGCGGCGACGCGCGCCAAAGCCAGCGGAGCCGCCGACGCAGGGTCATCGGGGTCGTAGCGAATCAGGTTCGTATCAGTCACCCGGACGTGTGACGCTTTTGACCCATGCGACAGCGTATTCTCTCCCTCCCCCGGTACTCCGGGGGAGGGTTGGGGAGGGGGTTGTGTAGAACACGCGCCACTCTCGCGAACCCCCTCCCTAACCCTCCCCCGGAGTACCGGGGGAGGGGACAAATCCATCGCGCTGGCCAGCGTTTCGCCGGCATCGCCCCAAAGCCGAAAGTGCGAGGGGGCGATCAAGCAAATGGACTGTCCACAATCGCTCAAGCCCGCTTGGATGATTTTCGGGATTTGTGCCGATCGTCGCGCATTAATCGATCCAAAAATTGTCTGCGCCGGTGCGACCAGGCTATCGGTATGCGCATTGTCCGCCGCGATCGGCCGAATGAATTGCGTCGGCGTCGGCAATCCTTCGTTTTCTTCCAGCAGGCGTTGAAGATCCGCCTCCCATTTTTCCGCGCCGGCGAACCAGAGCCGATGCAGGCGAATCTCTCTTGAAAAATCATCGCATGCCAGCATGATGCGAAGGGCCCGCGATTCTGGAAGCAGAACGATCACCCCTTGCCAGCGCGCTAAACGATCGAGCGCGACGCGCACCTGCGCCGCGTGCGCGGGCCAGAGCATCGCAGCCATCGATGCGCCCGGCTCCAATGTGCGCATCATGTATTGGGCAGCGCGCAAAGGCAGCGAGCAGTCCGACCACCACTTCTCCCCATCGCGGCAAGTCAGGTATCCCTCGCGCCCCAAAACCCACTCGACGCCCGCCGCCGTCCCTTGCAGACGTTCGATGAGCCACGCCTGGGTTTGCGCCAGCGCCGCCAGATTTGCCGACCAATTTCTCGCTGCCCGCCGCTCGGCAAGCGTCCCGTTTTCTGTCCTGCCCGCCGTCACCGCCAAAGCCGAGTCAGCCAAATGTGCCAGACCTCCGTGCCGCGAAAGGCGGCAATTTAACTTATCGGACGATACGCGATCGCGACTCTACTCCAGTGCCGGCCCGCTCTTTGCGGCCTTGTGCGCCACGCGCATCGGACCGCGTATTTTCATCTAAGACTCAATTGGGACTTGGCAATCGCGACAGATTGCCTATGCTGACCCGCTCAATCGGGGCCGACGCAATTGCCGATAGAAACATTTTGCGATGCGCCTCGCCGGGAAGGACAACATGAACTCGATTCTGGTCGTCGACGACGATGCCGACAGCCGCGACGCCGTCGCGAAATATCTCACCAAGGCGGGGTATGTTGTCCGCTCTGCCGCCAACGGCCGCGCCGCGCTTATCTCGCTGCTCACAGTCAATCCGGATGTCGTCATTCTCGATGTAAGGATGCCGGAGATGGATGGCATCGAGCTTCTTGAAGTCATGCGGTCTTACCTCCGCCTCGCCAAGCTTCCGGTCATTCTGTTGACGGCTTACCCAGAAGGAGAGCAGATCGACCGGGCGCGCGAGTTGAGCGTCCATGCGGTCTTTTCCAAAGCCAATTATTCGCTGGCGAATCTGAAAAGTTGCGTCGAAAAGCTAATGGCCGACCCCGGCGCGCAATGCGATGTGGCGCAGTAGCAGCTTTACGTTGCGATGTGGGGCAGTAGCTTTTCGGTTCAAAACCTACCGCTGGAAATTGGCGACATCATCGCTGGTGCCGAATTTCCCATCCGGGCCGGCATCCCACAAAAGATAGGGGAGATTGAGCAGTTGCGATTGATCGAGCGATAAATCCCGTTGATTAACCCCCGGCAAAAGCAACTGCATCGACTTCAGCGCCCCGGCCGCATCAGGATTGATTCCGAATTCTGTGCCCGTTGCAACCTGCGGGTCGTTGTCCTTTGATGCGTATCGTGTCCCTTTGCCGGGAGGGCCAAGATAATTAGTGACGCTGGCGATCGAAGTTGCCGTCAGCTTGGAGGGGAAGTAGAGGATCGCGTTGCCGTTGCGGTCGGCGATGCAGACGTTCGCGTCGTATCTCAAAGTCGATTTAACCGCGGGCGATGTCGTGACCGTCCCAAGGCGAAAATTCCCCGGCGTCACATACGGGCCGTAGACTTGTCCCTGGGTTCCGCGTTCGCGAAAGCCAAAGTCCGCAGCGCCATCGAAAGACGCCGGGCCGGGGGCGATCAGCGTCCAGCACAAAATGGCTGAGCCTTGAAAGGGGCCCGGCACAAAGCGATCCGGCCGAGGAATGTCCTTGAAGTCCAGCCGGTAGGCATCAATGCCGGCGGCGATGGCCTGCATATCCGCCGACAGCGCCGTGCGCACCGCGGAGCGCCGCGCCCGCCCGATCGCCGGAAGCAGCAGTGCCGCCAGCAGCATGATGATGCCGATCACGATCAGCATCTCGACGAGCGTAAATGCTTTGCGCTTCATAGAGCTCCGGCGATTGAACATCCGAAAAGTCTCATCCGATTGCCCAATGGCAGCACTTACGGGTGCCACAGGTCGCGGTACTCCGAGACCTGTGCTCGTTTGGCGCGGGGAAAGGCACAGATCTGCGAGTACGCTGACCTGTGGCACCCGAATGGCACGCGCAAAACCAGCCAAAGAAGGCCGCACGAATATAACAGATTTGACTTTTCGCGATCACGATAGTTTAATGCTGAACTATCTATGCCACAGATCGCGTGCGATATTGCGGACCTTGCGGCGGCGGGGGACTATGCCCTGCCGGCCTGGGTATCCATCGTCCGCGTTTACAACAAGCTGGTGCGGCGGCTGGAGCGCATGCTCGATCAGCATGGCCTCTGTCTCGCCCATTTTGAAATCCTCGTCAAGCTCTCGATGGCCGAGGGAATCACCCAGCAGGAACTCGCATCGCGGCTGTTGGTCACCAAAGGAAATGTTTGCACACTGCTCGACCGCATGGAATTGAATCACTGGGTCGAACGCCGCGCGCATCCAGAAGATCGCCGGGCCAATCGGCTGTTTCTTACGCCAAAGGGAAAGAAGCTGTTGGAACAGGCATTTCCATCGCACATCAAAATCGTTGATGAGACGATGGGAATTCTCAGCAACACGCAACAAAAAAGCGTTTTTGAGGCGCTCAGCCGCCTCGATCGCGAATTGATCGAAGAATGAATCCTCGGCGAGTGGTCGAAAGACATTCGCCGCGCCTACCGTAAGGCTCTCACTGAAAGTCTTGGGAAGGACACGCATATGTTGTCAAGCAATATTTCAGGCACGTGGAAATCAGCGCTCGCCGCTGCGCTTCTGGGCGCGGGCCAGCTATTGGTTACCGGCTGCGAAAAGCAGATGAAGCTTCCTCCCGCGCCGCCGCCTCCAGCGGTCGTGGTGGCGTCGGCGATCTCGCGCGATGTGCCAGTCTATCTCGATGAAATCGGCAAATGCACCGCCGTCGAAACTGTGACGATCTTCCCGCAGGTGGCGGGGCAGGTCATGAACGTTCATTTCACCGACGGCGCGGACGTCAAGAAGGATCAGGACCTGTTTACGATCAACACGCGGCCGTTCGATGCCGCGGTGAAACAGGCCAAGGCGACGCTCGCAAAGGACAAGGCCGCCGCCGAAAACGCCAAGGCATTCGCCAGGCGCCAGCTCGAAGTCTACAACATGAAGTCGATCTCCGCGGCCGATTACGATACGGCCCGCTTCGTGGCCGAGGCGGCGCAAGCCACGGTAGACGCCGACCAGGCCCTGCTCGACACGGCCCAGATCAATCTCGATTTCTGCACAATCAAATCGCCCATCGACGGCCGCGCCGGCCAGCGATTGATCGATGCCGGCAACGTGATGAAAGCCAACGAAGGCGCGATGGTCGTCATCCAGCGCATGGATCCGATCTACGCCGACTTCACGATCAATGAAAAGAGTCTGGCGTCCGTCCGCCAGGAGATGGCTCAAGGAACGCTCAAGGCGCTGACCAGAATCCCCGGCGAAACGGGCGACGGCCGCGCCGGCGATCTCACCTTCCTCGACAACGTCGTGAAAGACGGCGCGGGAACCATCAAGCTCCGCGCGACGATTCCCAACCCCGACCGCCATTTCTGGCCGGGCCAGTTCGTCGATGTACGGCTGGTGTTGAGCACCAAAAAAGACGCAGTCCTCGTTCCTGCTGCCGCGCCACAACTCGGCCAGACCGGCACGTTCGTCTTCGTTATTAAGAATGACGCCAAGGGCACGCTCGCCGAGCAGCGGCTGGTCAATCTCGGCCAGCGGCAGGGGGATTTTGTCGTCGTGGAAAACAACTTGAGCGCGGGCGAGACCGTCATCACCGAAGGGCAAAACGCCATCGCTCCCGGCTCGCCGGTGACGGTGACCAATCCGCCTGGGGCCGCGCCGCAGGCGGCGCAGTCGAGCGATAACTCCAGCGCGAATGGAGGCAAGTCGTGAATTTGTCCGAGCCTTTTATTCGCCGGCCCGTCATGACCGTGCTTCTCACGATCACGGTCATCCTCTTCGGCGTCGTCGCCTACCGCCAGCTTCCGGTCAACGATCTGCCGGCTGTGGATTACCCCGTTATCACCGTGAATGTCGGGTATCCCGGCGCCAGCCCGCAGACGATGGCGAACAACATCGCCACGCCGCTCGAGCGGCAGTTCATGCAGATTCCCGGGATCGATCTGATCACGTCCAAAAGCAGCCAGGGTCAATGCGCGCTGACGTTGCAGTTTGATCTGTCCAAGAGCCTCGACGCTGCCGCGACCGATGTGCAGACCGCGATCAGCCAATCGGGCGGGAGCCTGCCGATCGATCTACCTTCGCCGCCGATCGTCTCCAAAACCAATCCGAATGATCAGGCGATTCTGTACATCGCGCTGGTGAGCGATACCGCCACGCAGGGAAAGATCTACGATTTTGCCAGCACACAGGTCGGCCAGCGCATCAGCATTTTGCCGGGCGTCAGCCGCGTCGTTGTGTATGGCACCAAGTCCGCGATTCGCATTAAGGTCGATCCTTCGTCCCTGGCCAATCGCGGCATCTCGATCGATGAGCTGGCGTCGGCAGTGCAGTCCGGCACGAGCTATCAAGGCGCGGGCCAGCTCGACGGCCCCAATCGCACGTTCATCGTTCAGCCCAAAGGCCAGCTCGAAACCGCCGAGCAATACGCGAATATGATCATCGCCAATCGCGATGGCGCTCCGGTCTTTCTCAAAGATGTCGCGAATGTCATCGATGGCGTTCAGGATGAGCGCGTCAACATGCGCTTCTGGGCGCGCGGCGTCGGGATGCCTTCGGCCACTGTCGTCGTCGCGGTTTTCCGCCAGGCGGGAACGAACGCCGTCGAAGTTTCCAAATCCGTTCGCGGATTGCTTCCGGTGATTCAGGCGGAGCTTCCCGGATCGATGCAGCTTGTGCCGACCTACGACCGCTCGGAGAGCATTGTCCATTCCATCAATGATGTGAAGGCGACGCTTTTGCTCGCGTTCGCGCTGGTTGTGATCGTCATCTTCCTGTTCCTCGGCCGCGCCAAGGACACGCTGATTCCCGCGGTGGCGCTGCCGCTCTCGATGTTCATCACGTTTGTCGTGATGTGGGCATTGAATTACAGCTTCGACAACCTTTCGCTGATGGCGCTCACGCTGGCGATCGGCTTCCTCGTGGACGATGCCATCGTCTTCCTGGAAAATACCGTCCGCCGCATGGAAGAGGGGGAGACGGCGCTACAGGCAACATTCAACAGCGCCAAGGAAATCAGCTTCACGATTCTTGCGATGACGATCTCGCTGGCGGCGGTGTTCCTGCCGCTGGTGCTGATGCCCGGGTTGATGGGCCGCATCTTCCGCGAGTTTTCCGTCACGATCATCGTCTCGATCATCGCATCCGGCCTTGTGTCGTTGACGCTCACGCCACTCATGTGCTCGCGACTGCTCGCGGGTCGCGGCAAGGGCGCGAAGAAGACGACGATGGAACGAATCGCCGGCGGCATCGAGCACAAAGTGCTGGCGATTTATGGCGCATCCCTCACCTGGTTTTTGCGGCATCGCTGGATCTCTGCGGTGATCTGGCTCTTTTGCCTGATCGGCACCGCAGAGTTGATCGGCCTGCCGGAGTGGATGCATCGGTTTCAGGTCATTCCATCGTTACCGACTTCGTTCCTGCCCATCGGCGACAGCGGATTCGCCACCGGCATCATGATCGCTCCGGAAGGAGTTTCGCCCGACAGGATGCGGAAGTATCAGTTGAAGGGCGAGAAGGCGATGCAGGACAATCCAGCCATCGCCAGCACCTTCAGCCTATCCGGAAACGGACAGTTTCTGGGCGCGAATCAGGGATTGCTTTTGGCATTCCTTGGGCCGCGCGAGAAACGCGCTCCCATCGCTCAGGTGGCGGGGCAGGTCATGGGGGCGGCGGGCGGGATGCCCGGCGTCATCACCTACATGCGCCCGGTCCCCGTTTTGCAAATCAGCACAGGCGCTGCCGCACTAACCCAGGGCCAGTTCTCGTATTCACTCTCCGGCGTCAACCCGCAGCAAGTCTACGACACGGCTCAAAAACTGCTCGACAAGCTCCGTGGATTCGATGGATTCTTAGGCCCCCCAAGTTCCGACTACTACGCCCACACGCCAAGCCTCGAGGTCGAGATCGATCGCAATCAGGCGTCAATGTACGGCATCTCCGTCAGCCGCATCGAGAACTTGCTGAAGGAAGCGTACTCGCAGAATTACCTGTACCTGATCAAGCGTCCCGCCGACCAATATCAGGTTATCCTCGAAGTGGAAGACAAGGATCGCACGCAGCCGGAGAGCCTCTCAAAGCTCTACTGCCGCAGTGATGACGGCACCAAGCTCGTGCCGTTGGACGCGGTCGTTCATTGGAAGCCGTCGCTGGGGATGCAGGCGGTCAATCACATTAATCAGTTCACCAGCGTGACGATCTCCTTCAACCTCAAGCCCGGTGTGCCGATTGGAATCGCCACCGACTTTGTCGAGAAGGCCGCGAAAGACATTGTCCCAATCACCGTGCGCGGCACCCTGCAAGGCGAAGCCCTCACCTTCAGGGAAACGATGTCGAGCCTGACCATCCTCATGGTCCTCGCCGTCTTCATCATGTACGTGATCCTCGGGATCCTCTACGAGAGCTACCTGCATCCGCTCACCGTGCTCTCGTCGCTTCCCGTCGCGCTGGTTGGCGGCCTCGCGACGCTCTGGCTCTTCGGCGAGGAAGCATCTCTCTACGCGTTCGTCGGCATGTTCATGCTGATGGGCATCGTCAAGAAGAACGGCATCATGATCGTCGATTTCGCCATGCAGCGCATCGCCCACGGCGAGACCGCCGAGAAGGCGATTCATGACGCCAGCATGGATCGTTTCCGCCCGATCATGATGACGACGATGGCCGCCCTCATGGGCGCGCTGCCGATCGCGCTCGGCTACGGAGAAGACGGCGGCACCCGCCGACCGCTCGGCTTGGTGATCGTCGGCGGATTAATTGTGTCTCAGTTCATCACGCTCTACATCACGCCGGTCATTTATCTGTATCTGGAAGACTTCCAGGAAAAGGTGCTGGACCGCAGCAGCTTCTTCCGCTCCAGCCGCATGCACTCAACCGTGCCGGTGCCGGTCGCCCGTGAGCACATGGTTACTGCCGGCGCGTCTGATGGGAACGGGAATGGCAACGGAAATGGAAACGGGCACGAGGATTGACTGTCGGAAGAATTCGAACGTCCCGCGGTACTACACCGACATATGCAATCGCAGTCCCCTGCGGGCGTTTGGGCGTCGCCGCGCGTCCAGGCAGCATCTGACCAGGCGCTAAGCGAGCGGCCTGTTTTGCAAACATCTGCGCCGGTATCGATCACCGACGCAATCGCATTGTGCGGCTGCGCTGCCCTCGCCAATGGCATCGCATTCGCCACCCCCAGCGGCGCGGCGGCAATCCTTGTCATTCTTCCTTGTCTCTGCTTGCTCGGTCGTCTGCTCACCGCGCGCCGGTCGTTCTACTTCGGGCTGCTCGCCGGCATCCTGATGTATGCGCCGCATCTGGCGTTCTTCTGGAAGATCTTTGCCGCTCGATCGATCCTGCTTTGGCTGATCGCCGGCTTCCCAATCGGCATCGTCATCCTGCTGCTGTATCACTCCCATCGCCGACTCGGCGCGACATGGGCGATGCTTCTCACGCCGATCCTCTGGACCGGCGTCGAATACTTCCGCAGCGAAGCCTACTACCTCAAATTTGCCTGGCTGCTGCCCGGCCAGGCGGCGGCGTTCCTGCCCGGCGTCGGCTTGGCCCGCGTGGGCGTCTACGGCCTGGGATTCATCTACGCGATGCTGGCGGCGATGATCGTCGGCCGCAGCGCGCTGATTCGCACCGTCGGCCTGGCGGCGTCGATCGTGCTCGGGATTCTGATGTATCTGCCGATCTTCCCCGCCGGGCCGCATGCTTCGCCGCTGCATGTCGCAGGGATTCAACTGGAATCGCCGACCGAAGCGCAGGCCGCCGCGGCGCTCGATCATCTGGCGATCGCCCATCCCGAAGCGCAGATTCTGGTCTTGAGCGAATACACATTCACCGGCCCGGTGCCGCAATCCGTGCGCGAGGTGATTCGCAAGCACGGCCGATATCTCGTCGCCAGCGGAATCCGCCTCGCCGACGGCGGCGACTTCCACGACACGGCATTCGTCATCGATCCCGAAGGCCGCGATGTTTTCGAGCAGGCCAAATCAGTCCCCGTGCAATTCATGGGCGACGGGCTCGCCGCCACGCAGCGCCGGGTCTGGGAATCGCCGTGGGGAAAGATCGGCATCGCCATCTGTTACGACATCGGCTACTCCCGCGCGATGGACGAATTCGTGCGGCAAGGCGCTCAAGCCCTGATCATCCCAACGATGGACCTGCGATCATGGGGCCTATACGAACGCCGCATGCTGCACGGCCGCCTGGCGCCCATCCGATCGGTCGAATACGGCATCCCGATCTTCGGCGTCTGGAGTTCCGGCGAATCACAGCTGACCGATCGCTTCGGAAAGATCATCGCCAAGGCGGGATATCCCGGACAGGGGGCTATTGTTTACGGCCCGCTGCGCCTGGAGTCGAAAGGCCATCTGCCACCCGATCGCCCGCTGGCGATCGGCGCGATGTACGCGACGTACGCGACGGGGCTATACATCCTCGTACTGATCGTTTGGAGAACCCGCGGCCACCGAGCTTGATGATACAAATGTTACAGCCGCGCCTGTGTCACACGGCCGCTGATTGTCAAGCAACTTATTAGAATAACACTACTTATGCGTTGGACGCGCGCGTTACACAACGCAAGGGTGTAACATCCCTTCGATCCGCGCCGTCACACCGCCATGTCCTGCATCACGACCGGTGTAATCGCAGTGGGGCTTTCCCCAGTTCGCATCGACATGCAGCCCGGATAATTCATATTAACCGCAGATAAACGCAGATAAACGCAGATTGAAAAAGAAGCTCGGAATCGTTTTCGCCCGATGATTGCGGCGCAGGCTGCGCAGCTCACAAATGTCTTTATCTGCGTCCATCCGCGTTCATCTGCGGTTAATTTTTCTCCTCCGTGAATAATCCGAGCTAGCAGCAGCAAATGCCTTCAGCTTCCGGCCGCAAAAATGCGAAAACGGTGCAAATGGTGCATCGACTTTTGTGCATATGATTTTATAAATACAAACCATACAACAAGTTACGTGAAACTAAATCGGCTCCGAATAGTGCATCATTTCCCCTATTTTAACATGCGTGATGCAGCCGCGCGCGTGCGCCGGATCGGCGGATCAATCGCTTCAACAGATTGAACTTCGAACGTCCAACTTCGAACATCCAACGTCGAACGAAGAAAACCGCTGCCGGGATGGTGACCGGGCTCTCCCCGTTCGAAGTTGGAAGTTCGGCGTTGGACGTTCGACGTTCAATCTGTTGAAGCTTTGCTCCGTTCGAAGTTGGAAGGCCGATCCGGAACGATACATGGCGTCGTAGCGGTACGCCGGACAGTTGCAGGAGGGACCAAAAGCCGAGGAATCGCACTTGACCACTTGACCCGTTTTCCGGTTTTTATCGCGCGATGAGGTGATCCTAGCCCAGAGCCGAGGGTAATATGGCTGGCGTGAAGCGTTTTGGGCGAATCGCATGGAATGGATTGGTCACTCTATCTGCCCTGCTGTCCGTCGCAATGGGAGCGATGTGGCTGCACAGCTACACGCAATGCGTCACAGTCGAGTGGCATAAACATGATTCCGCAATAGACCAAGGCGATATCGACCAACATTTCTGGATTGAAATGTGGGACAACTGGGGCACGTTTAACATTCGATGGGTAGAAATATTACAGCCAATTCTGCCAGGTGAACGGTGCCCTCCCAGGTGGACATTTGATTCGGCTCCGCCAGCGGAGGTGCGCAAGCCATTTGAGTATATTCGCGACAACGGTGGCGGATTCGTTGTCGTCCCCATTTGGTGTTTAATGCTGCCGGCAATGATCCTGCCATCTGTAAAAGTGCGGAGCCTCATCGCGCGGCGTCGCCGCGTAATGCCCGGTCGATGCCGCGTGTGTAGCTATGACCTTCGCGCCACTCCCGACCGCTGCCCCGAATGCGGCGCCGTGCCGGACAGAAAATAGCTAGTAAGATTCTGGCGATGCCGGAGCCCCTGGACCACGCAACGCCAAAGCCACGAACAACGGAAACGGGTCAGCAACGGAAACGGGTCAAGTGCGATTGCACGGTCCGTCTTCCGATCGGCAATAGCCACGACCTTATCGCACTTGACCCGTTTTCCGGCCCGTTTTCCGGCCCTGCCGGTCCGCGGAAAACCTTGGTACGTGTAGCACCAAATTATCTGGCCCTGCTCTTCTCCAATCTTAATCCAAAGAAGGTGGTATACGTCCCGGATTGCTTGGCTCGTTGCGAAGTATGCGGATTTGGTGTGGTCTATTCGTCCAGTCGTGAGATCGAACGCCGGATCGTGAATACTCCAGAGCTTCATGCGGTGTGATGCCATTGCACCCCCTTCTGTCTAACCGGGCGAGCAGTTCGCCGGGCGGGCAGGCGGTTCGGTGGTTACACGCGGGTATGGGGAAAACGGCACAGCACCATTTTTGGACCAGCGCTCCAGCACGTATTCCATAAAAACGGAATTTGGTCGCGAACCGCAGATCAGAGCAAGTTGCGCGCCGATTTGGCTCAACAAGACCTTTCCGAGGTCAAGGTCGTTGTCCTTTTCGTTTGTAAATTCGATGCCCACGATCGTGCCGTAGTAGGCAACTCCGGCGCGCTTCGGAAACGCGCGGCGTACGAAGCCCGCGAGCCCGTCGAAACGGATAAGCCCGATATTATCCAAATGGGTCAAGGCGGTG
>DATBDZ010000439.1:0-11734 GCA_036276235.1 Humisphaera sp. | reverse complement strand
GGCCAGATGCTTCGGAGTACCTCAGCATGACAATTCTCCGCGGGACTGGCTCAAAAACCATCACAGTCTATTGGATTTCAAGAACGACCATCGTCAGGTCATCGCGCGGCTCGAGGCTACCGTTGGCGCCATCGAGGCTCTGTCCGAATTCCGCCACCAGTTGCTCGCCGGACATGGAACGCCGCAGCGACAGCTCGGTGCGCCATTGGTCCATTTCAGACTCGTGTTCGCCTGATCCGAATGACACTTCGATGCCATCGGTGTAGAGCACGAGCTTGTCGCCGCGCTCGAGTTGAACGCCGCGATCGGTGAATGTTTCGCCGGGAAAAATACCGAGCAGACTTCCCTCCGCGGATACCGGCTCGATCTCGCCGTTGGCGCGAAGAATGAGAGGGACGGGATGGCCGGCGCCTGACAACATGACCTCATTGGTCTGCACATCGATCATGCCGTAGATCGCGGTCGCGAATGTCGCCTGAGAAAGATTCTGCTCGAGGATCGCTTCGTTCAGACGAGACAACGCCTCGGACGGCTTCAGCAATCGATACCCGCCGTTGAGGATTTCCTTGGTGACCAGCGCATGCTTGATGAACATGGTGAGCAAGGCGGCGGGCATTCCATGCCCCACAGCGTCGGCGATGTAAAAGCCGACGTGACGCTCATCCAGCCGCATCACATCATATAAATCGCCGCTCACATAGCCGGCGGGGCGGAAGAGTGTATGAAAGCGCGCGGTTCCCAATGTCGGCAGCACTTTGGGCAGAAAATCCTGCTGCAGCCGCGCCGCAAGGCGCAGCTCTTCGTCCAGCCGATGCATGTAGAAGTTGAGCGTCTCATCCCTGCGTCGAAGCAGGTTGACCTCATCGCGCAGGCCATCCATCTCCACCTGCACTTCTTCCAATTTCTGAATGATCACTTCCGGCTGACGGCTCAACTCGGCGGCGACGTGCTCCAATGAATCAGCACTTATCGCGGCCACACTCGGCGGCATGTTTGCTAATGCTTCATCCACACTCAGACGGACTGCTTCAATTGTTCGTGCCATCTCTCCCTCTCCACAATCAGGCCTGCCGCGGGCCGATTTACCGGCCACACGGCCCTCCGAACGCTTCTTCCGTTACCAACGTCGGATCGATCATGGGCCATCTTTACGGAACAATTGAGAAAGCCGGGATTAGCGGACTATTGCGGAGGGACGGCACACGCGCCATGCGCGGGAATGCGATATCTGCGATGAAACTGAAGAATTTTTCGGACGGTGGATCGACGGGCCATGCCCGCGTTACGAGTGGATTTGCACGTAGGGCGGGCACTGCCCGCCGCATTTTCGGAACACCGTCGCGCGCACAACCCTCTCCCCTGTACTCAGGGGAGAGGGCAGGGTGAGGGGACAGCGTGCTGCGATATGGCGCCGTTCGCAAAGAGACGCGTTCGTCCCCTCACCCCAACCCTCTCCCCTGAGTACAGGGGAGAGGGAGAAAGCGCGGAACTATTTCTCTTTCGGCTCGCGGCTTCCGGCGGGGATTGATATCTTGTCCCCCACATGCACGTGCGCATCGGCGGCGGCGCCGAGATTCAGCTCGATCGCGTACTTCGCCGGATAATCGCTGGGAGTCGTGCCCAGATCGTACGGCTTCATCTGCTTGATCGAAACGACTTTTCCGCCGGCGTCCACATAGAGAATGTCCAGCGGGAAGCGGGTGTTCTTCATCCAGAAATCCAGCTCGCGCTCTTCGCCGAAGACGAAGATCATGCCGTGATCTTGCGGCATGGAATCGCGCTCCATGAGGCCGTGCTCGCGCGTGGCTTCGGTGTCGGCGACTTCAAGCGTGAACGTATTCTTGCCGATCTGCATCTTCACCGTCGCTAGGCCGGACGGGGAATTCTGGCATCCGCCGGCCCAGGCCAGGATGACGACGGTAACAAGTAGATTAAAGGGGGCCATTCTTATTGCCTGTCATTTTTATCGCGATCATCGCGCCGGCGACTGCGAAGGTCCATGGTCAGCCGCAGATCCACCCAGCCGAGCACCACGCTGATGCCCAGCATGCCGATGATCCCCAGGAGCACGGCAGTGGCGGCAATCGGACGATCCTTCAACTCCACAATATGATTGGCGAAGTACAGCAACATCGCCAGGAACATCATGACCACGCCGTTACATCGCCGCAAGAGAACCCGGCGGCGGTTGGAGGTGTCGGCCTCCACTCCGCTCAGCTTCTGCGCGGCGCGCGAATAAAACAGATAGTACCAGCCGGATGCCGCGATCAGCAGGCAAGCCGAGTCGGCGACGAAGATATGGGCGCTGGACAGCATCAGTTCTCGATCAATCGAAGATCGGCACAACCGGCCCGCGCCGGCCGCCTGCTGGCAGGATTCCGACCTCCGCCAGCATCTGCGCCGTTCGTTCCATCGGTAATCCTACGATATTTGTCAGGTCTCCGGCGATCCGCGTGACAAACGGATCGCGATCTTGAATGCCGTACCCGCCCGCTTTGCCCATCCATTTTTCGCTGGCGACATAATCGGCAATCTCCCGATCGCTCATCGCGCGCATCTGGACGGACGATACCACGATGTCATTCTGCGCGATCTTGGCCTGTCGGCTGATAATCGCAATCCCGGTGATGACCTGGTGCGTCGTTCCCGAAAGCGATTTGAGCATATTGAAGGCATGGTCCGCATCCGCGGGTTTGCCCAAAATCTGGTGATTCAGCGACACCACCGTGTCCGCACCCAGCACAACATCATCCGGATAACGATCGGCAATCACATTCGCCTTTTGAATCGCCAACCATCGCGCAAGCTCGGCGGCGGACATGCCGGGCGGATGAGCCTCTTCGTCGATATCCGCCGGGATGATTTCAAAAACGAATCCGGCCTGGGTTAGCAGATCCCGCCGGCGCGGCGAGGCGCTGGCCAGCACGAGCCGGCGAATGCGTTGTGGCTGACCAGCATCGGACGCCATAGACGTTGGTGGTGGGCGAGTACACTCGCCCTACAAAGGCAATCGGCGGGATAAATCCCGCGGTAGTGGTTCGGTTTCGGGTGCCACAGGTCGGCGTACTCGCAGACCTGTGTCTTTCGACGAGCCGCACAGCACAGGTCTCGGAGTACCGCGACCTGTGGCACCCATACATGAATTCAATCTGACTTACTACCAATCCCGCCGCTTAGTTTCCCTATCTCACTTCGCATCCGGCGACGGCTCAACATGCGCACCCGGCGGCAACTGCGGGCGTTCGGACATTTTCGCGGCAAGATCGCCCTTCACCGGCGCACGCTTGGTAACACTGTATTTCACCACGAGAAGTCCTGCGTCGTTGGCGATCTGAATGATCTGACCGCTCGCGATGGGGCTGAGGTTGCCGCTGACGAACACGATCACTTGGCCGACCGCAAACTCCTTCACGTCAACATCGCCGACAGCGGCAAGATTCCGCTCCGCATAGACCTCCTTCACTTCGCCAACCTTGGCCATCGGATCCTGCTGGAGAATGTTTTGACGCACGGCGGCGGCCATCTGCGGGGTCGTTGCCGGCTCGGGCGCGGGAGGAGGCGGCTTCTGCTGGCACCCGCATACCAGTCCCACTGCGATCACCATCACCCAGCGCATCGTTTGCATGAATCGACTCCTTGACGTGTTCAGATCTGTTCGCGAACCTTCCACCGGCTCGCCAGCATATCCGCCGCTGCCGCAATCCGCCAAGTTTCTAATTTGTTTTGATCCCGCTCGTTACGGCTCGTTACGGCTCATTATGGCTCGATCGGGGCGGGGAACTTCTGCGTCGTGGGCATCGTGGTGGGTTGGCTGGTCGGCTGTGTTTGCGGGCGCAGGCGTCCGTAGATGCCCATGATCGCCTCCAGCGGCTTATCGACGGGTGAATCCGATTTGGTATTGAGCAGCACCGTCGTCTGGCCCGCCTTGGTGCGCTGGAAGATATGCAGCGGATTGCCGTCGGCGCCGATGTAGCGGACGGTCGCCAGCGCGGGTGTCAGTTCGAAATGCGCGAAGCCGTACACGGATCGCGAGAAGGGCCCGCGATTATTGCGCAGCATCGGGTGTGAATGCGCGCCGCCGCCGCCGGCGAGGACGAAGGAGGGTCCCCAATTTGGAATCTCCAGATGCTGGAGGTTGTGCTCGTGGCCGCAGAGGTAGAAATCGACGTGATACTTTTGAAACAGCGTTCCCCAGTCGCGCTGGAGGATGCCATTGTCAGCGGCAACTCCATTGCTAAACAGCGGATGATGCGCGCAGCAGATCACCCACGGCGCGTTGCGCGGATTGGCTAGCTCGCGATCAAGCCAGACGATCTGCTCGGTCCACTGGGCCGCCGAAAGGTTCGGCTGATTGCTGTCGAGCATGAGGATCATCGCGAGCGGCTTATTCGCCGGCAGATCGATCCGATACCATCGCGCCGGAAACTTCCAGCGCGATTTGGGATGCAGCCGCGCGTAGTCCAGCTCGATCTTGAATTTGGCGTTGTCGTAATCGTGATTTCCCAGCGACACGTAGAAGGGGAAGTTCAGCTTCTTCGGATCGTACATCTGCTCGAAGAGCGATTGCCACGCCTCATCCTCAACCCCTGAGAGCGGCACATAAAAATTATCCCCCGCCAAAAGCATGGCGTCGATCGGCTGCGTTTGTGCGGTAACGTAATTCGTCATCGCCTGCGCAACGGCGGACTGCGCCGACTTAGCCTCGCCCCAATCCCCCATGGCCAGGAGATTCAGTTCCGGCGCAGATTGCGCGTAACTCGCGACAGGGGTCGTAAAGAGGAGGACAAGGAGAAGAACATTCGTCAGCGCGGATGACCACCGCCAGCGCGAGCTGGCCAACTCCCTCTCCCCAGTACTCGGGGGAGAGGGCAGGGGTGAGGGGCCGGGTGCGCGACATGTCGGATACCCTTCAATGACGTTGGAGGGCTCACCGCTTTTAATAAAGCGTATTCGAATCAATCCGTGTTTCTCCACGACGGCCATGCTTCGAACACTTTAACTCAGCGCCGCAGTCCACGTCGATGGTGGCACCAGAACCACCCACGCGCAATTTATATTCAGGAATTCGAGACGACCGTCATGCTGAGGTACTCCGAAGCATCTGGCCGGATCGCAAGAATGAGCCAGATGCTTCGGAGTACCTCAGCATGACAGCTCTCGAGCCTGGTGGACAACCCAAATCCAGCAGCAAGAGTCTCCATGAAATAGAGTTACCGCGGATGTGCGATGTTGGAAATATCCGGAGGGAAGAACAGTCCTTGAAAAACTTGCCTCGCACCCCACGCACAATGATTCACGCCTTCATGTATCCCGCCTTGGCGAATGCCACAAAGCCTTCCGCCGTTAGGCGGTCTAGTTCCTCAAACATCGCATCATCCCGCACCTTAAAGTTGAAGCACGATTTCCCCTGCATGCGCGCCTTCAGTTTGTCCGAATAGCCTGCCAGAAGCCTGGGATGTGCGTAGACAGGCATCAGGTGATAGCTGACGTAGTTCTTGCCGATCTGCACCCAGGCGATCGGCATCGGCGTCTTGTGTTTCGGATGCCGCCCGCCGACCAGACAGAATTGCGTCGGCTTAGGCTGCTGTGCCGTCAGCCGACCGGCGTTCTTCTGCAAAATCGCGCGCAGTCGCTCGAAGATCTCCTGGAATTCCGGCTTCATCTCGATCCCATTCTACTTTTTCTCCCGTTGGACTCCGCGCCTAAAAACCCGAGAATGCGCTCGATGACCACTGACGACACGTCCGACCCGCTCGCGGGGCCGCCGCGGCGGCTGCGCGAAGGCTCGCCGCAACTGACGACGATCGGCGTGTGGCTGTTCCTCGCGTCGCTGACGATGCTCTTCGCCGCCAGTTTGGTTGGGTACATCCTGATTCGCCTGAACAGCGCGAATAACCCGCAAGCCGGCCGCGAGGCGGTGCCGCTGGGCACCCTGCATCTTCCGCGGGAATTGTGGATCAGCACCTGCCTGGTCATCGGCGTCAGCTTCGCGCTGTGGCGCGCGACCGATGCGGTTCAGCATGAGCATCAGCTGCCGTTCCGATTGTGGCTCGGGATCGCATTAATATTGGCGGCAGGATTCATCGCCGTCCAATCCCCCGCGATGGCGCGGCTGCTCTCGATGCACAAGACGCTGCAATCCAGCACCAGCGGCACCGCACTCTACGGCCTGGTCTTCGTCCTCATACTTCTCCACGCCCTGCACGTCGTCGGCGGCATCATCGCCCTGGTCCGCATCGTCGTGCGCGGCATGCAGGGCCGTTACGACCACGAACACTATTCCCCCGTCCGCCACGCCACGCTTTACTGGCATTTTCTGGATATCGTCTGGATCGTGATGTTTACCACGTTTTGGTTGACGAGATGATGCTGGAATGGGGAAACGGGAAGGTTCCGCCGATGGTCCACATGGCGATCCATGTGGGCGAACACGCGCGTAGGTGCTAAACTTGGGTAGCGGCCATTGCTTCATTGGCTCGACAAAACTGAAACTTGCGAGGTTCGCGATGCTCAGCACAATCCATCGTCCGCCGCTCCTGCATATCGAGCCGCTCGATCCAAAACTTCTGGAAGGGGACAAGATCCAGGCCGGCCATCCGTTATTCGGCCTCGTCTGGATTAACCCCAAGCGCGTCAGCGGCGCGCCGTGCTTTTATGGTACGCGCGTCCCGCTGAAAAACCTCTTCGATTCGCTGTCCGCCGGCGAAACCCTTGACGAATTCCTGGATGGTTTTGAAGGCGTCACGCGCGAGCAAGCGCTGGCCGTCCTCGACCTTGCCGGCGAAGACCTGCTGAGCGACTTGGAGAAACTTTGAGAATCCTGTTCGACCACAACGTCGACCGCCGGTTCCGAAAACATCTCTTGGGCCATGATGTTCAAACGACGCGAGAAATGGGTTGGGAGAAGCTTGAGAATGGCGCCCTAATTCGCGCCGCCGCGGATGACGGCTTTGAGGCATTCCTGAGCATCGACAAAAAGTTGGAGCACGAGCAGAATCTTGCAACGCTGCCAATGCCGATCATCGTGCTCGACAGCGTGTCAAATGCGCTGCCAGCGTTGATTCCGTTTGCTGCTCTTGTCTTAAAGCTGTTGCAATCTCCTCTTGATCGCCTGTTATACGTCATCCAATCCGATGGCACCGTGCATCAGCTTACAGCGCCACGGCACTGAACCGTTGCCTGCCATTCAATTATCAATCAATTCCATATCCATATCGGGCGGCGGCGGAATCTCCTGCGCCACCGGCTCGCTCACCACCGCCTCCGCATCCTTAAACAGCGCCTGCTGCTGGGCGATCTTCTTTCTCCGCTTGCTTCCCGCGCCGCAGGCTTGGACGCTGCCGGGGCCTAGCACCAATTCCAGATCGTCGATCAGATTGCGGCTGGGGCGGACGAATCTGTCGCGGTCCAGCCGCATGGAGATGCTGCGCTGGGCGCTGGCGACTTGCACGTAGACTTCTGTGTTTCCTTTGTGCTCGCCGAGCGCTTTCTCTACTTCGCTTATGGTAGTTGAGCTATGCCGCGTGGGTTCCAGTTTGATCGCGACGGCCGTTGTCAGGCGGCCGATTGATTCCTCTACCGGAATCATTTCCGCGACGATGATGTTCGGCGATTCGCGCCGGCGATCTACTTTCCCGCGCATGAAGATGATTCGCTCGGGCGATACGCAATCCGGATAGCGTTTTAGAACATCCGCCAGCGTCTCGGCGAAGAGCACCGCGTCGATCTGGCCTTCCAGGTCTTCGACCGTGATCATCGCCATCTGCTGGCCGGCGGAGCGGCCGTTTTTGGTGAGGCTCTTTTTCACGCGGTTGATCATCCCGCCGATCGTTACTTCCGTGCCTTCGGAGATCGTCAGGACATCCTTGGTGCTGGCGGTGGAGTAATGCTCGATCGCCGCCTGATGCTCGGTGAGCGGATGGCTGGTGATGTAGAAGCCGAGCAGCTCCTTCTCGAATTTGAGCAGCTCGGCGTCGGCCAGTTCGTCGGCGTCGGGGAGGGCGTCGCCGCCGATGCGGCGAGCCGCGCCGGCGGCGGGGGCCGGCGCGCCGAAGAGCTGCGTCTGTCCGCTGCGCTTATCCTGCTGGAGCTGCTGGCCCATCTCGACGGCGCGATCGAGGGCTGCAAGCAATTGCGAACGCCGCGCGCCGGTGGAGGAGAATGCGCCGCATTTGATCAACGCTTCGAGCGTGGAGCGCGTCACCTGGCGCATCTCCACGCGTTCGGTGAAGTCGAAGAGGCTCGTAAAATCGCCGCGCGCTTTGCGCTCGGCGATGATCGCCTCGACGGCTTTCTCGCCGACGCCGCGCACCGCCATCATTCCGAAGCGGATCACGCCCTCGACCGCCGGCGCGGCCTTGCGTTTCTTGGTCTTCGCGCCTTCCGGCACAATATAGATCGGCGTGAAATCCTTGTCCGAAACATTCACATCGGGCGGCAACACCTTGATCCCTTTGCGCCCATCCGGAAGCGTCAGCCGTCGGCATTCCTCGATGTATTCGACGACTTTGTCGGTCGATCCGATTTCGAAGGTGAGCATTGCCGACATGTATTCGACCGGGTGATAGGTCTTCATGTACGCGGTCTGGAAAGCGATGATCGCGTAGCGGGTCGAGTGCGATTTATTGAAACCGTAACCGCCAAACTTCAAAATCAGATCGAAGATTTCCTCCGCCTTCTCCTGGCTAACACCTTTGCTCATCGTCCCCTTGATGAAATCCGGTTTGAACTTGGCGATGACGTCGGCGGTCTTTTTGCTGATCGCCTTAATCAACTTGTAAGCATTACTCAGCTCGATCCCGCCGAGCTGGTTGAAGATCTGCATTACTTCTTCCTGGTAAACCATAATTCCGTAGGTTTCCTCGAGGATCTTATCCATGATCGGATGCACCTTGGGCACCGGCTCCTTGCCGTGCTTGCGGTTGCAATACAGCGGGATCAACTCCATCGGGCCGGGGCGGTAGAGCGCATTGGCGGCGATGAGGTCTTCGATGCGGTCGGGCTGCATCTTCATCAGCAGGTCCTGCATGCCGCCGGATTCAAACTGGAAGATGCCTTTGGTTTCGCCGCGGCAGAAGAGGGCCAGGATGTTTTTGTCCGCGAGATCGATTTTCTCGATATCGATGCGGCCTTGCCCATCCAGCGGAGGGGGCGGCTGATTGGGCGACCATTTCACCGGCCGCGATTCGCGCGTGTGTTTTTCCAAATCGATCGATCGCGTAAGCGTCGTCAGCGTGCGCAGGCCCAGGAAATCCATCTTGAGCAGGCCGACTTTCTCGGCGATCGGGCCTTCAAATTGCGTCAGGATGTTCCCGTCGCTGTCGCGATAGAGCGGCGCGAAATTCTCCAGGGGTTGGTCGGCGATGATGACGCCCGCCGCGTGGCAGCCGGCATTGCGGCAGAGGCCTTCGAGGCGTTTGCCGATATCGATAATTTGCTTGATCTGCCCATCGCTCTTGTACAATTCCATCAGATCAGGCGATTGTTCCAGCGCCTTGTCCAGCTTCATGCCGGGAGTGCCGGGAATCAGCTTGGTCAGGCGGTCGGTTACCGCCAACGGCACGCCCATCACGCGGCCGACGTCCTTGCACACCGCGCGGGCTGCCAATGTTCCGAAGGTGATGATCTGCGCAACATGGCCATATTTCTGCCGCACGTAATCGATGATTTTCTGGCGGCCCTCCTGGCAGATATCGATGTCGATATCGGGCATCTCATTGCGGCTGGGGTCCATGAACCGCTCGAAGAGCAGGTTGTATTTGATCGGATCGACATCGCAGAGACCCAGCAGATAGCCGACCATGGTGCCCACGCCGCTGCCGCGCGCGCCGACGGGAATTCCATTGTCGCGCGCGAAATTGCAGAAGTCCCAGACGATCAGGAAGTAAGAGCAGAAATTTTTCTTCGCGATAATCGAAAGCTCGTAATCCAGCCGCTGGCGAATTTCGGGAGAGACGGCGCTTGATCCGTAGCGCCAGGTGAGGCCCTCTTCGCACAGTTGGCGGAGATACACTTCGTCGTCGGGGATCGGTGAGGACGACGGGGACGCAAGGACGGAGGAAGACGAGGATGGAGGATTGAGGATGGAGGATGGAGGCAGTGCCTCCGCTATCCTCGATCCTCCATCTTCCATCCTCGTTTGGTGCCCATCCCCGCGTCGCAATTTTTCCGCCGGCACCCGATACACCGGCGAATACTTCTTCGAGAAATCCAGCTCGATGTTGCACATCTGGGCGATGCGCAGCGTGTTGTCGATCGCGCCGTCGTATTGGCCCAGCACATCGCGCATTTCCTGAGTGCTCTTCAGATACAGTTCGGTTGGATATTTCAGCCGGCCTTCATCGGTGATCAGGCGGCCCATGCTGATGCAGCAGAGCACATCGTGCGCGAAATGATCGTCTTTATTGAGGAAGTGAACATCGTTGGTTGCGACCAGGCCGCAACCCAGGCGGCCGGCCAGGTCAGCCAATTCCGGATTGACGATGTCCTGCTCAGCGACATGCTTCTGCACTTCGATGAAGAAACGATCCGGCCCGAAGATTTCGAGATAAGTCTCCGCCACTTTTTTCGCAGCGGCTTTGTCCCGCTTCAGGAATGCCGACGGAATTTCACCGCCGAGGCAGGCGCTCGTCGCGATCAAGCCTTTGCTGTATTCGCGCAAGACTTCCTTGTCGATGCGCGGCTTATAATAAAAGCCTTCGCGATATGCGGTCGTCGAGAGCTTCAGCAGATTGCGATATCCCTCAATATTTTCGGCCAGCAGCAAAAGGTGATACGCAGCCTCACCGGCGGTGCCGCCGGGCGTGGAGCGGTCGCGCCGATCGCCGGGCGCCATGTACGCTTCCATCCCCAGGATCGGCTTGATCCCTTCCTTCTTGCATTCGTTGAAAAACTCGATTACGCCGAACATGCAGCCGTGATCGGTAATGGCGATGCTCGGCATCCCCAGTTGCTTGGCGCGCTTCACCAGATCAGGGATGCGGCAGGCGCCATCGAGCAGCGAATAATGCGTGTGAACGTGCAGATGAACAAACGAATCTTCAGCCATGCCAGCAATGTACGGCAGCCGCTCGCCTTTGCAACGCGGTATAATGACGGACCATGCAACCACCGCTCAAACAACTGGGAACGCGCTCGATCCTCACACAAAAACAGATCGACGATCCGGCGTCAGTTCTCGAAAAATTCGCCAACCCCAAGCCCGGCCGCGATTACATCATCCAATTTGCGTTTCCAGAATTCACCAGCGTCTGCCCGGTCACCGGCCAGCCGGATTTCGCGACGATCACGATTCAGTATGTCCCCGATCGTTTCTGCGTGGAGATGAAGAGCCTCAAGCTTTATTTCTTTACGTTCCGCAACAAGGGAATTTTTTACGAAGCCGTGACCAATCAGATTCTGGATGATCTGTCGGCGTTCTTGAAGCCGCGACGCATGCGCGTTGTCGGCGACTTCGCCGTGCGCGGGGGGACTTCAGCGACGATCACAGCGGAATATCTTGCTCCGCGCGGGAAGAGGGTGTAACTGTTTCGGTTCGTGGAGGAATTTTGGTCGCCTCCGGCTGCCGGATCGGATGAATTCGGATTCCCCGTCCTGCACTAACCCGCATTTCTCACCCATTTTTGTGGAGTTCCCTATAGCGCGACGACCTTTCTGCTGTTAGTGTCGAGAGTTACCACGCAATCGCACTATCAACAAAAAGGTTCGTCGCATGACAGACTGTAATCAATTGGTC
>DATBDZ010000438.1:0-17551 GCA_036276235.1 Humisphaera sp. | reverse complement strand
GGCCAGATGCTTCGGAGTACCTCAGCATGACGGTCTTCACGGATCATAGTTCAATGCAAGGTCTGCTTAGAGGATCAAAGTGCCACTTCTCGATCATTTTAATCCGCCGCTTCATCCGATCCGACGTTGGGAGTCGTTCTTCGCAATGTACACCGTAGCGATCTCTGATTCGCTGAATCGCAAACTTCCGCAGGGCTATTTCGCTGAAATGCATGTCCATGCTGGGGGTCGTCCGAACATCGAAATCGGCTTGTCCGATGGTAGCGCAGCCCCTTTCCCGATTGGGTCGCTTATCGATCAAAAAGGCGACGTGGCCACGTTGGAAGCTCCGGTTTGGGCGCCACCCAAGCCCGCCATCTCAATGCCGGCGATCTTTCCCGACAGCGTTGAGGTTCTGGTCTACAACAGTGAATCGGGTGCAACACTTGTGGCGGCGGTAGAACTCGTAAGCCCGGGCAACAAAGATCGCCCCGAGGCAAGAAGCGGTTTCGCCGCCAAATGCGCGACCTATCTTCAGCAGGGCGTCGGACTGATCATTGTCGATGTTGTGACGACTCGATCGACGAATCTGCATGATGATCTCATCGAGTTGCTGATGGTTGGACCGAAATTCAAAATCCCGTTTGAAGGACTTTACGCAACTGCCTATCGACCCGTGCGGCGTCCAACTGACGAGCACATCGATGTATGGCCGGCAGGCATCAGGGTCGGCGAGCGCCTCCCGCTGCTGCCCCTCTCGCTGGATCGGGGGATTTGCCTGCCGCTGGATTTGGAACCGCCGTATGTTGAGGCGTGCGAGCGCAGCCGGCTGGCGGTTCAGAGCTCGAAATAAGCGGTCGTTATCGAGTGAGCCGACATCCACCCATATACAGCGCATCCAACCCTGTCGTCCGCAGAAATCGGACCGCATCGCCCGGCGATTCAACGATTGGCTCGCCGGGGCCATTGAAGCTGGTGTTCAGGAGGACGGGGATTCCGGTGAGCTTATGAAAATGGGTGAGCACGCGGAAGAATTCGCCGCAGTCGGGGCCGACCGTTTGTAGACGGGCGGAGCCGTCGATGTGGGTGACGGCGGGGATTCCTTCGCGGATCGCTTTCCCGGTAAAAAGCATGTAGGGAGACGGCAACGGCGTGCCGCTGAACCATTCGGCGGCATGCGATTCCAAAACCGCCGGCGCCAGCGGACGCCAGGCTTCGCGTTTTTTGAGCTGATTGACGCGCTGCCAGTTTTCCGCCTTGCGCGGGTCGGCGAGGATCGAACGGTGCCCCAGCGCGCGCGGGCCGATTTCGCTGGAGCCTTCAAACCACGCGATGATCTTGTCGTCGGCCAGATCCGCCGCCGCGCGGGCGGCGGCGTCTTCGACGCGCTCGATCTTGATTGAATCGCCGGCTTCTTTTAGCGCAGCTTCAATTTGTGATGACGAGATTTCAACGCCAACGAACGGTGACGCGTGAACGGCGCCATCGCGCGGCGGCAGCGGTTGATCAAAGACATTGTGATAGAGAAACTTTGCCGCCCCGCCGGCGATGCCGCTGTCGTCGCAGCCGGGCTCGACGTAGACATTGGGGAATTGCCCCTCGCGCCAGATGCGCGCGTTGGCCGGGCAATTCAGCGCGGTGCCGCCAGTGAGGCACAGATTGTTCGTCGGGCGGCCGCTGCGGCCGACGATCTGCGAAAGTGATTTCACCGCCGCCAGCATGATCTCTTCAAAGAGCAACTGTGTGCTGGCGGCAAGATCGACGTTGATCGGCGCGGTCATCTGATCGCGCTGCGCCAGCGGCGAAAGGTCATATCCGGTGGCACGGGCCTGATCCATGCAATGGCTGATCCAGCGGTCGGCAAAGATGCCAGCGCGCTGCCAGTCGTAAAAGTTGCCGACGAACGAGCGGTCGAAAAAGCGCGGCTTTCCCCACGCCGCCAGGCCCATCAGTTTTCCCGCCGGCCCGACATCTCCCAAACGCAGGTGAACGCTGACCAAGTCGTACAGCGCGCCGATCTCCAGAAAGTGCGGTGCGAGCGGCAGGATGCGATTGCCTTCCCCCAGGAAATAGAGGCCGGTCAGCGTTGCGGAACCTGTCGAAAATCCATCGTGCGTGAGAATTGCCGCGCGATCAAAACCGGAGGCAAAAAAGCACGATGCCGCATGCGCCGCGTGATGATTGATGAAATAGCCGGGCACGCTGCGGCCTTCGAGCATTACGCTTACCGGCAGATGAAAACCAAGCCGCAAGGTGTCAGAGTTTAGGGTGGGCGTTGGATCAAACCCGCCGACGTCGAGCAAAGTCGTCCCCCGCCACGAGGCGGGGCTGACGTGAATGTCGGTCCAACCAAACGCAGTGATCTGATGCCGCGACAGCTTCTCATGCTCGGGAAAATAGTGACGGTAGCAGGCGTACTGATACGTATGCCGAAAGCGCGGCTCATACAGAATCGGCAGCACCGAATGATTGAGGATCGACCGCGCATCCACCCCCTGAGCCGCGAGCTGCTCGGCCAAGGGCGCGCGGCCGACCGAGCCGGGATGAGCCGTCATGCTGATCGAAAACCGAGCGGGGTCATCAATAATTAGCTCCATCCGCTGGGTTGAGCTGATCGCGACATGATCCACTTGAGCGGCAGTAATCCCTGCAGCCGTGAGCGCCGCCTCAATCGTGCCAATATCCAGTCCGATGGCGTGCTTGATCCGCCGCAAGCGCTCCCGAAGCACATAAGAACGGATGTGTCCGTCGCAGAGCACCGCCACAGAGGCGTCATGTCCGAAATGTAAGCCGAGTACGTTCACTTTGATTTCCGAATCGTAGGGGCCGAGATGGACGGTCGCGCCCGCAAATTTTGGCCCTCGCCCCCAAGAAATCGGCCCGTCACAGGTTCAGGCTTTGCACTACTTTTCGACAAACTGCGCCGCCCCGGAAGGGTCTAACGTGGTGTAGGAGAGAATGCTTTGTGAAACGAGGTCATCATGAAAATCAATCAAATAATAAAAGCGCCGATTGCCGGGATTATCTCCGTGGGCACGCTTGTCGGCTGCGCTTCCAACGCAGGAACAGGTGCATTAGCGGGCGGGGCCGCCGGCGCGGCGACCGGCGCCGTTATCGGACACAACTCGCACGACCACACCGCCGGCGGTGCCCTGATCGGCGGCGCATTGGGCGCGATCGGTGGCGCCATCGTCGGCAGCGAGATCGACCGGCAACAACACGAACAGCAACAACAGCACGAACAACAAGCCGATCGCAGCAGTCCCCCGGCTCCCGAACCCTACTACGATAGCCGGCCGTACTATTACCGCGATTATCCGCCCGGATATTACGAAGTACGCCGATATGACCCCTACACCGGGAGAATGTACATCGAGCGGCATTATCCTTATTAGCCGTCAGGTCATTGGTTATTGGTCATTTGTCATTCCTGATCGCCCCACCGGCCTCCACGGATCAGATCTGTATGGCAAATGACAATTGACCAATGACAAATGACCAGTAGCGCTCCTCTGCCCACATTTGCGGCAGCCCGCTTCTACTTCCTGCCTTGTAAATCCGTAAACCTAGCCTTAAAATATCGACTGAGGTTGGTTGGTGGCTTGTCCATCAACCACCCGGGGGTTGGCCGGTCAAAGCGGATGACCTGCCGACGTACAGGCCTTTTGACGTAACCTTTTGCCTTGGCAAGCCTTGAAGCTGCCGGACAACGGGTTCCGAGATGAACGTGGATTATCTGGGAGTCCAACCCGCGCTGGCTGCTTCGACCCTCTTTGTCGTGGGCGTTTTGGTGCTCACACTGGCGGGGCTCTTACTGCTTAGCGCTCAGCTGACGCCGCGACCGGCGCTGGCCTGCACAATCGTTGTGCAGGAATGCCGGTCGATTGGCGGCCCGCGCCTGGAGATTGGCGCGCGGCGAACTGTGGTGTTTGCTTCTGCCGTTCCATTGCGGGCTCCCCCCACTTTCCTAGTGCAGCGACGAATCCCCCCACGGGGATCACCTCCCGGACCCGATGTTCCGGGAGAACTATAATCTCGCCTGCGCCGGATGCCGGCGGCCCACTCGCCTTAAGCGCGAAGGGCCACCCGGCAGACGCTCAAAACAGCCTCCCCCTTATCCGCGGTTGAACCGCGCCGCCTTTGTTTGGCGCGGCATTAATTCACCCACGTACGCTCCGCGCGCAAGCCGGGGCCGAAGGGGAGTGCCATATGTCATTCGTGCCATTGATCATTGGAATCGTCATCGGGCTGGCCGCCGGCCTCGGGGCGGCTTTTGTATTTATCCACACGTCGGCAAAAAATGCCCTTACCCGCGCCCGCGCCGAAGCAGAGCAACTCAAGGACGCCGCCACCCGTGAAGCCCAGAACAAGGCCAAGGAGATCGAGCTTTCCGCCCGCCAGCATCAACTGAAGCTGAAGGAGCAATTCGAGCGCGAGCAGGAATCCAACCGCAACGAGCTTCGGACCCTCGAGCAACGCCTGACCAAGCGTGAAGATACGCTTGATCGCAAGCTCGATACGCTGGGGGTGAAGGAAAAGCACCTTGACGATCTGGAGGACAAACTGGCCCGCCGCGACAAACAGGTCACGGCCAAGGAACAGCAAATCGACCAAGCCCTCCGCGAGCAGCGCGAGCGATTGATTCAGATCTCCAATATGTCGCCCGAGCAGGCTAAGGAGATGCTCCTCCGCCGCATCGAAGAAGAATGCCGTGGCGAAGCCGGCGCGATCGTGCAGAAGATCACCGAGCAGACTCAGGAAGAGGCCAAGGAAAAGAGCCGCCAGATCATCATCCAGGCGATCCAGCGCTACGCCGCCGAGCAGACCAGCGATCACACGGTCAGCACCGTGGCCATTCCGACGGATGATATGAAGGGCCGCGTCATTGGCCGCGAGGGCCGCAACATCCGCAGCTTCGAGAAAGCCACCGGCGTCGATGTCATCATCGATGATACGCCCGGCATCGTGGTCGTGAGCTGCTTCGATCCGGTACGCCGCGAGGTCGCAAAGATCTCGCTGGAGCGGCTGGTGCAGGATGGCCGCATCCATCCCGCGCGCATTGAGGAAATCGTCGCCACGGTCAGCAAGGAAATGGAAGAAGAGTTGATCAAGCTCGGCAAGGAGGCGGTGCAGGAGGCCAACCTGCCAAACCTCGCCAAGCCGATCATCCCGATGCTCGGACGGTTGGCCTATCGAACCAGCTACGGCCAGAACGTCCTACGCCACTCGCTTGAAGTAGCGTACCTGGCCCAAGTGATGGCCGACGAGCTCGGGTTGGACGGCACCATCGCCCGCCGCGCCGGCTTGCTGCATGACATCGGCAAGGCAATGGACCACGAGCAGGAAGGCGGCCACCCGCAGATCGGCATGGAATTCCTGCGCAAATTCAACGAGAGCGAAGCAGTTCTCAATGCCTGCCTCGCCCACCACGGCGATGTCCCCGCGACAACGCCCTACACGCCGCTGATCATGGCGGCGGACGCCATCAGCGCCAGCCGCCCCGGCGCTCGACGGGAAAGCCTCGAACGCTACATCAAACGCCTGCGCGAGCTGGAAGACCTGGCGACAACCTTCGATGGCGTGCGCCAGGCGTATGCGATCCAAGCGGGTCGCGAAGTGCGCGTCATTGTCGATGCGAAATTGGTGGATGACAAAATCAGCGCGAAAATCGCGCGGGATATCGCTAAGAAGATCGAGAATGAGATGACTTATCCTGGGGAGATTAAGGTGACGGTGATGAGGGAAGTGCGGTCGGTGGAGTACGCGCGGTAGGCAAATGACTCAGAAAGTCGGCTTAGGGTCTTGCAGTGGCAAAGCGAGTTTCCTACGAAATCATCCCCGGCGTCATTTTTCCGAAGCCCGCCGGGATGGTGGATGCTTCGTACCGCGTAAAGGCGGTGGCCCAACGCCTCGCGGAAGCGCTCTTCGAAGAGAGCTTGCTAAGTCAAATCGGACTTCTCGGCCGACAGGCGAGTTACGTCGCCGCAGGCGGGTGGCAGGGCGGTGTCAATCCAAGCGGGCAAGTTTCATTTGCTGCAACTGCGGATGATGAGGCCCTGCGCGTTTATGCGGCGGCTCTTGGTTTGATCTGGAAGCAGGACGCTGTTGCAATTTCTCATCTTCACCCCGATGGGGCGCACTTGGCCGTTGTACTTCGGCGTCCAGAAGGACGGCGATTTACGCCATCACAGGCGCAGCGCGCATACGAGCGGCTCTATCAAAACGACGCGAAAAAGACTGCAACAATTGGTTTCTTCGAAGCAGATGGGGCGCTGGTCTTCATAAATGGCGGCGAGCTTTCGGACGATGAGTTTAAGGAGACGATCTTTCGTCTGGCAGCAGAACATTTGAGCGGCGAGGTCGAGTTATACTTGGCCAAGGCCGATTTCCAGCTAGAATGGACTGATTGGAGCAACGATCATGGCGAACGTTACCGTCAAAGGATACGCGAAGCGGGACGATCCGATATACTCCATTGGATTGAGGCCCACGCGCGTGGTGAAGCTGAAGCGTTCATCCACGGCTTCAACTGGAAAACCGGCAAGCCTCGGCCGCGCTCACGCCGTGAAAGCAAGTAAGACGCGTCGCACGGCAATCTCTTCGCGCTAGTAACGTAGAAGCAGCTGTGAATTCGCGCCTCGCTCACGTACGGGTACCGCTCGACTTCCACGGCACTACCGACGGCCGCTCAATCGCTTCGCCAGATTGGTTATTAAGAATACAACTGCCAAGTCATCAACCCTACGCGAGAATGCTCCTCGCCCTAACCGCGATGGTTGACGCATTAGGCGGTAGCGCGTACATGTTCCCGCATGAATCAGGCCAACCACCCCGCCCCTCCCAGTCCCGCTCTTCTGTTTGAAAGCGTGAACGCCTATCAGCGCACCGCCGCGATTCGCGCGTCGATTGAGCTGGATATTTTCTCGGCGATCGCGGAGGGGAAAAAATCCGCCGCCCAGCTTGCGCCCCGCGTCAAGGCGGCGGAGCGCGGCGTGCGAATGCTCTGCGACTTTCTGGTCGTCGCTGGATTTCTCACCAAACAAAATGGCGAATATGGCCTGACGCCGGATTCGGCGCTGTTTCTCGATCGCAAGTCGCCGGCGTATAGCGGGAGCATTGTCGATTTCCTGCTCTCGCCGGATCTGATGCGCAGCTTCGATCATCTGACCGACGCCGTCCGCAAGGGCGGAACCGCCGAGCACGGAGACGGGACGGTCTCGGTAGAGAACCCCGTCTGGGTGAAATTCGCGCGGGCGATGGCGCCGATCATGGTGCCCGTTGGCCAGAAGATGGCGGAGATTCTGCTGAACAAATCTACGCCCAAGATGAAGGTGCTCGATATCGCCGCCGGGCATGGAATGTTTGGCCTGGCGATCGCCAGGGCAAATCCGAATGCGACGATTGTCGCGACGGATTGGAAAGGCGTATTGGAAGTTGCAAAGGAAAACGCCGCGCGCTTTGGCGTGGCCGACCGCTTCTCAACGATTCCCGGCAGCGCATTTGATGTCGATTTCGGCACGGGCTATGACCTGATCCTCCTGCCGAATTTCCTGCATCACTTCAATGTGCCGACCTGCGAGAAGCTGCTGAAAAAGGCCCGTACCGCGTTGGCGCCCGGCGGCAGGGTAGCGGCCCCTGAATTCATCCCCAATGATGACCGCGTCACGCCGCCGCCCTCGGCGACTTTCGCACTGGTGATGCTGGCGACGACTCCAAGCGGCGACGCCTATACGCTCAAGGAGCTGACCTCAATGTTCAAAAATGCCGGCTTCGCCAAGTGCGAGCTGCATTCGATGGCGCCGATGATTCAGAATATGGTGATCGCGGAATGACGATGCGCCTCAGAACCCTCTCCCCTGTACTCAGGGGAGAGGGCAGGGTGAGGGGACGAACGCATCGACTTGCGAACCGCGCGATATCGCGACCCGCTGTCCCCTCACCCCAGCCCTCTCCCTTGAGTACAGGGGAGAGGGAGCAATGCCGGCAATTCACAGCGTTTGTTATCCCACTCGCTGCCGCTGGCCGAACAGCAGCTTGACGAGCGTCGCTCCCGGCCTGATCGTGACGACGTAGCTGTTGGGCGTCGTGCCGCGCCAGCCGGGGGGCGATAGCTGTCTCACGTGATATTTACCGGGGGCCAGTCCGGCGAAGGTGAAGTTGCCGTTCGCGTCGGTTTGGGTGACGCGCTCGCCGCGATCGAGCTTGCCGTTGTTGTTGGCGTCGATGAAGACGTAGCGGCCTTTCAAACCTTTTTCGCCGGCACTGATTTTCCCATTCCCGTTGGCGTCATTGAAGATGTTTCCCGTGATCATGCCGATCGGGGTCGCAGGGGCGGCGATCGTGGTCGCGAGCATGGCCGCACTGGATCCGAATTGCACATTCGGCTCGCTGGGGCCGATGATCAGCGATGTATTGCCGTTGCCGTTGATGATCAGATCACCGCTGGCAGCACCGAAGTTGACGATCGCGTTGGCTCCGCCGGCGACGTTGAGCGCATCACGGCCATTGCCAAGATTCAGCG
This sequence comes from Humisphaera sp., assembly GCA_036276235.1. Taxonomy (GTDB): domain Bacteria; phylum Planctomycetota; class Phycisphaerae; order Tepidisphaerales; family Tepidisphaeraceae; genus JANWHF01. Next base: position 9,051 of record DATBDZ010000438.1, on the reverse strand, counting down.
TAAGCGGAATCGCGCCGGTGACGCTGAGCGAGTCATTTCCGCCGCCGTCGGTGAAGCTGATGCCGGCGACCGCGCCGGCGGGCAGAGCGATGGTGTCGCCGTTCAGCGTCAGCTCGTTGCTGGCCCCATCGAGTTGCAGGGTATCGATGCTGGTGGTGCCGATGAGCGTGAGCGAGATCGATCCACCGGCTGTCGTGTCGATGGTGTTTGATCCATCGACGGTGGAGAGAAGGCGGCCATTGGATTGATCGACGGTGATCGCGTCGGCTCCGCCGAGGCCGTGAATCTGCAAGCCATATCCGCCGAGCACCTGACCCGTCGGCGTGCCGACGCCCGGCGAAGCGGAGTTCAGCCAATAATCGACATGCAGCCCGTCGGCATTCTGCTTGAGATAAAGCGAATCGTTGGAAGCTCCGAGATTTAACACCGACGTCGCGACCTGCCGCGAAACCTGCAGCTCGGCAATATTGCCGAAAGTGCCGTCCGGCGCGAGATAGCGGACATAACGGAAGGGCGTGAGATTGTTGATGGTCACCGACGTGAGCACACCCGCGACCGGAGCTGCCGTCACCGTAAAGAGATTGACGGCGCCGCTGAAGTCGGCGGAGTTGGATGCCTGGAAGATCCCGTTGACCATCCGCGAAGTGAATCCGCTGCGCGGGGCATAGCTGATTTTTGTGATCACCGCGGGCGCGCCAAAATCCAGGCCGGCCCAATCTCCGTTACCGGGCGATGGCGCATCGAAATACGTGTTGAGGTCTCCATCAAAGACTTTGGCAATCGTATTGCCGCTGTTGTTGAAGGAGCCGGACGTGCCGATGACCGTTCCCAGGGGAATTGTGATCGCGCTGGCTTCGCTGGAGCGGGCGCTCTGAGCGCCGCCCGCGCTGGTTGCGGTGACAACGTAATAGAACGTCGTGCCGGGCGTCACGTTCACATCGGCAAACGCCGCGGAAATCAGGCCGGTGGCGATGGGCAAAAGCCCTTCGCCGCCCGGCGCTGTGCCGCGATAAACGTTGTAGCTCACCGCGCCGCTGGTCGTGTTCCATGCGAGGCTGATCGCATTGCCGATATTCGTCGCCGACAAGTTGATCGGCGTGGTCGTCAGCGTCGGAACGATGACGGCAACGTAATTGCTGTAGCCCGACGCCGCGTACGCCTGGATGCGATATTCGTAGCTGGTGCCCGGAGTCAGCCCCGCGCCGGCGTTGTTATCGACAAACGTCGTGCTGTTGGGCGGAAGCGTCGCGATCTGCGCGAACTGCGCCGTCCCCACCGTTCGGCGGAAAACCAGGTAGCCCTGCTCGGCGCTTTCGTTGTCGGTCCAGCGAATGGAAGCTTGAGTCGTGGTGGCGGCGGTCGCCGTCGCATTCGTCGGAGCGGTCAGCGTGATCGAATTTTCCGCGCCGGGCGTGCCGTTGGTGATCGTGCTCGCGCGCCAATTGGCGGCGACGTTCAGATCCGGCCCGATGACCGGATCGATCACCTCCAGCGAAGCGCCCCCGCCGTGTGCCGCAGCCAGGGAAGTACCATAAGTGAAATCAGCGATGCTCTGGCCCGATGCATCCAGTACGGCAACATGCTCGCCGCTGTTGCTGAAGCTTTGCGCGGTGCTTAGATAATCACCCAGCACAAGCGGCCCCGGTCCATAGCGCGAGCGAAACGCCGGCAGGTTTTTGACGATCACGCCCACCTGCCCGGGTACAAGCGTCGCGGGCCCGAGCGTGTACGTGATGCCGTCGGTGAATTGCAAACCAGTCAAATCAAGTATCTGCGACCCGAAGTTCTTGAATTCGACGAATTCAAAATCATCGTTGTTATACGGGCTGCCGGCGGCAGGCTTGGCCGGATCGTAATTCAGTTCCGTCAGCCGCAGATCGCGCACGATTGAACTGGCCGTGCTGACGACAAATTGCGTGATGCCGAACGTTACATCCGACCAATGACTCCAGCGGCCATTGGAATCGAGCATTCGCACGCGCACGCGATAGGTATGCCCGGCGATCACCGCGCCCGACGGAACGGTGATCGTCGGCGAATACGTTGAAATCACGCCACTGTCCCAAGCTGCATTGATCTCTGATTTAGGCGGCTGCCCCGGCACGACCGTCACATCCGCCACGCGCCACTGCATCGCGGCAAACGTTCCGCCCGCGCTCCCCGGCGCAAAGGCGCCAGTCGAAAACGCAAGCTGATTCGCCGGGAAATTTGTCGGCCCGGTATATGACACCAGGGGCTTGAGCGGCGCCGCTGCCTCGTCAGCTGGCGTCAGCACTTTCTGGTCGATAAAGACTGCGCGCGTCGCCGTCCAGAGTTTCAAATGCGACACCATCCCGGGGAAATCTTTCGTCGGAATGCCGCCGACGTAGTAGCGGCCCGCGCCGCTCTTGCTGGAATTGACGAGGCTCGAGCTCATGATCGGGTTGTAATCCCACATCGCCGCGTCGGCACCGATCATCGTCGGCCCGCCGGGCGGATTGACGAGGTTCGCATACGCATCGGCCAGCGCGCCGATCTGTTCGTTGGTAAACAGCAGATCGCGCAACTCGCGAACTCGATCCCGATATTGTAGCTGGAACGTGGATCGGTTCAGGATGTACTTCGCGAATGGATCGATGTCTCCATTGGTCGGCTCATAGTTCACATACCACGTGAGATCCGTATCCCAAGGCAGGATGTCCCACTTGTTGGTTGTTGGATTGTGATAGTAGAAATAGTTTTTGCCGAAGCCGATGTCCCAGTGATGGATCATCTCGACGACTGCCTGGAAACTGTAGAACTCCGGCAGATCGACATTATCCTGGATCCACTGATCCGTTGGATTACCCGCCAGCGTGTTGACGAATGAAACCAGATCGGAGTTATCGGTAGGCTGGGTCGGCCCCTGGTTGTTGCTCGATCCCCCGCCGCCGCCGGTGCCGCCTTCCATCTTGTAGAGATTTCCGTCCGGCAGCCCGTGGGCATCGAGGAAGCGCCCGACCATCTGCTCGACCGCCAGATACATCCCCTGAAAATCGGTATCGTATTGCGTCGCGCCAGTTTCGGTGGCGTTATCGACGATCCGCATCTCCATCGGAATCGTCGCCGGCGCGGCGACGCCCGCCATGTTGAATAGCTCGAAGGAGAGCGTCTCAAAAAGCCCCTGCTCGCCGCGCATGCCGATGTCGCCCTGCTGGATATTCGCGCCCAGATCCAGCTTCTTCCATTTCACCGGATAAGGCGTGCCATCAGCGTAATAGGCCTGAAAATCGTGGCCATTCTCGAAATCGATCTTCCACATATTCTTGCCCATGGCGTAGCGCCAAACCCCGCCGCGGGCGCGATAGTGGATGTCGTCATACACGACGCCGTTATAAACAAGCGTTCCCGACCAGGCGTTTTCGCTGCCGGTGTAGCCGGGGATAGTCGCCGTGCGAATGTGCTGAGAATTATCGTGATCCTGCTGCTTTGTAATGAGCTGAACCACCGGGATCGAGTTCAGTACCGACGCTGGATAGCTCACCACCGTTCCAGTGGAATCGCCCGCACCGGGATGCAACGCCGCCGAATAGGAAGGAATTCCGTTGTAGACGTAGTAGGCGAAGTTAGGAACCGGATCATCCTGATACGGGCCGGTGATCGTGTTGCCGAGCGTATCGGCGGAGGTGATGCGATAGCGAACCAGCCGCCGATTCACCTGCACCGATGCCGGCAGGACGACGCTATAAACACCGTCGCCGGCGGTGGCATCACCATTAAGCCCATCATCGTGCATTGCGACGGTCGTCCAGTTCGCCGCATTGTTGTAAGCCGCATCTTCGCGCGCGATATAGTTTCCGGCATCGACAACTTGATACGACAAACCCACCGAAGCCACGCCATCGGGATCGGTGACTTTGGCGGTGACGGTCACTGTCTGCCCAGCAGTCGGCATGAGCGGCGTGTTGGTCACCTGCCGCATCGCGGGGGCGGCATTGGCCGCGAACACAGAGTTCTGCCTCCCCGGCGTCGGGCCGCCGGTGCCGGTGGTTTCGATCAGCTTCGCATCAAAAAACGCGTCGTCGCTGCTGATGCTCGAATTAAACACCTGCACCGCGATCTGATTGTCTCCCGGTAGCAGGAAGGTTGTGGGGATCGCAAATGATTGAAAGCTGCTGTCTTCGCGGTCGGCCGAGGCCGTGGCATTGAATGCGAGATTGCCGCTGGAGGTATTTGAGCTTTGCACCAGATGCCCGTTGATCCAGACATTGATGCCGTCGTCATATTTGGCTTGCAGCGTCAGAGCCTGCGCCTCGGACTGATCAGGGATGTAAAAGATCTTGCGCAGCGAGAACGATGTATAGGTTCCCGCCATGTCGGCCAGCTTCGTCCCCATCGCGAGGGTCGGATCGTAGCCGATCGGCGCGGCGGCATTTGCCGTCCAGTTACCGTCTTCGGTGTAATAAAGATTCCGCCATAGATCGGTGGGGCTGCTGGCCTCGGCGGTGCCCTTGCGATAATCCCATTGAGAGCCGCTGTTGAAGAGCGTGACTTGCGTGCTCGGGGTGGGAGTAAACGCCCGCCAATTGCCGCCCAGATTGTTGTCGAGATCCGGATTGATCAGCTCGATCGAATAGCCCGGCCCCGGTGAATCGCCGATGATCGGCCACGGAAATGCCGCGCCGTAGTCCACTTCATCGAGCACATTGCCCACGGAGTCCTGCAATTGGATGTCTTCGCCATCATTGCTCAACTTGCCGTCAAACGGCCCCAGCGATGAGACGCCGTAGGCCGCTTGGAGCTTGGCGGGGTTCGCGGAAACGACCAAATACCCGCCGGCCGGCAATGTCGTCCCGGCGGGAAACGTGTAAGTGAGCCCTTTGGCGAATGTCGCGCCGCTTAGGTCAACGTCGGTCGTTCCCGGATTGGTCAGCTCGACGAATTCGGTTGGATTGGTCTTATCCGGCGGATTGTAGTTGATCTCATTGATGACCACGCTGCCCGCCGACAGCATGAGCCGCCCTTCGAGCGGCTCAACCCAGCGGTTTACAGCCTGCTCCCGCGCAGCCCGCGAGCGCTTACGAGATTCCGCACTGACATCCGCATTCGCCCGCAAGCCCATGTCCACTCCTCATCCGCAACAGATTCCGCCCATAAGACCGACCGACAATATAACATAGAATCTTGGCAGAACCTGAACCAAAATCGCACATTCAGTCACTTAGAGTCGCCGAGTTTCGGTACAACAGGTCGTTCGATATGACTTCAGACTTGGGCTTACTGCGGAAGGAAGAGCCTGCTCAGAAAAAAGCGGCGGGCAGTGCCCGCCCTACGGGCGAATGTGGCGCGTAGGGCGGACAGTGCCCGCCGTCTTCGTGCATTACGTGTGCGGCTGCGTCGCGCGAGGACTCCGAATACCGCGACATGTTGCACCCGTCCAAATCAACGCATCTCGATTCGCCTTTACGCGGATTTGAGCGATAACGTTGCGCGGCGGGCGCGACGTTTGCCTCTCTAACCCGTGGCCGCCTGACTGTCGGGCGGCTTTATCTTTCCGCAACGGAGCAACCAACATGACTCGCTTCAAAATCATTGCCGCCGCCAGCGCTCTTGCGTTGAGCGGAATTGGAACGGCTTTCGCCCAGCAGAATCCGTCTGGCCAACCCGCGAACAACGGCGTCGCACGCCCCGATCCCGTTACTGGCGACGTCACGCTCGAACGCCAGCGATCGCAGGTCCGCATCAAGGGCATTCAAAGCCTCTTCGCCCAGGCGACCGACGCCGCCGTAACGCGCGATGGATTGCCGCAGCTTGCGGCGCTCTATGCTCCGATTGATGCGCTGGCCGGCAAGCCGACCACGCTTCCCTCCGCTCCCGCCGGCGCGCGCGAGCGCGCCGATGCCCCCGCGGACCCGGCTAGGGCGGCGGACGACACCGTCGCTCTCAATCGCGTCATCGATCAGCTCAACCGCGAATGGCGGCAAAAGTACGGCCGCGATCTGCGCGTAACAGATCCGCCATTAGTCTTCGCGGATATCACGCCCAACGACATCAATCTCGCCTCGCCGCAGTTGGCGGCAGGCCGCCTGCGCCCCGCCGCCTTCAACGAAAACACTGGCACGCGCGGCAACCCCTCCCCCAACGGCGCACCCGACCGGCCAACCGACAATAACACCCACGGTGCCCCCGATCGCCCGCAACCTGCCGGTGCCGCCGGTGTGACGGCAACAGAAACCGCCGGCCGCGAACTAACGGTCACCGCCCCACCGGTCATGGGCTCCAAGTCGGCCACCGTGATATTGATCGCGGTCGGCGCCGAATCGTATCGTTTCGCTAACATCAACGAAGTAGTCGATCGCCATCGCCTGTCGGCGGCTCTGCAAACCCACCTGACAGACCTGATCAGCCAAAAGGATCAATGGCCGGTAGACGCCAGCCAGGCCCAGCGCCTCGCGTCGCAGCACATCCTGATGGCGATCTCCGAAGCCGCGAATGCAGCGCCGACAATCCCGCCGGGCCCCAAATCTGCCGGGTGAGAGCAGCGAAAAACAAAGAAGATGTGCGGTGCTCACGACTGATAGCCGGCTCCTAACCGGGACGGTCCTTTCCCTTCCGCCGCTTGCCGGCTTCGCGAGTCAGGACGCATCGGATTGGTCTGAAGCTCTCATGGTTATTTGATCCGCGAAGCCGGCAAGCGGCGGAACGGGCGCAAGCGTGAGCCGGCGCGGATCGTGCGAGTTGGTGAGAGCCGGGTACCGCGCTCTGACCTTCCCCATCACGCCAAAAAGGCGCGGAAGACAGAGCAGGGATTATCCCTTATCTTGCTTTACTGAGCGATGGGTTAGGTAAGCGCGTGATCACGGTAAATCCGCAGAATGCGGGATTTTCGACGAAGCACGACGCGCTATCTTTACCGCGCGCTCAGTAGCCGGGCCTTGGAAAGCGGATAATCCTGGGCCCGCGACACTTGATGCGTGAAGGCAAAGTCTACGTCTGCAAATGGGAGAAGCTGCCCGATGGCCGCGTACGCGGAGTCGTCGCGAAACCCGACCTTCGGATCGACGCGGAGAGCATCGATGAGCTGACACAGGAGTTCACCGAAGCAATCGCTCATAGCACCGGAGATTGCGAGCCGGTGATCGAATATGAGCCGACGGTAATCGAGGGCGGCCCACCCGATTACTTCAAGGAAAATCTGATCGAGCTCTCAACGTCGTCGCACTTTCGATTTGACGGCGTGAAAGGGCTGGTCGAGGGTGGATGCTGCCCGCGCTGCGGATGGCCGATGGGCGGGCGGACCAACAATGCGCTCGCCGTCGATTCGATGTGGCCGGGCGAGCTGTCGTTTTCCTGGGACCCGGCCGCTGAGGGCGTTCACCTTCTTATCGCCTCGGAACGTTTTTTGGGATTGCTCTCTGCTTCGGATCGCAAGGCATTTAACGTTCGACCGGTGACCAGGCCGCCCAAAGCCCGTAAGAGGTATTTTGAGATTGTGCCCAAACAATTTGTCGCCACCGTTACGATCCGGTCGCTGACGCAGTCTGGTTGGTTTTGCCAAGAGTGTTCTCGGAGCTACATAAGCCATAGCGATGATTTAGGTGTTCCTGCCATTTCCCGCGCGGGCATCCCAGCGACGTCCCTCTTCTTCGTCGGCCATTCAACTCACTTCAGCCTGTGCATGAAGTTCAAGAGATGGCAGCAGCTCAAATCTGCGCTGCGCGCGGTTGCAATCAGCAGCGGACCCATCGCTGTGGTCGAGCCGCATGAAACGACCGACGAGGTACGGGTTCCCGAGATCGAAGCAAAGCGACTCCAGTTTTCCAGACGCAGATAGGGCTCTTTTCTCAACTCTCCGGCTGCGCGATCGGCGCCGGCGGCGCCGGCGCGGCTGTTCCCGTCAGTGCCGCCATGATGCGATCGACATGGACGTGGCAGTTTTCGATGAAGACGGTGTATTTTTCCTGCGTGCCCCCCACTGCCGTGCCGGCGATGTAGACGTTGGGGACATTAGTCTGCATCGTTCGCTCGTCGAAGACGGGAGCCTGGCATTCGCCGCGAAGGTCGATGCCGGCCAGTCGCAGAAGCGCGTTGTCCTGGATGTAGCCGGTGAGAAGCAGAACGAAGTCAAATGGAAGCTGCTTCACGTCGCACGCCGATTCCCCTTCGCTCCTCCGCCCCTTGAATCCCACATCCGTTTCTCCCTCCCCTTCGTGCCTTCGTGCCTCCGTGCCTTCGTGCCTCCCCTGCTCGTGCGTCCCTTGCTCATCACACCCAACCAGCGTCACCGACGAAGAAGTAATCCGCGACGGCACCGTTCGGAAATGCGCGGCAATCTTCCCCGATTCAATCAGATACCGAATCTCCGGCATCAACCAGTACTTGATGCTCTTTTCCGGAAGCGCCGCCTTGCGGTAGCTGATCGAGACGTTCGCGCCGGCGTTGTAACAGCGAAGGGCAGTCTCGACGGCGGAATTCTTTCCGCCGACGATGAGCAGTCGCTTGCGGAAATAAATGTGCGGATCGGTGAAATAATGGCTGACGTGCGGCAGATCTTCGCCGGGGATATTCAGGCGCCGTGGGTGGTCGGTGCCGCCGGTGACCAGCACGAGCTTCTTACACCAATAACTGCGCGGCGTGCCGCCGGATTGGGTGGTGACGGCGAAGCCGCCGTCGCGCTGATCGATCCCGACGACCGGCTCGTACGTGTTCACCTGCAAATCAAATTGCTCGACGATCGCCCGCAGATACGCCAGATATTGCTCGCGCGTCGATTTGTTCTGATCAAAAGTCTGCAGCGGCACACCCGCGACCGCGATCCGTTCATTGGAGCTAAAAAATCGAGTCTGCGGCGGAAAGCGATAAATAGTCTGCCCGATCTGGGCGGCATCGAAGTGCAGATAATCAACGCCGCCGCGCTTAAGCGCAACCGCCAGCTCCAGCCCGATCGGGCCGGCCCCTACCACGATCACGTCCGTGCGAGTCTGCATGGAGGCATCATAGAGACGGGGGACGGGAATTGTCATTGTGAATGCCGCGGCGGTCGTGAAACGTGAAGACGTGGGGACGTGAAACGTGAAGACGTGAAACGTGACT
>DATBDZ010000437.1:0-2322 GCA_036276235.1 Humisphaera sp. | reverse complement strand
CCGCTGCAGATCTCGATCGAGACCAAGGACCACGAAGCGCGCGATATGGGTTTGCATTTCGCTGATCGGCAATGGGCTAACCCGCGGCCCGACGGCCTCTCCGGCGAGACCCGCTTCTGGATCGACGACATGTTCATGCTGACGATTCTGCAGCTTGAAGCCTACCGCGCCACCAACGACCGCAAGTATCTCGACCGCGATGCCAATGAGATGCTGGCGTATCTGCGCAAGCTGCAACAGCCGAACGGCCTTTTCTATCACGCCGACGATGTGCCGTTCTTCTGGGCACGCGGCGACGGCTGGGTGGCCGTAGGCATGGCAGAGATGCTGACTTCGCTGCCGGAGGATCATCCGCAGCGAGCGGAAATCCTGGCCGCCTATCGCAAGATGATGGCCGAGTTGTTGAAGGACCAGAATCCCGACGGCACGTGGCGACAGCTCATTGATCATCCCGAAGCATGGGAGGAGAGCTCATCGACAGGCATGTTTACATTCGCCATGATCGCGGGCGTGCGGCACGGCTGGTTGCCTGAAGAAACATACGGACCGGCCGCGCGCAAAGGATGGATCGCGCTGGCCGGCTTCTTGGACCAGAATGCGGACGTGACCAACGTCTGCGTGGGGACCAACAAGCAGAACAGTTATGACTACTACATGGCCCGGCCGCGCCGGACCGGCGACTTCCATGGCCAAGCCCCGGTGTTGTGGGCCGCACGAGCGCTTCTGGAACCGTGATTACACGCGCTCCGTTCAGCACGCGCCGCTCGGCCGCGCCGCCGTTCCCGATTCCTGCGTCGGCATGCTTTGCGGCGTGGGAAGTTGATACGGCGTGAAGCCGGCAAGATTGGTCTCGCACTGTGTAATGGCGCTCGAAATCGCCGCAACCGGTGACGGCAATGTAGGAATCGACCTGTCGGGCTTGCTGAAATTGAACGCGCTCGTCATATCGCCCACTGTCGAACGGCGCCATGCGGAAAGATTCGGCACCTCGGCGCCGAAACGCGTTTCTATGAATCGAAGAAGCGAGGTGTGATCGAACACATCGGATGACACCAGCCCGCCGCGGCTGAATGGCGATATCACCAGCATGGGCACGCGGAAGCCAAGACCGATGGGACCGCTGATGGGTGGATTGCCCGCGACCGTTGGATCAGGCACGGCGGGCACGGTGAGGTATTCGCCGGGCGTACCGGCCGGGGCGGTCGGGGGCGGCACATGATCGAAAAATCCCCCGTTCTCATCGTAGGTAACGAAGAGAGCCGTCTTCGCCCATGCCACTGGATTAGCCATCAGGGCGATGATGATTGCGGAGAGAGTGGCTTCTCCGAACAGTGCCGGCGCGGGGGGATGATCCGAATCCACAATCGAGGGAATGATCCAGGAAACCTGCGGCAGATTGCCGGCCAACGCGTCGGCTGCAAAATCGGTGGGAAACACCGGACCGAACGCATTCTTGTGCAGGAGCGAATTGGGGTCCTGGAAGTTTTTGAAATAGAACAGAACATTATCGAAGCCGAAGCCGCCCAGGTTCTGGTCCGGCGAGCTGTACACCTTCCACGATATGCCGCGCGTCTGCAATTGCTCGGGCATGGTTGTATAGGTCAGCTTGCCAAAAGACGAAGCCCGTTGCGCAATCAGCGTCTGCAGCAACGGTCCGCCATTTTTTCCGTCGGGATCGATAGAGGCCGCCATGGAATAGAGCCGATTGGGATCGGTAGGGCCGATCACCGAGCAGAAGTAGTTATCGCAGAGGGTAAACGCGTCGGCCACCGCATAGTAGTAAGGCAGATCGGCGCGCGTGTAGTAACCCATCGCAAGCACGGCATCGTTCGCGTTTATGGGCACCCGCGAGGTGACGAAGCCATCCATCGCGCCGTTGTCCCAGCTCTGGTGCTGGGGCACCCAATCGTGCGTGATGTCGTGGGTGCAGGCGGCATTCAGCTTGGTGCTATCCAGATGGAACGGCAGCAGCACGCCTGCCGGCGCATTCGACGTGTTGCCGGGATACGGCTGCTGAAATGCTGCGCTCTGATCTCCGAATCCGTGCACGCCGCGATAACTTCCGAAGTAATGATCGAACGAGCGGTTTTCCTGCATGAGGATCACGATGTGATCGATGTCGGTGATCTTGGCGCACGAGCCGGGACTTGGGGGGAGGATACTGTGGCCGCCGCACCCGGAGATGAGTCCACCGAGCATCTGCGCCGCTCCGGCGGCTGCTCCAGCCTTCAGCAGTTCGCGACGCGAAATTGGTTTGGATGGCATGAATGTGTTTTCGTCTCAGTGCGGTTCGATGCTGATTTTGGACCTCCCAACCGCTTT
>DATBDZ010000436.1:0-3906 GCA_036276235.1 Humisphaera sp. | reverse complement strand
CAATCGATCGCCGCGCCGTCGGCGGCTTTGATGTGCATTTGAATCCACATCTGCATGACAGGCTTGAGCTCGCTTACATGTAGAGTTACGGTTTTGGCGTCGGGCGACAGGCTCACCGATTTGATATCCACGACATCATGGCCCTGCTGGTTGGGGTTGCTGACCTTGAATTCCGGCGAGCCGTACGTTTCTGACCAATGATAATTCCACTGCTCGATCCCATAATTCTGATCATCCGAGGCAGACGTTTTGTCCAGCGGATCGGAAAAGGTAATCGCGATGCCGTCGTGTAATACGTGCAGCACAAGCGGAATATGCGCCGGCTTGCCCGTATAGCGGACGCGCTCCAATGATCCTTCGCGGCCGGCGTTGGTCTGCCAACCTTTCAATCCGCACACCCACACCTGCCCATCCTTCGGATTCAGCCGGGCGCGCATGATGCCGGATTGAAATTGCAGCGGCAGCTTGATCGCGCCGCCTTGCGGAACGCCGTCGGTCATCTCCCACGGAATGCTGAGCAGATTGCTCTTGCCGTAAGACGTGCTCAGAAGTTGCCCCGAAAGCGGGCCCCAATCCTTGCCGGCCCAGACCTGACCGCCGCTGGAGTTATCCGGATCGGGATAGCGCAGCCAGCAGATCGGCGGATCGTACATCGCCGGCAGATGAAGCTCGGGTACCTGGTCCTTCTTGATCCGCCGCGGGTCGTTGTAGAAGCCGTAGAAGCCGCCCTTGGTCAAAAGATCGATGCGGCAGACCGGCGTCCAGTTCCCCTGATTATCGGCGGCAACGATTTCATCGTGCGGCCCAACGCCCATGCCGTTAGCCGCGCGAAGTCCGTTGGCAAATTGCTCGACCGTCGCGCCGCCTTTGGGCACCTTCATCACGAACCCGTAGTTGCGCTCGCGCAGGCTGAGCGGCGCCTGATTGCCGCAGGTGGAGAAATAAAAATTCCCCTGGCTGTCGGCCTGCAGATCCATCAGGAATGCGTGATAGATCGGCGAGGTCGCCCAGGCGTTGCAGTAGTTCTCGTAAAAATCGGCTTCGCCGTCGTTGTTCAGATCGTGCAGGATCGTGATCTGATCGCGCCCCAGCACGTAGATTTTCCCATCCATCACCTTCAGCCCCAGCGGCTCAAACAATCCCGTCGCGAACCGCTTCCACATCGTGTGGCTCAGCGTGTCGTCCAGGCCCGAGACGATCCAAATATCTCCGTTCATCGTCGCCACAACCGCGCGGCCATCGGGAAGAAAATCGAACGCGCTCAGCCGCATCAGCGACTTCCACGGATTGGCATCGGGAAGCGCAACGGTATCGACGGTATACGCCCAGTTATCCGAGCCGCGATTCCCCTCGGTAACGATCGGCGGGTTCCACATCGCGGGGCCGCCTTTGGTGAGGGCTGACAGATCTTCGGCGTTGCCAGCCTGCTTCATCAGGGCGGCAAATGTTGAATGAGCATCCGTAGGAATGCGCCCGATCAGGAGCTTGATCGTCGATGTCTTCGCCTGCGGCGGCACGGTCATCTCGACGCGATAACCATCGGCAATGTGAAACGCCGCGCCGCTCGGCATAACAGGCGCGCCAACGATCGTCTCGTGATCGTCCTTCACGAGCAGCGCCGTGTTGCCTTCCATCTTGCCGTCGGCACCATCGAGATCGAAGATCAACAGCTTCTGTTCTGCATCGCTCTTTCCAAGCTGAATAGTTCGCGTGAATCCGATCTGCCCATCCGCGGCAACGCTCCCCACCATCTCCAGCACATCGGTCTTGCCAAGCGAATACGAAAACACGACCTGATTGCCATGCCGATACAACCCCTTGTAATGCCCCTGCGTCGCCGGCAGCGGCCCCTGATGATCCGCCCGCGGGTCGGCAAAGCTGCCGTTGGCTGCCCAACCCAGATCGGTCAGCGTGCTAAACGACAGCGTCCCCTTCGCGATGGCACAAAGCGGCCCCTGTCCCGGCTTCAGATTCGATCGCCCCAGATCCAAAAACCCGCCCGTCCAAGCCCCCGCCACGCTCAGCAAATCCGTATCAAAACAAACGCTCGCATTGTTCCCAACATGTATGGTAATCCCACGAACCGCAATCAATTCCCCGCCATCCGTGCGGGCGGCATGATGCCCCTCGGTCGGCGCCGGCGCATTGGTGGCAGCCGTGCTCGCCCCCGGCCGAAGCACGCTGTAAGAAAGAAACGGCCCGTAATCCATCAACTCCCCCAGCACCGGCCCCGCCGGCCCGCGCGCCGCCCGAGCCGGCCGAGTCGCAGGACGGGAAGCCGCCCGGCCAGTCTGCGCCGACGCGGAAGCAGCGAATAAGAGAACGCAAAGCGCACAAGCGCAAAACACGGAAACCCAGCGGCGAGCAATATATCGATAGTCCAACCTGCAACCTCCTCAAAAGGGGATCACAAGTTGTACCGCCCGCATCGTCTGCTGTGGAATTCCGGCATATAAGTGAATGACGCCGCCGGTGCCGGTTGAAGGGCGCGTTTGTGTTTAGGATCATGTCCGCAGGAACCGTCATGCTGAGGTACTCCGAAGCATCTGGCCAACTCCGCGATCCAGCCAGATGCTTCGGAGTACCTCAGCATGACGTTGTGGAGGAATTACGAATTCTGATTGAATCCGAGGATTTCTAACCGCCGCCGTGGAATTCGACTCAATCCTTCCGCCGCGCCTGCTCCTGGCATCGCTCGATCACCACCGCGCACGCCAGGATCAGCACATCGTCCTGATTGGGGGCGATGTCCACGCCGTAGGTTTCGGCCATCGTGAACCAGCGCTCGGAGACCTCTGCCACAACCTGGCCGTCGCGGGTGAAGGTGTACTGGTGATCGGTGAAGTTGCCTTTGGCTTCCAGGTCGTTGGGGCCATGCACGTCGTCCACCGTGAAGCGATGGCCGATCAGCGTGAAGAGCGATTCCTTCACGACTGCTTTGAGTTGGCCGCCGTAGTGGATTTCGTAGGTGGGTCCCCAGGACAGGAGCTTTTTCTGGATGACGGCCAGATCGTTCCCGCGCATGTCCTGGAAGATGAGCTGATCGCGCAGGGTGAAGGCTTTCCCATCGACAAAATAGACGTCGTTCCCGTCGGCGTCCTTGATCGTGAAATCATCGCCCCAGGAGAACAGCTTTTTTCGCATGATGTATCGCATAGGAATTAACTCGGCGGCAACGCCGCTGCTGCCGGCGCATCCAGGCTTCTTGTGCGGCGTTTGCCGGCTTGGGGGCCGGTGTCGCGTGCGATCTGCATGCCGCGCGCCATCGCGATCACGCCCGTGCGCGCCAGTTCCTTGATGCCGTACGGCTTCATCAGTTCGATGAACGATTCCAGCTTGGTTTCGGCGCCGGCGAGCTCGACGATGACGCCTTGCTCGGAGACATCGACGACTTTGCCGCGGAAGAGGTTGACGACTTCGATGACTTCGCCGCGCCGCTCGGGGCCGACGCTCACCGAGATCAGCACCAGGTCGCGCTCGATGTAGGCGTGCTGCTTGAAGTCATGCACCTCGACGATCGGCACGAGCTTGGCCAGTTGCTTGCGGACCTGATCCAGCGTGTTGTCGTCGCCGGTGACGACGATGGTCATGCGGGAAAGCTCCGGCTTTTCAGTGCGGCCGACGACCAGCGAATCAATATTAAACCCGCGTGCCGCAAACATGCCGGCGACATTCGCCAGCACCCCAGGCTCGTTCATCACCAACGCCGAAATCACATGACGCATGAAAACTCCAAAAATCACCGCGATTGCGGTCGACCCGAGACCGCTACAGTCTATGCAATTTGGGAAGTCGATCAAACACGAGCCGTCGCAGGTCTTCGCATGGTGTTGCTCCCTCCCTCGGTACTCCGGGGGAGGGCTGGGGCGGGGTTCGCGGGAATAACGTTCGTTCGACGCAACCCCC
>DATBDZ010000435.1:0-28338 GCA_036276235.1 Humisphaera sp. | reverse complement strand
AGCCAGATGCTTCGGAGTACCTCAGCATGACGGTTATTTTGACCTGAACGCCTTCCGTCACGAATATCGCCACAAATAAAAGTTACACCCCTCGTGCGTCGCATGCGGCTTTGGCTCGGGGTGCTATTCCGGCAGCGGCCGGCCGCGCGTTTCGGGGGCGAACCAGATCAAGACCAGACCGACGACATAGATCAGCGTGACGACGCTTCCGGCGCGGGCGTAGCTGCCGTCGTAATGTTTGACCAGCGCGCTGGTATAGATCGCGCCGACGGCGGCGAAGATGCGGCCGGCGTTGTAGCCGAGGCCCTGGCCGGTCGCGCGGACGCGGGTGGGAAACAACTCGGGAAGATAGAGCGGGAGCCACCCGTAGAAGGCCGCCGTCGCGGCGCCGACGCCGAAGATCACGATCATCAGGCCCGGGCTGAAGTCGGCAAACCCGCGCCACATCCAACCGCATAGCAGCAGCGAGAGCAGGCAGAGGGCGAAATAGGTGATGCGCCTCCCCCACCGCCCGGCGACCAGTGCGCCGATGATGCAGCCCACCACGGCGCCCGACGCCGAGAGAATCTGGCTGACCGCCTTGGCGCGGGGATGGCCGGCGCCGACCAGCTTGTCGATCCAGAGCGGTATCCACTGGACCGATCCCCATGTGCCGATCAAGGCGATCGAAGCAAATCCAATCGCCAACAGCGTGATGCGCAAGAGCGGCGGCGAGAGAACTTCCTTCAGCGGGCCGGCGCTGGCGCGCGACCGCTCGCCCGTCGATTGCTTCCACTTTTCCGATTCGGGGACGAAGAGCTGAATCAGAAGCGTGAGCGCCGCCGGCGCCATGCCGACGAGCATCACCCATCGCCACGAAGAGATGGTGACTTTGAACATCAGCCCCAGGACCGCGATGAGGGCGAAGCCGACGTTGGACGCCGCCCCGATCCCGGCGGCCAATGCCGGCCGGCGGACTTCCGGCCAGCATTCCATCACCAGCGCCACGCCCAGCGACCATTCCCCGCCCATGCCCAACGCCGCAACAAATCGAAACGCGCCCAGATGCCACGGCTGCCGCGCGAAGAAACACAGGCCCGTGAAAATCGAGTACGTGAGCACGCTCAGCGCCATCGTCCGCACGCGGCCGAAGCGATCGCCGAGCCATCCGAAGAGCAATCCGCCCAAAGCCGCCCCGACGAGGAAGAGTGCCGTGACGTATCCCATCCATTGGCCAACGAATCGATCGTCGGCCCCAGGCACCAATTCCAGCAGCGCCGGCCGCGCGACCAGCGGGAAGATTCCCATCTCCAAGCCGTCAAACATCCACCCAAGAAACGCCGCCCAGAAGACCAGCCAGCGGGCGTCGGAGGCAGGGGATACGACGATTGCGTTGTCGGCTGAGGAGATGGGGCGCATCGGGCGTGATTCTATCGGATTTTGGGCCGCAAGATGCAGGCGGAGCGCTCCCCGGGCGGGCTTTGTGGGCCCCCGCCGCGGTGAACCTCATTTTTGACCCCGCCAAGCCGGTTCGAAGACCGGAAAATGGGGCGCGCAAATCAATCCTTTTTTATCAACTTTATGCTATGCCATGCACGCAACCTGCTTGCGGGCCTTGAGTTATGACACACCGCCCGGAGGGGCGCGCCGAGCCGGAGGACCATCACTGTCCCATGACGGTTGTCAAGCTATCTTTCAGATAATCGGTAACTCAGCAGCCCCCTACTTCTTTGACTCATCAAGCAGTCTAATAATTTCGTCTCGCGCTTTCGGATTGCTCAGATCGAGTTGCTCGACCAAGACCCCATTGCGGTCTATTAGTAACGTGGTTGGAAAGTAGCGGACGTCGTATGCGGTGATCGTGCTGCCTCGGAAATCTGCGTCTGGCTGACTTTTCGCCCCGCCGTCAATTGCTATGGGGAACGGGAGGTCGCGGCCTTTCCACGACTCCTCGCGAAGGCGAGCCAGCTTTGGATCGAGCTCCGCAAACGAGGTGACCGAGTTGTCATGGATCGCGATCACCTCCAGACCGCGCCCATGAAGCTCATCGTAGATCTCCATCAAGTGGGGCATGCCTCCAACGCAGGGGCCGCACCAATACCCCCAAAAGTCCAACAGCACGACACGCCCGCGCAGCTCGGAGAGCTTCAATGGCGGGCTGTTCTTCCAGGCCTTCAAATCACGAAACTCTGGCGCTGGCTTGTTGGCAAACGATTGGACCACTGAATGAGGCGGCTCAAGATCGATGTCGAGATTGAGCGGTTGCTGCCCCGGTGTGATGTGGATGTAGTGACTAACGTTAAAGGTGTCGCTCGCTCGGAAGAGAAGCTGGTAATCTCCCGCCGGCAGAACAAGTTCGAATCGCGGTCCGGCACAGTCGCTGAAAATCATTGATGGGGTGAATCCATCGGCCTCGCACAGCACATCACAAATGACACGAGGGATTTCGCGTTTATACGATCGCAGCCCGACACTTGAGATGTTGCCGCGGACTTTGCACCCCGGTTGCATCTTGACCTCATGCACACCCTGTCCCGAGCGAAAACTTTCCCGACGGACCGGCTCGATCGCGGCCAATTTTTCCCATGGGTCGAGGATAAATAGCATTGCTGAGTCGGCGTTCTCGAATCGGGTGCCGGCTGGGAATACCGAGGACTCTGGTATCGTTGCCATGCCCTCACGATCGCTCATCGGAATGAGAATGCCGAGCTCGCTTCCGAGGCGCGTGTGCGGAAAGGCCGGCATTTGATCTCCGAACAGGCCAGACATCCCGACCATTGCTGAACGAAGTGGCGCACCCTGCGGGTCAAGTATTCGAAGCTTCAGCTCCCCAAGGGCTGGCGCTTGTGACGAATGCGTCGCTGGGCCAGCCGGGAGCGTGGCTGCCGTTTTGGCCGCACGTTTTGCCCGGACCTGCTGCTCACGCACTGGCTGAAGGCGCTGCGCAATCTCGAACTGCTGTCGATCCGCTTCCAATGCCGACTTGTCTCGCGCAAATTCCAGATGGGCATCGGCGTGGCCCACCCATATGCCCTCTGGATGATCGTCAAATGATTCAGCGAGCACGATGGTCGGCGACAGCTTCCAGTACTCGTCAGGTCCGATTCGCGCCGGACGCTCATAGCTGAGTTTTACCGTCGCGTCCCGCGGCGCTGCGAGTTTGTCGGGCCAGTTTCCGTCATTGCGCGTCGCTTGGAGGCAGACCTCCGCCAGGATTTGTCGTACTTGCTCGCCACGATCAAGCCTGGCGCGCTCAGCGGCGGTCTCGGGAGTTGCCGAAGTATCCGCGACTGCGACACTCACTATGGTGAGCAATCCAAGCCAACTACAGGCGTGCGCCCAAACGCATGCCTTACGATGCGATCGTGTCTTCATACAAATATTGACGGATTGGAGTTTGAAGCTTTCAGTAACTCAGCCGGATTATTTCCTTGCCCGCGATCGGTCCTTGCTGCTCCGGGCCAACAGTGGGTCAGCCTGAAGGATGGTCTTTCACGGGTACGATCCCGCACTCTGGGCAGCGGTCGGGCGTTGCCCGTAAATCATAGCCACAGGTTAGACATTAATTGCGCAGGCTCCGAACGTGGCGGCCTCCTACACGAGCTCAATCGTGCATCGTCTACAGATGCACCCGTCGCGTGTAGACCCACCACTCCACCAAGAGCAGCGGCAGCGCGCCGCAGGCGACTATCCACCACCAGAGTTCCAGCCGCGCTTTGGTGTCCTTTACTTCTTCGATCGGCGCGTTGATGTCGCCGGGGGCGCGGTCGGCGGGGACCAGGTCGCTTTCATTGGCGTCGAGAAGATTCACCGCCAGCTTCTCGAACTGGGGGATCGGCGGGTCGGTGATGTATACGCCGACGTGATCGAGCGGCGGGAGCGCGAAATCGCCGGATTCGGGGATGGCGACGGCGCGGCGGCTGCCGTCCGGATTCGTTAGCGTGATCTTTGTCACGTCGCCGAGCTTTTGCAGATTGGCGCGCGGGATGCCCGGCGTCGCGCCGGGCTGGTAGGACTGGCGCACGTCCATGTCGCTGCCGACGGCAAGATATTGCAATGCGTTGTGCAGGAAGATCGGGAAGCCGATCTGCAGCGGCCAGTTGCTGTCCAGCACATCAAACGGCGCGATCAGGTGCGTCATCTTGCTGGCGCGGCTCATGACCAGCAGCGGGCCTTTGAGGCCGTCGATAATCACTTCCGATTCCTGCGGCACGTCGAGCTTCACCGCCGACCCGACGTAGAGCCGCGACAGGCCGACATCCTTGAGGATCGGATGATCGCGCCGCCAGTCGAGCACGCCCATGTCGCCCAGCGAGATCGGCTTGCCTTGCGGGTCCTTGGCGATCCTCACCTTTACATCGGGCGGCAGCTCCGGCTTATTGGCGTCGAGGAAATAAATGAAATTCCCGGCGGGCGGCATCTTTTTGGGGCTGTAGCGGTCGAAGATAAAGACATCGTACTTGGCGCGCTTTTCCGGCGGGAGATCTTCGTAGGCGATCGGCCGCATCACGTCCGGGTTTTTCAGATCGAGATTCTGGATCGCCAGCTCGAGATAATAATTGCCCTCAGTAACCAGCAGCACCGCCAACGAGCGCGGCGGCGGGACAATCACCTGCGCCACATCATCCGCCGCCAGCACGTCACCACTCTTTGCAAGCTGCTCGATGGTGAGAACCGCCGATGTGGTGACATCGAGATTGAACGTGACGCTGTCCTGCGCTGGGCGGCTATTGTCGTGCTCAAATTTATCGCGCGCCTCCTTGTCCCAATGCTCGGGCAGGCAATAAGCCATCTGCTGGCGATGGCCGCCGACATCGACGACTTCGCCGTCGAGCTTGAGTTGCACGGGGACTTCGACCGGCTCCGGGCCATAGTTGGCCAGCCGCGCGAAGACCTGCACTTCGGTCGGGCGCTCGTAATTTCGTTTGGCGCTGAGCGCGACGATGGCCACATTGCCGGCGACGCTGGTGCCGACTTTCTCGAACTTGAGATTGCCGCGGATCGTCACCTCCGCCGCGTCGAGCACGCGGCCGTCGGAAAACAGATACACATCCGGCGGTTTGGTGGCGGGCCGAAGCTGGTCGGGGTTGAAGTTCATCTGCGCGTCGGCCAGTTGATACGCCAGCTTGGCGCGCGAGGGGCGATCGGTCGGCTGAATGCGGTCAATCGCCATCCGCAAAGCGGCGGCGTCGCTGGTGAAGGTTTGCAGCGTCTCCGCCGAGTCGTCGAAGGCAATCACCATCGCCGTCGCCTTGCGCGGCATCGAATCAACCAACTCCTTGGCGCGGCGCTTGGCCTCCTCCAGCCGCGGCTTGCCTTCAATATCCAGCGCATTCATCGACGCGGAGCGGTCGATGAGAATAACGCTGACATCCCCCGCCGGCGGGCGGAAATTAGTCACCGGCCGCGAAAGCGAGAGCAGCAGCAATATCAAAAGCAATAGTTGCAGAAGCAACAAAAGATTACGCCGAAGCCGCTGAAACGGCGAGTTGACCTGAAGATCCTGAATCGCCTTCTTCCAGAGAAAGGTCGAAGACACCGGCATCTCCCGCCGGCGCAGCTTGAGAAAGTAGAGGATCAGCAGCGACGGGATGACAATCGCCGCCGCCAGCGCGGCAGGCCAGATGTTGAGGAATTTGGGAAGCCAAGTCATTGGAATGCAGAAGCCAGGAGCCAGAAGCCAGGAGCCAGAAGAAAGGCGGGACACGCCACGCATTTACTAGGGAGCCTGGTTCGTCTGTGGTGGTTTCTCCTTTGGTCGGGATTCAAAGAGATACTAATTTTGCTATAATAACGAGGATGGCGGCATCGGTTTCCAACGTGCTTGATCGATTCCTGTCGCCGCTGACGGACCACCTCACACCTGAGGCGGCGGAACAGCTTGTCGACTTCCAAGTTGATCCACTGACGCAGGCAAAGATCGACGAGCTTGCGGATAAAGCCAACGAAGGTTTGCTTACCGACGCCGAGCGTGCCGAATATTTCCAGTTTGTCGAGGTGATCGATCTCATCGGCATCCTGCAGAGCAAGGCTCGTCAGACTCTTTTGCGCCGGAACGCTTAAATGGTCGGTCATCCCAGCAACCCTCTCTCCCGCAAATAGTTCAACACCAGCGTATCAAACGGCACCGCCGTGCTCGTAAACAAATACGTTCCGCCGCGCCGCGTCACATAATCCTTCAGTGACAGGCAATACGCGTTCAGATTCGCCTTGTATTGTTTGATGAGCGGCTGGGTGATCGAGACTTCGGCCATGTCGTCGTCTTCGATGTCGCGGAGCTTGAGGTCTCCCTGCAAGTCCGGCTCGATTTCCTGGGGGGCGAGGCACTGGACGCAGAACAGATCATATTTGCCGCCGGCGACGTAGCGGAGGCCGTCTTCGTAGCCGCCCTTGTCGAAGAAATCGGAGAGGACGACGCACACGCCCTTCTGGCGATGGCCCAGGGCGAACTTCTTGCATGCCTCGGCGAGGTGGCTGGGGCCGGCGGGCTTGAGCTTCTCGACGAAGTCGATCATCTGCGAGACGCGCCGCCTCCCGCGCAGGCCGCCGGTCTCGGCGACGATGTTGTCGGCCATCGCGGCAATCGTCACGCGGTTGTAGTTGACCAGGCCGATGTACCCGAGCGCCGCCGCCACCTGCTTCATGTAGAACGCCTTGTTGGGCGTCCCAAAATCGCCGCTCTTGCTGACATCCAGCAGGATGTAGAGCGCGAGATCTTCCTCTTCGAGAAAGAGCTTGAGGAAGAGGCGTTCGAGCCGCGCGTAGATGTTCCAATCGATGAATCGCAGATCGTCGCCGATGACGTAATTACGATAGTCGGCGAACTCCACCGACTGCCCCCGCCGCTTTGAGCGGCGTTCGCCTTTCATCTTCCCGGCCAGGAGCTTGCGCGACATGACATCAAGCTGATCGAGCCGCGCCATAAAGGACGGATCGAGCAGAACGCCGGGTTTGGGTTCGGTGGCTTGGAGGGTCATGCGGTTCCCCCTGCAGGCAGATCCGTTGGACCGACTGAACGCGCGTGCTGATAAGCCAGAATTTTTGAATCGTTTGTGAGCAATGTCGCGTCGTGTGCGCGTGCTGTCGCAACAATAATCCGGTCGGCGGGGTCCGCATGGAACTCGCCCGGCAAGATTGTTGAATCAACCAATATCTGTGGTGTAGCGGGGAGAATGTGCATCGTCGGGATCTGCGCAATGCGATCAAGCCAGCCCTGCAAGGGCTGCCCGAGATCGATGCGGTTCTTGGCAACAAGCATGGCGACTTCCCAGACCGAAAACGCGCTCACGGTAATCCCATCCGGCTCCCCTGCATCAATGAGTTGGCTGTGTCGCGCCGCCAGCTTGTCACTGCCGGTCGACCACCAAATCCACACGTGGGTATCGAGCAGAATCAATCTGCCCCCGGTTCGTCTTTAAGGACTTTCCAATCCTCCACGCCCACGGGATCGAAAGGACGGTCATACCGAATGGGGCTTCCCCGCAGATCACCACGGATCGCGCGAGACCGGGCGATCTCGTCCGGCGTATGTCGCGGGCCCTTGCCATTCTCGCGTGTAATCACAACGCGCACGCGATCGCCGGTAGCAAAGGGAAGATCACCGACGCGCGCCGCAGCGGCGAAATCAACGACGGCTACCGTTTCATGTTTATCCGTGGTTTCCATAGATCGATTCTACGCTGTCGACTCCTGGCGAGGATTACCAGCGACGGCGACATACCGGCCGCGTGCTCAATGCTGCGAATCGGCCTGCATTGAGCCGGTACCGAGGCAATCCCGCTTCAACTCAAGCTGCCCGGCCATTTCCATGATGTCGAAATTCGACATACCCGCCGACGTTTGCGGCGCGCTCATCGGCACCGGCTGCGGTGGCTTGGGCGGCGGAGCCTCGGGAGCGCAGCCGGCGGCGGTTACCAATACTAGCGCTGCAAACAGTTTTCGCATGTTGTCTCCGGTCTGGATCTCACTCTTCGTCAAGTCCCTGCGCATGCCTTAGATAAGCTTTGGCCGACTCAAGATCGTTTGAATATACCATCAGCTCGAACGACACCGGGAACTTTCCTTTTGGATCTACGTCCGACATCTCTCCCGGAACAATCACGCAGGAGATTCCACGTGCGACCAATTGCCGCTCAAGGAAATCCGCCTCCGTGGGGTTCTCCGTAGTTAGCAAAATCTCGCGACCTTCATCAGGCTCTGGCCGTCGCGGCTCAATCGGACTTACGGGCCAATCGCTTGTGAGCCTCCTCATATAGCGCCGCCGATTAATGAAGGGCGTACCACATTCGGGGCAGCGCGACCTGCTGGCGCGCAGGTCGTATCGACACTTGCTGCACCGCAGTACGGTGGCGTTTGAGGTCGACATCCGCACGCCGTTCCCGAATGTTGCCGTCCAAAACCACCAGACAGCTATGCCGACCATGACCGCAACGATCGCAGCCACGAAGATGATGATCGCGATTCCAACAACGCTATCCGACGTCATTTGTCATGCGACCGGAATCACATCTTCCCCGCCGCCAGTTCGGCTTCGATTGTATTTGGCGTATCTGTCACAACCTTTTGCAAAACCATGTCCGTCGTGATTCCTTCGGCTTCGCCTTCGAAGTTGAGGATGACGCGGTGGCGCATCGCGGGGACGACTACATCTTTTACGTCCTTGAAGCTCACATGGAAGCGGCCATCGAGCAGGGCGCGCACCTTTGCCGCCAGTGTGATCGCCTGGGCCGCTCGGGGGCTGGCGCCGACTCTGAGGAACTGATTGACCATGGGGATGGCGAATTGCCCCTGCGGGTGCGTCGCCAGCGTGCAGCGGATGGCGTAGTCCTGCACGTGCGGGGCAATGATGACCCGGCGCACCAGCGCCTGATGAGCCATGATGCGCGGGCCGTCGATGACCGCCTTGAGTTCCGGGTTGTGGCCAGCGGTGGTTCGGTCGAGGATCGCGCGCAGCTCCTCGCGGCCGCTGTATTGCACGACCAGCTTGAAGAAGAAACGGTCGAGCTGGGCTTCGGGGAGCGGATAGGTGCCTTCCTGCTCGAGCGGGTTTTGGGTGGCCATCACGAAGAACGGCTCTTCAAGCTTGCGGACCTGGCCACCCGCCGTCACCTGCTTTTCCTGCATCGCTTCGAGCAGGGCCGATTGCGTCTTGGGCGTGGCACGGTTGATTTCGTCGGCGAGCACCATCTGCGAAAAAATCGGGCCGGACATGAACGTGAAGACGCGCTGGCCGGTCTCGTTCTCCATGATCACGTTGGTGCCGATCACGTCGGCGGGCATGAGATCGGGCGTGAACTGGATGCGGCTGAACTTGAGCGTCAACGCCTGCGCCAGCGCGCGAATGAGGGCGGTCTTGCCCAGGCCCGGCACGCCTTCCAGCAGCGCGTGGCCGCCGACGAAAAGGCAGGTGAGCACGCCGTCCACGATTTCTTCGTGCCCGACGATGGTCTTGGCGATTTCCGCCTGCACCGCGCGATAATCGCGGCGGAACGCTTCGCAAAGCTGATGAACCTCGGGATCGACGCCTTGGGAGATGGGGGTTGCGGTTGCGGCCATGGGTGTCCTTGAGTCTCTTTTGAACGTTGCTTCGTTGCTCCACCAAATGAAAAATTCAAAATGAAAAATGAAAAATGGTTGAAGAAGCTGGGACCCAGCCAAGGAGTCCTTCAACATTTTTCACTTTTCATTTTACATTTTTCATTCTTCAGTCAGTCCACTTCAATCGTTCCACCGTCGCGGAGCTTATTCACCTGCTCGGCGATTTTGGCGGCCTGGCGCTTGTCGCGGCAGAGGAGCTTGAACTCGCCGCGGCCCTGCTTGCCGTTCCAGACGACATACTTGTTGCCGAGCGTCACCGCGACGCGAACTTTGCCGATCTTGGGAGGAACTTCATGTCGCATGGAATTCCGAAACCCGAATCCCCGAAATCCGAATCAATTCCGAATGACAAAATGCCCAAATTCCGAAATTGATGTCACGCGAAGAGACGAAGAGGCGAAGGAATACTTACGGGTTCTTCGTGTCTTCGCTTCTTCGCGTGACATTCCGTTTCGTCATTCGGATTTCGGAATTGATTCGGATTTCGGGGATTCGGGTTTCGGATTTCATTCATTCTCCTTCTTCTTAATCTGCTGCTGCGCTCTTCGCTTGGCTTCCAGGAGGCTGCCGGTGTGGCCGCCGGGGCCGGCTGGGGCGCCGCCTTTGGGTTCTACCTTTTTGGGCGGCGGAGGCACGGGTTTGTCGGTGGCGCCGCCGACTACTTTTGTGATGTCTCCTTCGACGCCCCTGGCCTGGAATTTGGCTTTGGGGTCGGGCCGCGCGCCGCCCGCGGCCGGCGGCTTGGGCGCTGCCGCTGCTCCCGTGTCGGTTTTGAAGTTTGTCTCGGCGACGTCCTTGCGAACTTTCTTGAGGGCGTCGAGCGTTTGGCGGGTTTCAACCTTGCGCACCGTCGTGAACGATTCGACGTAGCCGGCCACGGCCAGGCCCATTCGGCGGATCGATTGCCAATCCCAGGCGATGCGGCGGGTCGCAACGTCGAGCAGGATCGTCGCCAGCAAAATCGGGATCAGCAGATCCCAAACGGGCATCGGCGAAGCGGTGACGATCACCTTCTCGCGGCTGAACAAGTCGGCGTTTTGCGCGTCCCAGGGCGTTAGCACGCGGCCGCCGGTGCGCAGGGCGATCTCTTCCAGCTTGGCCTCGTTGCTGTGCAGCTCGCGCAGCTCCGGGTCGGTATTCATGGCAACGCCGCCCAGCAACAGGCCGTGCTCTTTGGCGCCGTGATAGTCGAGCGCGGTGACATAGTTGCCGGGCGTGCGCGCATCGAATTCGCCCTCGTAAGTTCCCGGGCCGGTCTGCACCAGACGGATGGGAACGCGCTTGCCGTCGGGATCGACGATGTTGCCGTTGATGCTCAGGAAATTGAGGAAGCTGTCATCTTTGTTGACCGCTTCGACGACCACTTTTCCCTTGGTGCCGTTGAGGGTCGTTTGCACTTCAAAATCGGTGCTCATTGGCGGGCGCGATACGCCGCGCACAACCTGTGCCCAGAATTTGCTGAAGGACGGAGAGGCAATCCATTGCGACGCCCACTTGCCTGTTGCATCGCCAGTAAACACAACCGATTTGCCGAGGCCCGCCTGCCAGTGCGCGAGCACCGGATCGTTCATCGCGCCGGCAGACATCGGCATGCTCACCTTCGGATCGCTCTTCTTGCTGGTGAGGACCATGCCAAAGAGCGCCGGTGGCGGATCGCCGACGCCGCGCGCCATGTCGTCCGATGCATCCGCCAGGCCGACATGAATTCCCTTCGCGTCTTCATGAATCAAGCTGCGGCGGACGACGGTCGCCTCCTTGATGAAGATCTGCGGAAGCTGGCTCGGCTTGCTTTCGATCGGGCCATAAGCGCGGCCATTCAATTCCTTGGCGATCTGCTCCATCGTGGGCGGAAGCCCGTTCGCGCCGAGTTGGTGCGGGTAAACCGTGATGGTGGAGACGCTGACTTTATTGTCCTTGTAGCTTTGCGCGAGCGTCGGGTTGGGAGCTTGCGGATCGCCATCACTGATGATGATGACATGCTTATGGCGGGCATCACTCTTGGCCAGGCCGGGGCCGCCGTTGACTCCATTGAGCGCCAGATTCATGGAGTCATCAAAGCTGGGCATGTCGCCGACCTGCATCGCCTTGGCGGCGGCGATCACTTTTGATCCGGATCCCTTGTCCTGAAGCTGGAAATCCCAACTCGCGCCGCCGATGCCGGTGCCGACTCCGTTCCAGGAGTAGCTGATGATGCCGATCTCATCGCGAT
Organism: Humisphaera sp.; assembly: GCA_036276235.1. Taxonomy (GTDB): domain Bacteria; phylum Planctomycetota; class Phycisphaerae; order Tepidisphaerales; family Tepidisphaeraceae; genus JANWHF01. Next base: position 16,553 of record DATBDZ010000435.1, on the reverse strand, counting down.
CGGAGAGTGCCTTGATCGCCTGCAGCGCGCACTGCAATCCCCAGTAGTTGCCGTCCGGCATCTCGCAGGAGTGCATGATCAGCACCAGCGCGCCTTTGCCGACCTGGCGCTGCGCGGGGATGTCCATATCGACGGGCAAAACTTTTTCGACTTCCGACCCCTGCCACCCGCCGGCGCCGAAAGTCTGGTCGCCGCCGATCATGACCAGGCCGCCGCCCAGGTCGTGAACGTAGGCGGCCAGCATCTTGTCCTGCTCGACCGATAAGCCGCCTTCCCCGTGCGGCACATTGCCGAGGATGACGGCGTCAAAGCTTTGAAGCTGGACGATATTCTGCGGGAACTGATCGGGCGAGATGGAGCGCAGCGCGATTCCTTCTTCGGCGAGCGCTTTGGCCAGCACATCGCCGGGCCCGCGGTTGTTGCCGGCATCCTTGAAGTTATCAACGTAGAGGATTTCGCCTTTGCCGGAGACAAACGTGAAGGCGTCGGCGCTGTTGTTGGCGTCGAGCGTGTCGGTCTTGCGCCCGCCGGCGACGCTTGCCGTCACCCCCGCGCCCGGCTGATCCGGCTCGAAGACTGCATGGAACTGGTGGACGTTGGCTTGCCGCAGCGCCGGAACGCGCACATGCTCGACGTTCAGCCCATTCTGCAGCGTGACCTTGCGCGCCACATCAAGCTGCGGCGTGCTGAGGTCCATGTCCAGGTAATCATCGCCGCCAGAAGTACGATGCAGAACGCTGAGCTTTCCGGTGACGGGCGTTGGATTGGTCGAGCGCAGGATCACGTCGATGGTGAACGGCTCATTTTCGCGCTTCCAGGTGGGCGCGATAAAACGCTCCATCATCACTTCATTTTGCACGTCGTAGTGGAGCGGGATGACGTCAATCGGCACATGCTGCGCCGCCGCCGCCGCCACCGCGGCATCGACGTTGCCGGTGGTGGCGTTGCCGTCCCATACAAGCACCAGGCGATGCATGGCATCGGGCGACATCGTCGCCAGCGCCAGGTTGATCGCCGCCTCGACATCGGTTCCATTCCCCGGATCGGGGACGGCGCGCGTATCGAGCTTCAGATCGGTGCTGGGCATCAGATCGACGCGAGCGCGCTCGTTGAAGCTGATGATGCCGATCAGATCGTCCGGTTTTTTGCGTTCATCCTTGGCCGCCCCGCGAAACATTTCATCGAGCGATGTTTGAAGATTCTTCGCCGGATAATCGCGCACGAGGCTCGTCGATTCGCTGATGTCGCGCATCAGCATGACCTCGAGCCGGCTGTGCTTCCGCTGAATCCGCAACCCCGCGATCAGCAGGATGATCAGGAGCACATTGAGCAGCCGAATCGAAATCGCCACCCATTTGCGGACAGTGCCCAGCCCATTGAGCGAGCGCATTCCCATCAGCGTGACCAATCCGCCGATACCAAGGAACAACAGCGCCGCCCACCACCCCGGCATAAATTCCAGCCGGATGGGCCAGGTGTAGGAGAGGATGTTTTGTACGTTCGTTGGGGTCATGCAGCGCTGCAACCAATTGTCATTGGTCAATTGTCATTTGTCATTTGTCATTGGTCATTAGTCAATTGTCGCTGGTCGATTGTCATTGGTCATAGGTCATTTGTCATCAGTGGTTCGTTGTTAACTATCTGTCATCAGCAGGAAGTCCGGGTTGCAACCTGATCGACGGCCATTAACCAATGACAATTGACAAATGACCAATGACAAATAACCCATCAGAACTCAAACACCTGCAACCGATTATTTCCGGCATCGACCGCGACCACGCGGTTTTGCTTATCGACGGCTACGCCCCAGGGATAGGCAAGCTGCCCGGGCTCGCGGCCGGCGCCGCCCCAGATTTTCAGGCCTTTGCCGGTTTCCTTGTCTATCAGTTGCAGGCGATTGTTGCCGAACTCGCAGACGACCAGATGCCCGTCGCGATCTTCATCGAGGCCGTAGGGGAAGCGATATTCGCCCGGCCCGGAGCCGACGCCGCCCATGTTTCGGACGAAGGTGCCGTCGGCCTTGAAGACCACCAGGCGATGATTGCAGGAATCGGTGATGTAAACCAGATCGTGATCGATCAGCATCGACTGTGGCCGCGAGAACTGGCCGGGGGCGTTGCCGAAGCTGCCGAACTTATAGAGAAAGCGCGGCGGATCGACCGAGGCATCGAAAACCTGGATGCGATCGTTGTCGCCATATTCGCTGACGAACAGATGCCCTTTGGAATCCCAGGCGATATCGGTGGGATAAATGAATTGCCCCGGCTGCGTTCCTTCGCTTCCCCATTTCCGCAATAATTTGCCATCGTGCGAATAGACGACGATGCGATGGTAGTGGGTATCGGGGACGTAGATGTTGCCATCCGGCCCGACGGAAACGCCGACCGGCTTACCGATCTGCCATTCGGGCATCCGCCACTCGGCGATGAATTTGCCGCTGTGATCCAGATGCTGAACGCGGGCCATGCGGTCGATCAGAAAGAACGAATCGTCTTTGGGGGAGTAGGAGATGGCCCGCGGATAGACGACCTGGGAAGGCCCGGTACCGGTTTCACACCAGATCGCCTGCGGCTGCCGCGGATCGCCGCAGCCGACGAGCGAAAGGCCAATCGATAGCAGGATAATGACATTCGCCCATAAGCTGGCTTGCCGGCGGGCAAACTTTTCTCCCTCCCCCGGTACTCCGGGGGAGGGCTGGGGAGGTGGTTGTGTAGAACACGCGCCGCTCGCGAACCCCCTCCCTAGCCCTCCCCCGGAGTACCGAGGGAGGGAACAATCGCTCGGCCTGCGCTTGGTGCCCTTTAGCGCACGCGGAACCTGCTCGACGCTCGAACCGCGTGCGCTAAAGCGCACCCTACGAAATACCGCTAATCTTGCGAAGTTGAGCAGAGCAAGTCTATCGGTGTTCATCGGTGGCGAATCAGGTTCGAATGGACTTGCTACTTCGAAGGCTGATCGGTCTTTTTGAGGGTGTCGAAGTATCCTTTGACCGCGTTCCATGAGCTGCGCGGGATTCGGTCTTGCTGCACTTCGTCGGTCGCGTCCTTGATTTCTGATTCGGCGACCTGGCTAAGGCTCATGTTGGAAGTACCTCGTTCGGCGGGAGCCTTTACGAAGCTGCTGGCGAGGATTCTTCCTTTGTCGTTGGTTTGGGATTGGGAGAGTTCGGTTTTGGTGCCGAACGGGGCCTCGGTGGGATTGGGGCGTTTGCCGCCGGCGGAGACGCCGGGGCCGCCGCTGCCGGCGCCTTGGTTCCGAGGATCTCCCTGTGCCCATTCACCCTGGCCTTGTTGCCCTTGTCCCGGCCCCTGCCCTGCCCCGTTCTGTCCCTGGCCCTGTCCCTGCCCTTGTCCGTTTTGTCCCGGGCCTTGCCCGTTTTGGCCCTGCTGTCCCTGTCCGGCGTTGGCCATCCCCTGCTGGCCAGCTTGTCCGCCCTGCTGACCACCCTGCCCGGCGGCGCCGCCTTGCTGGCCCGCCGCGATACCGGCGGCGCCGTTCGCCTGCGCCTGGAGTTGCTGCAACTGTTGCTGCATTGCGCCGGCGGCTTGCGCCATCTGTTGTTGCTGGCCTTGGCCGCCCTGTTTGCTGCCGCCTTGCGTTTGCGATTGTCCGGCACCCTGCTTCATCGCCTGCGCGAGTTGTTGTGCCGCCTGCTGCATCGCCTGGGCATTGGCCTGCGCGTTGGCGGCTTGCTGCGCCTGGGCGACGGCCTGCTGAATTTGCTGCGCGCGTTGCAGCTGTTGTTGAGTTGATCCGCCCTGCTGCTGATTGGCTTGCTGCGCCGCCTGGTTGGCCATGTTCTGGAGCTGCTGTTGCGCCTGCTGATTTCCGTTGGCGGCTTGCTGCATGAGCTGCTGCATCTGCTGCGCCTGCTGCTGGCTCACGCCCGCCTGTTGAAGCTGCTGCTGCATCTGCTGCTGAACCTTTGGATCATTTGCCTGCTGCTGAATCTGCTGAGCAAGTTTCTGCATCTGGTCGGCGGCTTTCTCCTGCTGCTGCTTGTCCATTTTGTCGAAGTTATCGACAGCCTTCTTCAGGCTATCCACGGCATCCTGCAGCTTGCCCTCGGCAATCTGGCGATGAGCATCGGCGACCGGTCCGGTTTCATCCGGCGTCGGAGCTGACATGTTCTTGAAATTGTTGATCTCGTTTTTCGCAGTCGCGAACTTGTGGTTCTCGTCGATCTTCTGCTTGATCGATTCGATCTCTTTGAGCGTTTCCTGCGCCCGCTTGGCGACGCGGGTCGGATCGTTTCCCGCTTTCTTGAACATCTCCGGCAATTCCTTTGCCGCCAGCTTGATCTGCTCGTCGGAGTTGACTTCCTTCGAAGCCGCCTCGATGGCGGCGATCGCGCGCTTCACATCGCGCTGCGCCGCCGCCACGGTGGCTTCCTGCTTCTTGGCCTGCACCTGGCGGGTTTTTTCCGCGCCGAAGAGATCAAGCTCCGGCATCCACGCGAAGATCGGCAGCAGCGCCAACGCCGCCCCCAATGATCCCAGGCTCGCCCGCGGAATCTCAATCGGGAAGCGCTTGGCCAGGCTCACCTTGTCGGCGGTGCGCTCGGCATCGCGCAGGGCCGCGCCGGAGAAGGGATCTTTGTTCGCCCGGATATACAAAGCGGTGCTGAACTTTTCCTTGAGGGAAAGACGATCATCAATCGCGACGGCGGCTTCGTGCGCTGTCGGGCGGCGCAGAATCGCGTAAACCATCGGGAAGGCGACCGCCATCGCAGTCGCGCCCCAATACCACCCCGCCGTGTGCGGCAGATAATGCGCAATCGCACGCTGCACGATGTGGCTCAGGCCGATCGCGCAGCAGAGCACGATCAGCGACCACGCCAGCGCGCGCAGAAAAGTATCCAGCGCCATCTTGCCCTGCACCACGCGAATGTGTTGATCCAGCCGGCTCATCGAGGCCTCCCTAAATCAGGCAATGCCTTGCACGATTGTTCTATTGTACGACGCGTCCAATGATCGACAAACATCGGTCAGCGCCAAATCGGGTGCCACAGGTCGGCGTACTCGCAGACCTGTGCCTCCCGTGCGAAAAGCACAGGTCTCGGAGTACCGCGACCTGTGGCACCCTGACCACAGCATTCAATCTCATCAACGATCACAAGAATTCCAGAAAGTCGCGTGGGATCAAGCCCACCTACCAACTAGATGCGCCAAAACGTCTCCGGTTGCACATCTTTCCGCTGGTCAAACGGGCCTTTGGCTTTGGGGTTATTCACGCTTCGATCCACCGGCCGCGCGTCCATCGCCTCGGCGGCAAACGGCTTCAGCAGTATCTTGATTGTGTCCGGATCGGTCTTTGGATCGAGCCACGCGTCGTAATCCGCCTTCGCGAGGATGGCAGGCATCCGATCATGGATTGGCTTCACGATCTCATTGGGCGAAGTCGTCAGCAGCGTGCACGATTCAAGCGATTGATCATCATGCTTCCATTTCTCCCAAAGCCCCGCGATGGCGAACGGCGCATCGTCGCGCATATGAATGAAATAAGGCTGCTTGCCGTCCAGCTCGGCCTTCCATTCGTAAAACCCGTCGGCAACCAGCAAACATCGCCGCCGTTTGAAAGCATCGCGGAACGCCGGCTTGGTATCCGCGGTTTCAGCGCGCGCATTGATCATGCGATTCCCGATCGCCGGATCATCCGCCCAGCGCGGCACCAAACCCCAATGCAGCATCACCAATTCGCGGCCACTTTCGGCAGCGCGCATCGCCGGCACATCTTGTGAAGGCGCGACGTTGTAGCGCGATTCAAACAGAATGGGATCAAGCTTCGCCAAGACCGGCGACATCGCCTCGATGATCTTTTGCAAGGAAGTTCGGATGGTGTAGCGGCCGCACATAAGTGAATCATAGTGTGTTACGCGCGGCCCGTCGCGGGGGTGACAGAGGTGGACATCGCGCATCGCGCTCATCTTCCGCTGTGTCGCCGATGGCGCTTGTTCCCTCCTCCGGTACTCCGGGGGAGGGTTAGGGTGGGGGCCATTCGAGCAATGAGCGCCCGCCGACGCCCGGCCCCCACCCCAGCCCTCCTCGAGTCGCGGTCCACAAATCCGATTCGGAGTTCAAGGGAACCGTCATGCTGAGGTACTCCGAAGCATCTGGCCGGACTGTGCGATTGGGCCGGAGCTTTCGAGCACCCGTTGTGAAAATGCGGCGGGCAGTGCCCGCCGTTTTCGTGCTTCGAGGTTGCGCCGAATACTTGTGGACATCCGCATGACGATTTATCCAAATGAAAAAACTCGCCCACTCGAATGGCATGCACTCAAGCGTAAGGTGGCGTCGGTTTCCCCCCTACATTACATTCCCACCCCAGCGGAGGCGCTCATGCATGTGACAGTTACCGGAGCCGGCGGATTCCTGGGGAAGCGGCTCATCCATCAACTTCTACAACGGGGAACCATCATCGACTCGGCCGGCAAACCGCAGCCCATCACCAAAGTGATCGCCTGCGATCTGTCGCTGGCGGGATTGCCGGATGATCCGCGCATCGAGCGCGTCGAAGCAGACGTGTGCGATCCCGCCATTATCTCTCGAATCATCTCCCCACAAACGCGCGCCGTCTTTCATCTGGCGGCGGTCGTGAGTCTCGGCGCGGAAGAAGATTTTGAATTGGGAATGCGCGTCAATCTCGACACGACGCGATCGATGCTCGACATCTGCCGCAAGGTTGCCAAAGGGGCGAGCTTTTTGTTCGCCAGCTCGGCGGCCGTATACGGCGGCGAGATGCCGCCGGTCATTGAAGATGGGCTCGCGCTGACGCCGCAAACTTCGTATGGCACGCAGAAGGCGATCTGCGAGATGCTCATCAGCGACTACAGCCGCCGCGGATTTGTCGATGGCCGCGCGCTGCGGCTGCCGACCGTCGTCGTGCGCCCCGGCCGCCCCAACAAGGCGGCGTCGACCTTCGCCAGCTCAATCATCCGCGAGCCGCTCGAAGGCCGCGAGGTGATCTGCCCCGTCCCGCCCGACACCGCGATGGCGTTGATCTCGCCGCGCAAAGTGATCGAGGCGTTCATCCACGCCCAGACCATTCCTGCCGCGAACTGGGGCTTCAGCCGCGCCGTGCAACTCCCCGCGTTCACACTCACCATTCGCCAAATGCTGGCGGCATTGGAAGAAGTCGCCGGCCCGAGCGTCGCCAAGCGCGTGCGCTTCGAGCCTGACCCGCGCATAGAAAAGATCGTCTACGGCTGGCCAACCGCATTCCGCTCAGCGCGAGCGCAGCGCCTGGGATTCACGACGGATACAGCGATGCAAGATGTCATTCGCGCGTTTATCGCGGATGATTTGAATGGGAAGTTTGTGGCGTAAAATCGCGCGAAATTGGCGACTTCAAGGTTTGCGCACGATCCCGCCGTTTCCGTCGCTTACGATGGATCGTCAACATCAATCGAATCTACCCCGCCCTTCGAACATTTTTAGCAACAAATTCTTTAGGGTTTGTCTTAATCTGATCCATCAGCCGGCGCGCGATCGCTCGGGGTGAAACCAATCCCTGCTCCCATCCTTGTACCAATTCCGTTGAGACGCCCATGAGGTGAGCAAATATGGCCTGGCTCGTGCCGAGCCGATGTCGCAAGGCACGAACGGCGGCTGCGTCGTATTCTGAGGGCTCAAGGATTTCGACTGTACGAATCGTAAGCCCGCTGTAGTCCCCGGTAGTGACGGCGTGATGCATCTGCCGGACTGCCGCGAGGAGTTCTCGCCCCGCCGCGTTGGTACGGACGCTCGTCGGTCTGGCTTTGCTGTTCTTTTTCATCCTTGTTCCGCGGCAAATCTTGCCTGAACCACCAGGTTCTTTATAGCCGCCTTGTCGGCAGCGGAGAGGTTCGCTTTTTGCGCCTTTGTGAAGATCGTCAGCAAATAACATTGCGCGACGGAAGAAAAGTATACATAGCAGACACGGCTCGCGCCGCTTTTGCCGCGCCGCCAGGACGGAGGCGCGAAGCGAATCTTTCGTACTCCGCCCGTTCCAGACATAACCTTGCCGGCATCAGGCGATTCCATGATCTGCGCTTCCAACGCCGCCAGATCCGTATCCGTCAAACTCAAACGTCGCCAAGCGGCCACAAAGGGCGCGAACTGAATCAGTGTAAGCCGCATTAGATACTATCCTAATCCTTGGTACAAAGCACGCAATATCGCCAGATATTTCCTTCAGTTGTTGAACGGTACATAATGGCCAAATTATGCAGGCTACCGCTTTTATCGGCACAGGTCTCATGGGCGCGCCAATGGCTCAGCGGCTTTTGGCCGCGGGGTTTCCGCTTACGGTTTGGAATCGCACGCGCGACAAGGCCGCGCCGCTGCTGAGCGGCGGCGCGCGCTGGGCGGAATCTCCGGCGGATGCCGTCAGGGAGGCGAAAGTTGTGATCACAATGGTGACCAACGCCGCCGCTGTGGAGACAGTTTTGTTTTCATCAGGGGCGATCGATGCCATGGCGCGCAGCTCAACCGTCATCGACATGACCTCTACTTCGCCGCCCGTGTCGCGCGATCATGCGGCGCGGCTTGCTGCGCGCGGGATCGATTACGTCGATGCACCCGTATCGGGCGGCACGCGCGGGGCGGCCGCCGGCACGCTGGCGATCATGGCCGGCGGCGATGCCGACGTCATCGCGCGGCTCGCCCCCGTCTTCGCGCCGATGGGCAATGCCCGCCGCGTCGGGCCGACCGGCTCCGGTCAGCTTTGCAAGCTGGCGAATCAGCTCATCGTCGCGGTGACGATCGGCGCGGTTGCCGAGGCGCTCACACTCGCGCAAAAAGGCGGCGCCGATCCGGCGGCGGTCCGCGAAGCCCTGCGCGGCGGATTCGCCGAAAGCCGCATCCTCGCCGAGCACGGCCAGCGCATGATCGACCGCAACTTCAAACCCGGCGGCACCGTCCACAATCAAATCAAGGATCTGGACGCCGCCCAGGCATTCGCCAACTCGGCGGGCGTAAATTTGCCGCTGCTGGGAAAAGTGAAAGATCTGTTTTACGGCCTGCGTTCAAACGGCGGCGGCGAGCTGGATCACAGTGCGTTGCTTCTAGAAATTGAGCGAATGGGGTCCATCACCAGGCCGTGATCGAGCGCGCGAAAAACCCTGGAGCGCCTGAACGTTCCAATGGATCGCGACGCGCAATTATGCAGGAAGGTCTTCGACCCGAACGCCGCGACCGTTCTTGATATCGCGCCGCGCTTCGGCCACGCGCCTCAGGAATTCGGGATGATGCTCCAAGCGATAATCAAACCAATCCTCGTCGCTCTCAAAGCCGATCAGGACGCCGGCCGGTTTACCGTGCCGCGTGATGATGATCTCCTCGGATTCCGCCAGATGTAGAAATCGCGAGAGGTCGTCTTTAACTTCAGCCAGCGCCACTCTCCGGCTCGGGCGTTCCGTGTTTGGCGAGCCAGATTGCCGCTTGGGCTTTGGTGACGATCGCAAGGACCTCGACGGTTTGGTTCGTGATGTCATAGAAGATCTTTGCATCTTCGGTGGCTCAATAACTGAAATCATTTTCTCTGCTCAGCCGCTACTTCACCCGCCGCTGGGCCAATCTGATATTCGAAACAACCTCCGCCGTTTTGAGTTGGACGATCGCGCTATTCTCCAGCGCGATATTGGTCCACCCGCTGGGGGCGATCTCGCGAATTACATAAGCGCCGGCGGCGAGTCCGTCGAAGACGAATCGTCCATCCGCGCCGGTGAGCGTGTGGCGTTCGCCGGCGTCGAGTTTGCCGTTGTGGTTGGTGTCGATGTAGACGATGCGGCCGGCCAGCGGCTCTTCGCCGGCGTTTCGTTGGTGGTTGGCGTTTTTGTCGTCGAAGACCAGGCCGGAGATTCTTGCGGTGCTGGTCTGGCCGAAGTTTTTGCCGGTTGCCGCCTGTCCATTGGAGAGCGAGATGTGCAGCGACGCCGCGGTGGTCGGCCGCCAGCCGGCGACCATCGTCTCGCGCACCAGATAATTTCCGGCGGCCAGGCCGGTGAAATGATATGAGCCATCAGCGGCAGCGACGGTCGTTGGCTCGTTCGTGTCCAGGCGGCCGTTGTGATTCAGGTCGATGAAGAGTTTCCGGCCGGCCAGGCCAAGTTCGCCCGCGCCGCGATGGCCGTTGTCGTCGGCGTCGTTGAACACAACACCGGCGATCGATCCGGTCCCGCCAGTATGCGCGTTGGCGAATACAATGTTCGGGTTGCCGGTGCCCAGCACCAGAAGCGTGTTGCCGGCGCCATCGATCGTGAGATCGGCGTTGGATGCGCCAAAATTAACGGTGGCGTTGCACCCGGCGGCAACGATGAGATCGACCGCTCCGCTTCCCATGTTCAGCGATGTGCTGCCGTTCCCGCTGACGGAAACCGTGAAGCTTCGCACGCCGGGATTGATGATCGCGGTGCCGCCGTTATTGACGAGTTGAAGATTCGTGTCGGGCGCAAACTGCAAGGCGTTGATGGTCATTGTCTGGCCCGGCCCGACATTGATCGATTCATTTCCGGTGAGATTCCAGGTGGTGTCGGCCGCCGCGATGACCGACGCGCCGGCGGCAAATTGAACGGCCGAGAGCAGATTTATCGTGCTGTTTTCGCCGATGTTCAGCGTCGCGTTGGATAGGACCACCCCATCCAATCCGCCGGATTGTCCATCTGGAATGGTCAGGCTCCCCGGCCCGGTGACTGTGTCGCCGCGGATTTCCCCGCCGAGCAGATTCCAGTTCAAGCCGTTTAATGTGAACGTTGCGCCGCTGAGGTTTTCCACCGTGCCAGTGAGATTCAAAATGCAGTTGTGAACATCCAGCGATTGAACGGCCGCCGTTGGTTCGTCGCCGCCGATCATCAGGGTGGAATCGGTCGCGGTAATCGTGCCGTTATTCACCCAGGTTGACGAATCCGTTTCCAGGACGAGCGTTGCATCGTTTGCCGACACCGTCGAAGTGTTCGTCCAGAATCCTTCGAGCGTAAGAGTTGAGCCAGGGCCTGCGCTAAGCGGCTGATCGATCGTGTAGCCGCCCGTAATCGAGAGCGAGCTTCCAGTCCCCGTGACCGAATACCCCGAACCCAGATTGCCGCTGGGCGAATCGATCGCCAGCGAGCTGCCGTTGGTTGACGCAAACAGCCCGCCGGAGGCCGGTATTTGCGCAAACGATACATGCAGCGAAAAGCCAGGCTGATTTGCCTCGATCGTTCCCTGGTTAACGATCGTGTCCGTCAGGAAATCCGCCCGATCAATGAGACCGGTGGCAAGCGAGCCGGCTGGCGCCATGATCGTCACATCGCTGCCGACCGTGAGCGTTGCCGGCGTATTTCCACTTCCCTTGATGTCGATCGTATCGGCCAGGTTGCTGGCGAAGAGGATCGAACCTGGCCCCGCGATCGAATGCGAGCCGAGGAAGTGAATCGTTCCGCCGTTGAGCGTGATGGAGTTGCCGGCGAGCGACAGATCTCCCGACAGCGTAACGACTCCCGGAGAATTGATGACCATCGCGCCGCCGAGCGTCAGCGGGCCATTGCACGTGACCGATGCGTTGATCGTCATGGGGGCCGTGGCGGGCGGGGTCGTAAACACCTGCGGCGTCTGCGCGCCGGCCGGCTGCGCAAACTGAATCGCGCCTGCCGTCAACGAACCTTCAACTATGCTGCGCCCAGCGAACGTAACCGATCCAGCACCGATGTTGGTGGCTCCGGTGACATCAATCGTTCGCGCCAAAACCTGCAGGTTGGCGTTGCCCGAGGTGAACGTGAGGCCCGACGTCGAGAAATCCACGCCGGGCAAATTGAAGAAGACGGTGCCGGTCAATCCCGAATTGGAAGGGCCGCTCCAGGCCACCGACCCCGTTCCAATTCCGGACGCGAATTGGATGGTCAGTGTGCCGGAGGTGACTGTCTCGCTCAGCACATTGGTGGCGGACCAGAGCGGGGAGAAGGAATAGAGCGCCCCCGCCGCGCCGGTGGTGATGAACGAGCTGATTGCGATGCGCGCACCGTGCGCGCTGAAGAGATGGCCGTTAGTGTTGATCGCCGCGGTCGATCCGACGGTCATCGTGCCAGAAGAACTGTTATCGCTGTCGGCATCAAGGTTGACCGTCCCGCTCGCGGTGATGGTCGAATTGATATTGATGTTATTGCTCGCGTTGATGTCGACCGAACCGGTTGTGACGGCCCCGTTGATCGTCACATCCGAAACGGAGTTCACCGAGATCGTCCCGGAAAAAATGCTCAGAGCGTTGTTGATTGTAAGTGTGTTGGGCAGCGCCGAGCCGATCCCGGTGACGTTCAAATTCTTGACGGTGCCGGGAAGCGTGGAATTAAAAACAGATGTGCCGGTCTGATCGTTCACATTCACCTGAGTTCCAGTGACGGAAAGCGTCGCGACTTCGCCGGCGCGATCGAGCACGACATTGAGAGATTGACCATCGCCCGAAACGCTCACCGACAGCGAGTGACCGGGCGTCGTCACTGGTGAGGATTGGCTGCTCAAGGAAATGGCCGCGCCGGGAATTGGGACCACGCCGACTTTGTAGTCGAAGGTGGTGGCCTGAGGCGCGGCGGTGTCGAGATAAGTATGCGGTCCCCAGGTTGCCGGCCCGGCCGCCCCCAGCGTCAGAGGACCCGAGAAAAGCGTGGCGATCGTCGAAAACGTACCGGGAAGCCCCGTGCCCGAATTCACCGTCGCGCGCTGAACCACATATTGGTAAGAATTAAAATCGTTGACCGTCGTCCAGCTCACCTGCGGAACCTTGTTGGCGCCGATGGTTGCCGACACGCTTTGCGGAGTGGTGGCGACATCGCTGGTCGGCGTCAGATGATCGGCCGGGATGGGCGTGAAGGCGCTGCTCCCCGGTTTCTTCCAATTGGCTTGGATGCTCCAGCCGACGCCTCGATTGTCTTCGATGAACATCAGATTGTACGACGTGGAGGCTGCAAGCGTGATCGGAACAAGCGCCGTCGCGAGGCGCGTCGAATGGCTCCCGGGATCAGAACTGACCAACTGGCCGTTGATATACAGATAGCCGTCATCGTCGGTGTTGGTTTGGAACGTATAGACACCGCCGGCATCCGTCGTGATCTTGCCGGTGATCATCACCGAAAATGCATTGGCGTTGAGCGCGTGCCCGAGCGGGAAAAGCAGCGCATTGGGGCCGCCTTGATAATTCGGTTGTGGAATGGACTCCGAGAAGTTGACCGCTCCGCCCCACGATTGGCCGGTAAATACATTGGCTGTGAGTCCGTTGACTGGTGTAAATGACGCGGAGGTCGCGCTCGCGATCGAGTCGCCCGTGCCGGAAGCGGTCACCTGATAAAAGTACGAGGTGCCGCGCTGCGCGGTGCCGTCAATGAAGCTCGTGGTTCCCACGACGCTTCCGATGACCGCAAATGTTCCGGCTGTTCCGGTAGTCGATCGCAGAACGGTGTATCCGGCGGCATTGTCGCTGGCATTCCAAGTGACCGTCGTTCCATTTGGCCCCGCGCCCGCGGCGACACCCGACGGCTGCGTCGGCCCTGTGGCCGGTGGCGCTGAAACCGACGGCGTACCCGTCACCACCAGCTCGCGAATCCACGTGCTCGGATCGAGCACCAGAAACTCCACTGCCTGTATGTTATGGACGATCGTTCCGCCGCTGTCGTTGACGATCGCCATCTGGCTGGAGCCGGAGAGGACGGGGCTCACGCCGCCGTCTCCGTTGGCGTCGGGCGCACTGACCAGCGAAAATCCGGCGCTTCCGCTCAATGACAGAAATGTGCTGGACCCAACCGGCTCAACCAGCACGTCCACCAGGTTGATTTGCGTGCGCGCGTCGTTGTGCCCCGCCATCACGTCGATCTCGCTCAGGTCATAGCCATTGGGATTGGCGGTCGCGCCGCCGACCGTTCCCAATTGGTAGGTGAAAAAATAGGTCGAGGAAGTGTCGGCGATCACATTGGCATTGTTTGAAGCATCATTCAATTGCCCATCGCCGACCGCGGGTGAAGAAAAATTGGGCGCAGGCGCAACCTGTGTTTGCGTCAAGCCGTTGGTAAGCAGCGGCGCGCCGATGCCGCCCGCTCCCTGAGCAACGCCAACGTAGTTGGTGGAGGTCGGCGTCGCGTTCAGCACCAGATCGTTGGTCGTGTTGGGCGTGATCGCCGAGAGGCTGGCGAGCTGCGAAACCGGCCCACCCTGAGCGTTCCAGGTCGATACATAAAACGAATGCCCCGGCATCGGCGGGAGCGCCGTCGTGAACGTGTCCCCCGTAATCACCGGATCAGGCGGCGCGAGTATAGCCGTCAGCAGCGTACGGCACTCCAGCGACTCAATCGCCCACGACCGGGACGCATGATCGCTTCCGAGCTGTCTCACATGCGTTCTGCTAAACCGGCGATGGAGACGGGCAAGCGTAGCGGCAACCGCCGAGCCAAGAATCTGTGCAGATTTCACGTTTACCCCCGTGATTGGGTTTAGGATTTGGATCGGAACAGAGGTATCTTCCCAGAAGATCAGAATGTTTGTCAACCTTTGTATTGCAGATTACCAAGCTGACTTGCATTCTTTTGCGAATTGGCTACCCTGCCGCAATCACTGTGAGACACCGCCGATGTTGTTAGGATGTTGTTTGGCTCTGACGGTGTCCTTCACTTCTATTCCCTTCACGCACCGTTGCTGGCGCGGCCTGTTGTGACTAGTCGAGTGAATCCCGGTTGGGACGGGCGGCCTTGCGCCGTTTCTCCGTTCGCGCAACCGGTGCATTCGGAATCTGGCTTCGTCCCCTGCATTTGCGGCATGGGGCGATGTTAGGTTTTTAGTCGAGTCCCACGTGGGTCGGGCTCGATGAAGCGGCTCCGCCTTTCAAGCAGCCGGAGACGAGCGCTCTGGCTGCGCAATCCGCCCCGATTGACCCAAGGCCGAATCCGGTTTCCCGGGAACGGGAAGTCGCGTGTGCGTGAATCCCGCTGCATCTTCGATGCTGAAAACAACCCTGTCTATTAACCATCAGTCCGCCTTTACCGAGGGCGGTTTTATCTACTGCTTTAGGAGGCTTCTATGAGAATGCAATCCCTGGTCCGCCCGTTTTCCAAGCGCGATGCGACGCGTGCGGTTCGCACGGCAGCGCGGAGAGTCTGTCTGATCGATCAACTGGAAAAGCGCTTGATGCTGGCGAGTTTCACTGATGCCAGCCCGGCGCTGAACCTGGCGCTGGCGGCCAACGATGCCGTCGGCATCATTGCCAACCCCAGCACCTACACGTTCAATCTGACTTCCGGCACCTGGGGCGGCATAAACGACGCCAATGTAACTGGCAACGGCACCGCGACGCTGACCGTTCAAAAAGCGGCATTCAACCAAGTCGGCCTCACGGACGTCGGCGGCGGCGCGTCGGTCACGTTTAACGACAGTGGGATCAACTCCTACGCCAGCAGTTTCAATGTTGCCCTCACGAACGCGGCCGCCGGGTCCATTGCTTTCAATGGCGCGACCAGCTTCGCGGGTTCGAGTGCCCTGAGCGCTTCGACGAGTGATTTCATTGTCGCCAACCCCCTCTCCAGCATCTCAACGAACAGCGGCGGCATCACGCTCTCGGCAAACCAACAGTTGACGCCCACGAGCGGCGCCTTCATCGGCATCAACATCAACAACGCCACGGTCCAGAGCACCACGGGCGGGGCTGTGCTGAAGGGAACGGGAGGAAATACCGGCAGCAACAACTTCGGTGTGGAGATCCATGCCGGCGGCCAGGTCAAGGCGACGGGCGCCCCTACTGCCGACATCAGCATCACAGGTTCGGCCAACGACGGCACGAGCGCCGCCATCGCGTTCGCCAGTGGCAAGGTCTCTACCCTGGGCTACGCGACGCTAACTGCCAATGGCGGAAGCATCACCGAAAGTGCGGACGCCGGGCCCGACATTACCGCGGCCGCCGGCGCCACGTTCACCACCACCGGTTCCCATGGCGCGATCGGCACAAGTGCCTTGCCGATTCGGACTGCGATTGGAGCGCTAACGGCCACCACCAACGACGGCGGCGTCTACATTTCTGACAGCAACGGTCCCGGGATAATCATCAGTTCCATCCTGGCACAGGAGGGCGGCTTCGCTCCCGTGTTGAACAACAAAAACCAGGTCGTCGTGAACGGCATCCCGGGAACCTACGACGTTTCGGTTACCGCCACCGGCCCCGTTGTGCTCTTCACTGCCGCCGCGGTGAGCACGACCGTCGCCGCACCCGACGCGGTCACGATCACCTCAACCGGCGGCAGCGTCGTCGAAGGCCGGGCGGGATCGATCAACGTCCTTGCCCAGTCAGTCACGCTGACAGCCAACGGCTCGATTGGTGTTTCGGGCGGCCCGATTGGTTTGATGGTCCCGAGCTTCAGTGCTGCCACAACCAACGGCGGCATCTTCCTGGTGGAAGGGATCGCGGGCTCTGCGGCATCCATCGTTGCCGGCGGTGCGGGTAACGACGTGTCGGTGACTGGTTCCGGCGCGACCCTGGGCATCGGCACGATCACAGCGCCTGACAGTGTCACGCTGCAGGAATCGGTCGGCTCTCTGGTGAGCGCCGCGAGCATGAATGTGACAGGGCAG
>DATBDZ010000434.1:0-7958 GCA_036276235.1 Humisphaera sp. | reverse complement strand
CCTGGTACATCGCCTCATCGACATGCCCTCGCCCAACGTCATCCTCATCGATCACCCCGTCATCCACACCAAGCTCACTGAGCTTCGTGATGTCGGGTCGGACCATCGAAAGTTTCGCGAACTGCTCAACGAGACGGCGTCGCTGATGGTGTATGAGGTGACGCGCGATTGGCCGACTAAGCCGCGGCCGGTGCAGACACCGATGGAACGCATGACCGGAAAAGTGCTTGCGCGGCAGGTCACGCTTGTCCCCATCCTCCGCGCCGGACTCGGCATGGCCGACGGCGTCCTACGCCTGCTCCCCGACGCGCGGCTCGGGCACCTGGGCGTCTATCGCGACGAAAAAACCCTCGAACCGGTTTCGTATTATCAAAAATTGCCGCCGGATATTGCGGATACTGAGGTGCTTTTGATCGACCCAATGCTCGCGACGGGCGGCAGCGGAACCGCCGCCATCGATTATCTGAAAAAAGCGGGGGTAACGTCGATGCGCTTCGTCTGCCTCGTCGCGGCTCCGGAAGGAATCGCCGCCGTCCACAAGCTTCATCCCGAGGTGCCGATTTACTGCGCTGCAATCGATCGGCAGCTCAACGAACAAGGATATATATTGCCGGGGTTGGGGGATGCGGGAGATCGGATTTTCGGCACCTAGCCGGTTAAGCGACCAATTTGAGGATAGAGAATGGAGGATTGAGGATGGCGACTTGCCCGCCACATTTGCGCTATCCTCAATCCTCCATCTTCCATCCTCAAATTCGCTTGTCAGCGCAGCGCATCACTCTTCATCCCCGGTCACATCTTCCATCGCCTCGTCCACCTCCTTTTGGTCGAGCACTTCCAGCTCTTCCAGCGCCAGCAGCGCGGCCTTCTGCTCGGCCATTTTTTTGTTCGGCCCCCAGGCGCTGGTGAATCGGCGGCCGCCTACCGTCACTCCGACCTCGAAGCATTTGCTGTGATCGGGGCCCTTTTCATCGAGCAGCTCGTAGATCGGCGTTGCGCCTAAAACTTTTTGTGCGTGCTGTTGGAGCACCGCCTTAAAGTTTTGCTGATGCGCGTTGGAGGCGATCGCGTCGGCCTTTGGGCCCATCGTCCTCAGGACGTATTCCTTAATGACATCAAACCCACCGTCGAGATAGACCGCGGCGACGATTGATTCGTACACCGCCGCCGCCAGCGAGCTGGGCATGCTGTTGCGCGAGCTGATTCCCTTGCCGATGATCAGCAGATCGGTCAGGCCGGTTTCGTTGGAGACTTCGGCGCAGGTGCGGCGTGAAACGACCGCCGACTTGATCTTGGTCAGATCGCCTTCCTGATATTCCGGAAATTTCAGATACAGATGCTCGCAAATGATCAGATCGAGGACGGCGTCGCCCAGGAATTCCATCCGCTCGTTGCTCTCCAGCCGCGTGTCGGCAATGGAGGCGTGCGTCAGCGCTTCCTTGAGCAGATCGGGGTTCTTGAACGTGTACTGGAGCACCTTTTCGGCGCGCTCGCGGAGTTCGCTATTCACGCGGTGGTTCTTTCGCTGATTGTAAATGCTTCAATCGCTCTGAAGGCGGGAATGCGGGATTTAGTGATCGGCGCGCCGAGGAAGGGATCAGTCGTACAAACTGAAGGCCGCGGCCAATCAGTAAAGCGGGAATTCGCGCATCCAAAGAACGCCGGCAAACATCGCCGGCCCGGCCATTTACGCTGGCCGAACGGGGTAGACCGTATACCGCCGCGCCCGGGCTGTCAACGCCAGTGGATCTTGTCTGCCGCGAGGCGAAATGCACCGTTCACGCGTGCGAGCAATTACCGACGAGCAGCATCGCTACCGGCTTCCGTGAGGGGCTATCACCTCTCGCGCGAAAATCGAAGCCTCGATCTGATCAATCTGACGCGATTGCTCGGAACGGTCAAAGCAGACGTTTCCGGCCTGACGGTATTGCTGGAACATGTGCGCCAGCGGCCGACGCTGGGGATCGGGATGCAGTGGAATGGTTAATCCGCAATCCGGGCGAATAGTTTCCTGAGGCCAAGAAGGGGATAATCCCCGTTCCATTCTCGTCCATCAATCATTGCGTTGATATTACGGTTTTGACCCGCGCCGCCGCTGTTGCCGGCCCCGGCGAGACGGTCGGCAAAAAGAGAAATACGAATTGTTTCGTTGAAATTACGAATTAAATCGTATATCAACCTCCGATATCAACCGAACTGGAAGCTGACTTATGGCACGTCCTCCCGCAAACAGGCCGACCGATGCAGAGATCGCGATTCTCCGGGTGCTTTGGGAGCGCGGTCCGAGCACCGTCCGCGATGTGTATGAGGCGCTGGCGCATGACCGTGCGGTCGGCTATACGACCATTCTGAAGCTGATGCAGATCATGGCGGCCAAGCGCCTGGTTATGCGCGATCGCAAACGCCGCACCCACGTTTATCGTGCGCGGCTGCCTCGGGAGCAGACGCAGAAAAACCTCGTCGCCGACCTGCTCGACCGCGTCTTCGGAGGGTCGGCCGCGGCGCTGGTTGTCCAGGCGCTGGCGGCCAAAAGGGCGGACGCGCAGGAACTGGCTCAGATCCGCGCGCTGATCGAAGAGTACGCGCGCAATGAGCACTCTAAATCGCAATCAGACCCTTCGCATGGAGGCAAGATATGAACGCACTGCTATCGCTGGCCGGAGATTCGTTGGTCGTGCGGATCGATCGAGTGATGCTTCATTTCATCTGGCAAGGAGGCATCATCGCGATCGCCCTTTGGGCGGCGCTCGCTTCCTTACGCAACGCACCATCAATCGTTCGCTATCGCGCGTCGTGTTGTGCGATGGCGTTGCTGGCCTGCGCACCGTTGCTCACCTTCTTGCTCCAGAATCGATGGCCACCCGTTATGGCGCGAGTATCCACCGCGATCCGGGTTAGCCCGTCGCGAGATAGCATCGCTGAGGCGCCCGCAGTGGAGACGACGACTGCCGCGAGCGCTGTGCAGGTTAGGCCGTGGCTCGCGCTGCCGGTATGCCTTTGGATGGCCGGCGCTGCCTGCATGTGCATTTGGAGGATTGGCGGCGGGGTCGTGCTGCGTCGCATTCTCAAGCGTGCAACGCCAGCGGCGGGGGAGCTCAGTGCGCTAGCGGACCGGCTGGCCCTTCGATTGAAAATCTCGCAGGCGGTCCGTTTGCTCGAATCGTCGCGCGTGCGCGTGCCGGCTGTTGTGGGGTGGATCAAGCCTGTGATCCTTTTACCGACGAGCATCGTCAGCGGACTGTCGATCCAGCAAATCGAGGCGATCCTTGCGCATGAGTTGGCGCACATCCAGCGGCTGGATTATCTGGTCAATCTCGTGCAGGTGCTGGTCGAAGCTCTTTTGTTCTTTCACCCGGCGGTCTGGTGGATCTCATCGCAGGTTCGCCAGCAGCGCGAAGATTGCTGCGACGATGTAGCGCTGGCGGCTTGCGGCGACCGCTTGGAATATGCCCGCGCATTGGCGCGGCTTGAAGAGATGCGCGGCTCACCGATGCCGCTTGCCCTGGCCGCCAGCGACGGCCTGCTGCTCCGTCGCATTCGCCGGATTCTTGGGCAGCCAACGGCGGAGATCGAAGTGCCGCGAGGCGGATCGGTTTTGATTCTGGCAGCAATCATCATCTCATTGGGTGCCTTGAGTGCGAAATCCCGAGCACAGGATGGTCCGGTATCGCGGCCAGCCGCCACCCAAGCGACGACACAGAATGTGACACAGAATGCGACTGGGGTCGAGCCTGATGATCTGCGTCCCAATGGTGCTTACCGCATTTACCCCAACGACGTCCTGTGGGTTCGGTTCGAGGATTCCGCAGGTCCCGCCACTCTCACCATGAACCTGGCGTACCTGCATGTGACTGAATCGGGCAACCTTGCTCTGCCATATCTGAGCCAGCGCCAGGCTGCTGGCTCGAATGCCCTGCATGTCGAAGTGGTCGAATTGGAAGCCTACGGTCGGCGGTTCACGGTCGAGGCGGGTGATAGGTCGCAAAACTATGCGCTTCCAGCCGAAGTTGCGTTTCTTCTTCGCGATGCGCTGATATTTGCCGGCATCCGTGAAATCCCACAAAGGATTAAGGTCATCCGCCAGATCGCGGACGGCGGCACGCCGCGCGTGATTGAGATTTCCGGCGCGGACTTGGCGAGCGCGGAGAAGCGATTCAACATCGTTATTCGCGCACGAGACACGATTCGCGTGGAGACGGCCAAGATCAACGCTTCCGCGCCTCCAGATCGACGATGATCGGCCCGCGCGTCATCAGAAATGCCCAGGTCCGATTCAGCCACCGCGTAAGGCGCCAGGCACCATGAGTTAGCCTCCTTCGCCGCGCAGCTTGAAGAACCCCTCAAATGAGGCATCCTCAGCCAGCAGCTTGCGGACATAAAGTGGGAGAGGCCAAAAAAGGGAGGCCAAAAAAGGGGATAATCCTCGTACCATTCTCCCGCCAGGCACGATACTGGATCAAGAAAGCGGCTGACGCCGGCAATGGAGCTGCAATGGAATGGTTAATACACAACCCGGCGAATAATTTCCTGAGTGGGCCTGAAAACACTACTGCTTGCTTCATATATGGACGGACTGCCCTCTTTTCACCGAAAGGATCCTATTATGCGCGTCTCATCTCTCATCTGTGTTGTCGTGACGATTGCGTTCGCCGCAATGCCGGCCCAGGCACAAAGCCTCAAGATAGCCACTGCCAATCCGTACCGCATATATGCACAGATCAGCGAGTCGTCTGACTTCAAGCAAAAGATGGACAACGACAAGCAAAAACTCGAAAAGGAGGCTAACGACAGGCAGATGGCAATCCAGCTCAAGATACAGCAGCTGCGCCAGGTCAAGCCGGATCATCCGACCTATATAGAGCGGAGCCGCGAGATCGCAAAGGCTGGCATCGATTACAAGGCTTGGCAGGAGATGCAAAACGATGAGCTGTCGCGCCAGCAGAAGATGAAACTCCTGGCGACATACAAAAAGATTGAAGATGCTGTCGCCCGTGTCGCCGAGCAGGAGAAAATTGATCTGGTTTTGTCCGCCGGCCCTAAGGAATTTCCGGCAACTGTCGAGGGCATTACCTATCCGGAGCTGATGAACCTGGTAGGCGCTCGGAACATTATGTACTCCAAAAATATCCCGGACATCAGTGAGAAGGTGATCGCGATGCTGGACGCCGACTACGCCAAGAATCCGCAGCGGTAAGAGAGCGATGCTCCGCGACCGAATACATTAACATCCCCGCGTTGACTATAACGTTCATCAATGAAGCGTATTGGTCGGATCATTTACGGCTGGCTGGCGGCATTGTCCGCGATGCTGTTCGTCGCTGCATGCGTGACGGGCGTCGTAGTTTGGGGCAAGGATTTTGCCGCTCAGTGGACTGGTGCCGCTCACCGGATGAATATTGAAGTTCGCGGCGGGTTGGTCAATTTATCATTAGCGTTTGACACAGGGAGGGGCGCAAAACCGGGGTGGATTACGCGAACCTCCAAAGAGACGCAAAAACCGATCAGGAACTGGGGCTTGCCGGCGCCAGGCCGCGGCGGATTTGCATTCTTCCAGGGAAGGACGATTGGCAGGCCGAGGGGGAATTGGTTAGCGGGCGATCGGCCGCTCTTGATCCTCTGGTTTCCACTTTGGGCGGTGGCGCTGGTAACGGCGATCCTTCCGTCATGGTGGTCGATGCGAGCCGCGATTCGCTTCCGGCGACGTCGCCGCATTTTGGCCGGCCTTTGCGTTAAGTGCGGGTACGACCTCCGAGCGACGCCGGGCAAATGCCCCGAATGCGGCGCGGAGCCGCAGGCTAACCGAAAGGGGACCGCGTGAAACGACTGCGGCGCATCCCATGAACGAAGAAAAAGGTAACGAAGAAAAAAGGGACGCGAAGACGCACATGTTTTTTAAAACATGTGCTTCCCCTTTTATCTCTTCTGCAGTGAGACGCGAAGGACGCTCACGCTCTTTCCATCGCAATTGCGATTTGCTCGGCGCGCCCATCTGACGCTTGTTGGAATGGATCGCTTTGAGCGGCGCGGAGCCGCGGCACGAACGCTGGCACTCGTTTTCGATATTCCTCGTACTGGCGGCCGAAATGGGAGATTAGATTGCGCTCTTCGAAGAAGATCGCCACGAAGATGTATGCCGTCATGCCGGCGGCGAATACGAGATGGCCGAGCGTCATGGTCGGCGTTGCCCAGAAGGCAATCATCCAGCCGACGTACAGGGGATGGCGAATGCGCGCGTAGAGGCCGGGCGTGCGAAACGGCAGCGACGTATAATCGCGGCGGCGCAGATAGAGCCACACCTGGCGCGTGCCGAACAGATCGAAGTGATTGATCAGCAGGCTCACCGCCGGCACCATGATCCATCCGACGACAAAGAGTCCGTTCAGCAGCAATCGCCCCGCCGGGAATTGCACGTTCCAAACGAGCGGGCCGACGGCGCGCCATTGCCACATCAGAAGCATCGTCACGACGCACGAGGCATAGACATACGTGGCGCGCTCGATCGGCTGCGGCACGATGCGGGTCCAGACCTGCTTGAACGATGGCCGCGCCATGATCGAGTGCTGCAAACCGAACAACAGGATCAGGCCAAGGTCGATGGCGATCGCCCGCCACATTGGATCGGAAATGGGCGCATCGATCGAGCGCGGGACGAGCAGTGAGCCGACAAACCCGGCCATCCAGGCGTACGTCGCCAGAAACAAAAGGTGGCCCAGTACGCCATAGACGAAGAATGCGATGCGTTTCATGATCAGTGCTCCTTGGGTTCTTGAGTGATCGCAAATCATCTTGCCGCGCGGCCCTTCGACTTCGCTCAGGACAAGCCCTTCGACTCCGCGCTCAGGACAGGCCCTTCGACTTCGCTCAGGACAGGCGGTGGATCAGTTGCGTGGGTGAACAGTAGGCGGGATCAAAGACCGGAACAGTTGACTTGTCGTACACCGGGGGTTGACTAGAAGTACACCTCTGAGCTGGCGCTTGGCGGCCGGTCTCAGGCTACTATCACCGCCTATGAACGCATCAACGAATCCAAACAAGGCACTCTGGGAAAAGGGCGACTTCACACGTATTGCGCAGAGCATGCGCGAAAGCGGCGACGCGCTCGTCGCGCGCATCGGTGTCTCCAAGGGCCTCAAAGTTTTGGACCTTGGCTGCGGCGACGGCACGACGGCAATCCCTGCCGCCAAACTCGGGGCTGACGTGCTGGGCGTTGATATCGCCAGCAATCTGGTGGCGGCGGGGAACAAGCGGGCCAAGGAGCTTGGCCTGAGCAATTGCCGCTTTCAGGAAGGCGATGCGACCAACCTGCAGCCGCTGGCGGATAAGACGTTTGATCTTGTGGTGAGCATCTTCGGCGCGATGTTCGCGCCCAAGCCCTTTGACGTGGCCAAAGAGATGCTGCGCGTGACACGGCCGGGTGGCCGCATCGTCATGGGCAACTGGATTCCCAATGATCCGACGCTGGTTGCGCAGATTTTGAAGATCAGTTCTGCGTACACACCGCCGCCGCCGGAAGGGTTTGTCAGCCCAATGACATGGGGAGTCGAAGCGAATGTGATTGAGCGGTTTGCCGCGGCCGGGATCGCGCCGGCGAAGATCTCATTCGTGCGCGATACGTTTGTGTTCAACTATCCCCACCCGCCCGCGGCACTTCTGGAAGAATTTCGAAAATACTACGGGCCAACGATGAACGCCTTCGACGCAGCGCAAAAGAACGGCCGCGCAGGTGAATTGCAGAAAGAGTTGGAAGAACTTTTTAATCGGCAGAATCAGAGCCAGAGCAAGGATGCGACATCAATTCCTGCGACTTTCCTATGCGTTACCGTTACGGTTTGAACGTGCAATCAGCTCTCGCGGTTTTCAATCAAACCAGCGCTTTCGAGAAACCTCGATGATCATCGGATGATCGTTCATTGGGTAGAGGTTGGGGAATCCCGTCAAGCGTGACGAAGGCGCATTCT
>DATBDZ010000433.1:0-12269 GCA_036276235.1 Humisphaera sp. | reverse complement strand
AAACCCGAATCCCCGAAATCGGAATCAATGCCGAATGACCGAATGACCGAATCCGGGAATTGATGTCACGCGAAGAGACGAAGAAACGAAGGAAAATCCGCAAGCTCCTTCGTTGCTTCGCTTCTTCGCGTGACATCCGATTTCGTCATTCGGATTTCGGAATTGATTCGGATTTCGGGATTCGGGTTTCGGAATTCGCATTGCGGCGAAATTTCTGGAACTTTTAGACCTCTCGCGCGCTCAAAGGGTAGACGCGGACATCAAGCGGTATCCGTCGGTCGGTCTCAAACAAGAGGTGGTGCCATGTCTGGCCATTGCGTGCGAGTTTGCGGGCGGCAGTACTTTGGTTGGGGGCGAACAGCGCGGGCCTGTGGCCACGCGGCTAAAAAGAGCAGGATTGTTGCGGGCGTCGTCGGTGTCGTGCTCGCAGCACTGCTGCTGTTACCCGCGATCGCCCGCGCCGATGGATTCATTATCGTCCAGCAATCGACAGTGGTGGTACGCGGGCATTTCTCCTTTGCGCCGCTGGAAGTTTCTTATCACCACGTCGATGTCTCGATCAAGGACCAGGTCGCGACCACCAGCGTCGATCAGGAATTTTACAATCCCAATAACGCGCGGCTCGAAGGGACCTACATCTTCCCGCTGCCTCGTGGCGCGCACATCGACAAATTCCAAATGGAAATCGACGGCGTCATGCAGCAGGCGGAGCTGCTCGACAGCGGCGAGGCGCGCTCGATCTACGAAGACATCGTCCGCAAGATGCGCGATCCGGCACTGCTCGAATACGCCGGCCGCGATGCGTTTCAGGTTCACATCTTTCCGATTGAGCCTAACTCGCGCAAGCGGATCAAGGTTGCTTACACGCAGTTGCTCAAGAGCGACAGCGGCTTGGTGGAGTATTCGTATCCGCTGAACACGGAGAAGTTTTCTTCGCGGCCGCTGCGCGATGTTTCGATCAATCTCACCATCGATTCCAAAGACCCGATCAAGAGCGTCTATAGCCCCAGCCATCCGGTGAATATTCATCGCGAAGGTGAGCATCAGGCGAACGTCACGTGGCACGATCACAACGTGCGGCCGGATACGGATTTCAAAGTCCTTTTTTCGCGCACGC
This sequence comes from Humisphaera sp., assembly GCA_036276235.1. Lineage (GTDB taxonomy): Bacteria > Planctomycetota > Phycisphaerae > Tepidisphaerales > Tepidisphaeraceae > JANWHF01. The sequence goes on along the minus strand of DATBDZ010000433.1, from coordinate 11,152 downwards.
AAAAGCCGCTTGGGGTTGACCTGCTGACGTACAAGAGCGGGGCGGAAGGATACTTTCTGCTGCTGGCATCGCCGGGCATGGTCGCGCCGCGCGGCGCGGTGCAGAGCAAGGATGTCTGCTTCGTCATCGATACCAGCGGCTCGATGTCCGAAGACGGCGGCAAGAAAATCGAGCAGGCGCGGAAGTCACTTTCGTTTTGCCTCCAGAATCTAAACAAGGGGGATCGTTTCGATGTGATCCGTTTCTCGACAGAAGTCGAGCCACTTTATGAAGGCCTGGTGGATGCCGATCGGGAACATCTGAACCGCGCGCAGGAATTTGTTTCCGGCCTGCAACCGATCGGCGGCACCGCGATCGATGAGGCGTTGCGCACCGCCCTGAAAATGCGGCCGCGCGAGTCGGGTCGCGATCGCGGGACCGATCGGCCTTATATCGTCATCTTCATCACCGATGGTTTGCCGACCGTGGGCCAGAGCAATGAGGATGCGATTCTCGCGAACGTCGGCCGCGCCGATCAGGGGGCGACGCGGATTTTTTGCTTCGGCCTCGGGACGGATGTGAACACGCACTTGCTCGATCGGTTGGCCGAGCAGACCAATGCCGTCAGCCAGTACGTGCTCCCAAATGAAGACCTCGAGGTCAAGCTCGGCGAGTTTTATACGAAGATCAAAGAGCCGGTCCTTGCCAATGTGCATGTGAATTTCGACGGTCGCGATATTCGCGTTTCGCAGCTTTATCCGAATCAGATTCCGGATCTGTTCCGCGGGCAGATGCTGGTGCTCTTTGGCCGCTACGGCGGCGGGGGGCCAGGGCTGGTGAAAATCTCCGGCTCACTCAACGGCGAGCGCCAGGAATTCACCACCGATGTCAACTTCGGCGGCGACGATTCGGCCAACAGCTTCATCCCCAGATTATGGGCAACGCGGCGTGTCGGATATTTGCTTGATGAAATCCGTTTGCATGGAGAAAGCCCCGAGCTGAAGGATGAGGTAACGAGCCTCGCCCGCCGATTCGGCATCGTCACGCCCTACACGGCGTATCTGATCATGGAAGATGAAAAACGCCGCGATGTGCCGCGCGGGTTGCAATCGTTCAGTGAGCTGAGCGCTGATCGTCAGGCAAATGAAACGGTGCGCGAGCGTTATGCCTATGCCCGCGATGAAGCAAAAGATGCCAGCAAGCGCACTGGCCAGGAGGCGATCGATAATGCGCAGGCGCTGGCGCAACTTAAGTCCGGCGAGAATCAGCAACAGGCACAGCAGCAGGCAGGGCAGCAAGCCATGGCAAAGGGCCAGCAAGGCGGTGCCCCACCGGAAGGCGCCAGAAGCTTTGGCGGCGGGGGCGGGTACGGCGGCGGCGGAGGCGGTGGTGGGTTCGCCCTCGGCGGACGCCGCGGCGCTGGCGCGTCGGCACAGCCGGGTAGCGCCGGATCTGCCGCTGGGCCCGCGACGACCCAGCCCGCCTACGGCTACCGTGACGCGCAAAACTACGCCCAGCAGGCGCGCGTCATTCGCGATCGCACCTTCTACCAGAACGGCGACATTTGGACCGATTCCACTGCCCAGGAGAATCTCGCCAAGAACAAAGACCTCAAGCAGCGCGAAGTGAAATTCGGCAGCGACGAATTCTTCGCAATCCTCGCCAAACACCCCGAAGCCAGCGAATGGCTCGCGCTGGGCGAGAAGGTCGATGTCATGCTCGATGGAGAGCTGGTGAAGATCCGTTAAATGCCGGAGGAGGGGACAAGACGCGCCGCCGAAACTCTTGCGCACTTGCGCACCCTGTTAAGGCCGCGCCCGAATAATGATTTTTTTGGCCCTCTCTCACGCTGGATTTCGCTTATCCATCGTGCGGACGCAGGCCATGAATCTTCTTCGATCCGCCTACTGGGTGGAGCGGCGGGGGATCGACAGCGGGCGTTGGGTGCATGCGATCCGCCATCGAATCAATACCCGCCATCGCGTTCCCGAAGAACTGCGAGAGGCGGCACTGGCCGTCGAGGGGATGGATTTCACCAGCACAAAGCTCGCGGCGTTCTTGCGCCGCCTCGCGCGACGCATGCAAACAAGCGCGCCGCAGCACTGATCGTAACACCCGCACGCCGGTCGTTCCGGCGTCAATAGCCTCGCGCCGCTGGCGGTGCGGGGCTTTATTATTGTCTGAAAACGTGATTTCGTTGCAGCGGCTACCTAGCATCGGCAGCCCGCAGGGAGTCATTCGATCATTCCACAAAAAACAGGCCGCTTCATTCTTTTATTCTTTGGCACACTCCACGATGGAGTTTCGCTTTACTCATTGTGATCGTGCGCCGCGCTGTTAGTCCCAAAAAGGTGCCGTCCCGTTGGCCCGGAGCTCAATGACGCTGAGCATTATCACCCCCTGGCTCGATCATCCGGAATTCATTGAGGACTACGAGCGCGCGCTCGCTGGGCCGGACGTGCAGGTCATCGTCATCGACAACGGCTCATCTGCCGCCAATGCTGCGCGGCTGCGGGCGATGGTTGATCGTTTGGGCGGCATCTATATCCGCAACGAGCAAAACCGCTGGTTTGCGCCGGCGAATAATCAGGGGCTGGCGAAAGCATCCGGTCAGATCGTGATTTTTTTGAATAACGATATCGCCGCCGATGGGCCCGGATGGCTGGGTGCGGTGCGCCGCGATGTTGCGCCCAACACGCTGGCAGGCCCATCCGTCCGCAAAGCGCGCGTGGCCCAGTGGACTCTTCCCTATATCGACGGCTGGTGCATCGCCGGCCGGCGGGAGGCCTGGGATTTGCTCAAAGGTTGGAACGAGGAGGCGTTCAAAATGCCCTATTGGGAAGACACCGAATTATCCTTCCGAGCCAACAAAGCCGGCATCCGCCTACAGCAATCAAACTGGCCGGTGCGACACAAATGGAACGGCACCGCCGTCACGATCCCCGCCGCCCGAAGCTCGATTGACTTCAATCGCGATCGATTTATTTCCCTTCTGACCGGCCAGAGCGCGGCTATCAAGACCGAGCCCGGTCCCGATGAAGCCGAATTCAGTACGCTCGCCGATTATCTGAAGGCCGGCCAGCTCAGCACCGCCGAGAGTAATTCCGCGCAGACCACGCAGGATCAACCGCAAAACGCCCGTGCCTGGCTCGCATACGGCGCGGTCCTGGGATGCTGCGGCCGCTACGACGCCGCCATTGATGCGCTTCACAAGGCAATCGATCTGGAACCCGCCCTCCGCCCCGACGCGGCACGCGAGATGGACAACATCATCGCCGGCTTCAATCACGCCCTGCAAAGCGACCCGTTTAATCAGATTATTCAGAACGAGCGGAGAAGATTGCAACACAAATGGAACACGCGGCTCGCCTAAGCGATGACGCGTTGCTCGCGACGTTACCTTTGCAATCGGTCAGCGGCGCCTTGCGGAGGGAATCGCCCCTCTTCAATCAGGGCTTGCCGGGCCGCTACGCGAACGGGCAAATTGATCGCAAGCAAGTTGACAGTTGCCCGGCCAATCGGGGTTGTTCCAATGAGAAGCGGGCCATTCCATCGAAAGTGCTGCTGCCAGTAATCGCGGCGTGGGTGAAACAGCGGTACGAGCATGTCGGTTTCCCTGTCGATGCTGGCGATGTTCGGACCTTTGAAGCGATTGCAACGTCCGCAGCACAGGGCCAAGTTTTCCACTACTGTCTGTCCACCGTGCTGACACGGGCGATAATGTGATCCAGCACGTGCCGGAATTTGCCGCCCTCTTCGGGAATGCGGCAATATTCGCACCGATTGTCAGCCAACTGACGGATCCGCTGCTCGATAAACGACTCCATAGGCGAGTCTCACGCGGCAGGGTTTCGGCGCTGCAGCGACTGGCGAGCTTTTGATTGGAGAATTGTTAGGACATCATTCGCGGTGAGCAAATCGTCTAGGTCGGCCTCTTCCTCCGGCGTGAGGGAGCCTTCCTGGGCTTTAGCAGAAAGCTGCTGATACCGCTCATGATCCGCGGGGGGAAAGTCAAGCTTCAGTATGAACTCAGCCAGATCGGCTGCCAGCGTCCCTTCGCCTGGCTGGATGATGCGCTCAAGTGCGGAGGAATGTTGAAGCATAGGTGGATTATATCGTTCTCGTTTGTCCTGCTACCAGACATTATTTCGCGCAGCACCGAACGGCGGAGCTTATTTCAGCTCCACCGTCCAGTACGCCGTATCGAGGAACTGCTTCCAGCTTGAGTATCGATCATCCGCGAGGCGGATGTTGATGACCGGGCTGCGCTTGGGCTTTACCGGCTTGGTGATCAGGTGCATGTGCGCCTGGTCGGGCGTGCGGCCGCCTTTCTTCACGTTGCACTTGATGCAGCAGCAGACGATATTTTCCCACGTGGTCTTGCCGCCCTGGCTCTTGGGGACGACGTGATCCAGCGACAAATCCGTCGTCGGCATCTTCTTGCCGCAATACTGGCACTTATTGGCGTCGCGCGCGTAGATGTTGCGGCGGTTGAACTTCACATCCTGCCGCGGGAGCTTGTCGTACCCGAGCAGACGAATGATCCGCGGGACGGCGATCTGCAGCCGCACCGTGTGAATCCATTCGTAATCATCCGGCTCGAATTCCTTCTTGAGCAGCGACAGTTCCGTCCAGCTTTGGAAATCGAGATTCTGCCAGCGGCTGTGGCCCTGGGCGTCGGCTTCAATGTGGATCACCTCAGCCAGATCGCGGCAAAGCAGCGAAAAGGCGCGGCGAACATTGATGACTCGAATCGCCTGATAAAACTTATTGAGAACAAGAACGTTGGCGTTGAGCGCAGCGCAGGAAACCCGGCCCGCGCCAGCCGCGCCGGGATGAGGCATCGGAATGTGTTGATGGTGCGTCATCTGCCCGCCTGTACCGTCGCCAATCGCGTGAGAAATTCACGCGAAGCCGAAAACATCGTTTTGGCTCGGAGGTCATCCTCACCCGATCCTCCTGCCCCGATGGTGCGTGCAATTGTAACCACGCCAACTGGCAAAGGCTAGCGGGAGTGGAAAGGCGGGATTAGAAACGGGCGTGGACGATTCTTTGACGGAATGGAGTCTCAAAGGACGTGCAGCGGTAGAGCCGTCATGCTGAGTGGCCGTGCGGCTGCGCCGCACCCGCGAAGCATAGAAAGCGGGAGTTGATTGTAGGGTGGGTGTACTCGCCCACCACGAGCGACGTGGTGGGCGAGGACACCCACCCCACACGAATTCGCGACATTTTCAGAGCAGGTACTCCGAAGCATCTGGCTGACTCGCACAAATGGGCCAGATGCTTCGGGGTACCTCAGCATGACGATTTGCGCGTGCTGCGGATCGTTCCAATCCGGCAGTTTCGTAGGCTATGCTTTAGCACACGCGGTTGGAGCGTCGAGCGGTTTACCGTGCGCTACCCTCACCCCGGCCCTCTGCCTGGAAGGGAGAGGGTGGAATCAATCCTTCCGTGCCGTGATCTGCAAATGCCCCGCCCGCGCTGCGGCGGCGGGGTCGTGGGAGAGCTGCGCTTCGATCGCCAGCAGGCGCTCGATTGCTTCCGGTGATTCCAGCAGTTTTTTGTTATCGCGAACTGGCACGATCGGCTTGCCCGCGACGGCGATCACTTCGAAGCCGGCGCTTTCGAATAATTTTCGAAGCGACGCCGGCGTAAACATAGTCAGTTCGAAGCGCTCGCGCTCATCTGCTGTGAGCCAGTTGGTGCGGCTGGATTGGACGAATGCTTCGAGTGCATCGAGGTTCCCGCGCTGGACGAAATGATCCAGCGCGGCGAGCTTGTTGTCGGCGCTGGCGATCACAATTCCGCCGGGGCGGGTGATGCGGAACATGTGCCGCGCGGCGGCGGCGGGGTCGGAGCAGATCGAAAGCGGATCGCCCATCGCCACTGTCAGCGCCATCGTGCCCGCTTCGATCATGGATAGATCGACGATGTCGGCGACCAGCAGCGTGGCGCGGGCGGCGCGCGGGCCCATCGTTTGAACCTTGGCGCGGGTTTGCTCGACCATCGCCGCCGCATGATCGACGAACGTGACGGCAAAGCCGCTCTTGAGCAGCTTCAGCCCCCACTTCCCGGTGCCGCAGCCAAGGTCGGCGCACGGCGCATGCGATTCGCGCGGCAAATGCGGCTTGATCGCCCGCCACGTCAGTTCATCGTGAAATTCCCAGTACGGATCATCGTAGATCGAATCGTATTGCCGCGCGACGCGATCGTGATAGCGGCGTGAAGCGTCGCGCGGGGGACGGGGGCGATGAGAGGACATTGGTCAGGAGAATACTGCCAGGTGGGCGTTTGCGCAACATCCAATTGACATCCGATAGCCGATCTGACCCACCATCCACTACGCCGCGCGAGATGTCGTCTGACGGCCAAACATGATCTGCACAAATATGGCGATGCCGAACAGAATCGCTCCAAACCCGCAGACGCCCCACCATCCCAGCGCATGCCACGCGACGGCTCCCAGATACGAGCCGATAGCGCCGCCGGCGAAGTAGCTGACCATATACACCATATTCAGGCGGCTGCGCGCCTGAGGATCTATCTGATAAATGCGCGTTTGATTCGAGACATGGCTGAGCTGAACGCCGAGATCCATCCCTATCACGCCGATGATCAGGGCGGCAAGAATTCCGCCGCCGAAACCCATGATCAGAAATGAAATCAGCGAGATACAAAGCCCGGCGCCCACCGTGACGCGCGGGGCATGTTTGGAGGCGAGCGTTCCGAACAGAGGCGCCCCCGCCGCGCCGACGGCGCCGGCAAGTCCGAACAGTCCCGCGGCGGTGCTGCCCTGCCCGTAGGCTGACTGGAGATAGAAGACCAGCGTTGTCCAGAATGCGCTGAACGCCGCGAAGGAGAGCCCGCCGAGCAACGCCGCTTCGCGCAATGCCGCATGGGCGCGAACCAATCCCCATGTCGAGCGCATCAGCTCAAGCCACGAGAGATTCACCTCCGGCCGATCGAACGGCAATCGCGTGCGGACGACGGCCGCGAGGATGAGCATGAACGCCGCCGCGATCACGAATACCGCACGCCATCCGAGTATTGCGCCCATCGCGCCGCTGAAGGTGCGGGCCAATAAAACACCAAAGAGCAACCCGCCCAGCACGACGCCTACGACTCTGCCGCGCTGTGATGGTGAAGCCAGATGCGCGGCGAATGGAACCACGACGTGTACTGTTGCCGCGGTCGCACCGACACAGAAATACGCCGCCGCCATCCACCAGGCATTTCGCGCCAACGCCACGAGAATCAGCGCCCCGGCGGCGGCCAGGAGCAACGTCGAGATCAGCGCCCGCCGCTCAAATTTGTCACCCAGCGGCACAAATAGAAACATACCTAGTGCCGTCCCCACCTGTCCAAACATGGCGATCGCCCCCGCGCGCGTGACGGTCAAATGAAACGAAGCAGCAATATCCGCCAGCAGCGGCTGCGCGTAATAGTTGTTGGCAACGGTAACGCCGACGGTGATCGCCATGAGCCAGACGGACGCGGACGATAAGACCGGTTGCGCCGCCGGTTCCCCGGCAATCGCTGGCGTGGGAGATTCGAGGTCAGCCGAGAGTATCTGTTCACCCATAGTCGGCTGGATGGTAGGCGCGATGTGGGCGAGGCACAAAGCGATGAGATATGGGTGCGTGACACTTTTAGGCGGCTGGTATTTCTCCCTCCTCCGGTACTCCCAACATTTTGCATCTGCGTCGTAACTCCTTATTTTTCGGAAGGCTGCGATTGCTGGATTTTGTCCACTGCCCTTCGCACACCGTCATGCTGAGGTACTCCGAAGCATCTGGCCGGATTGCGCGAGCCGGCCAGATGCTTCGGAGTACCTCAGCATGACGGTTGTCTCGAGTTCTGAGCTGGAATTCCAGGTGGCAACGTGAGTTACGCTGCTCATGCAAAATGTTGGGTACTCCGGGGGAGGGCTGGGGTGGGGGTTGTGTCGAATAAGTGTCGACTGCGCAACCGGCCCCCACCCTAACCCTCCCCCGGAGTACCGGAGGAGGGGAAAAGACTTGTCGCGGAAATTATCACGCATCCGGGAGATATTGCGCGCCGCGCTAGCGTTCGCAACCGCGATTCTCATAATGCCCTCGCCTCAGCAGTGGCGCGGCGAATCAGCCATGAACGAACTTCCCTCCTCAATGTCCGCATCGACTGCATCGATCACGGCCGGACAATCGGCCGACGATACGCGGCCCTCCGTCGATGCAGTCATTGCGATCTTCAATGAACTTCCAGAGCACGTCCTGCGAACAGCGCAGCCCTGTATTGCGCAGAGCTTCCCCATTGCGCACATCCGGATCGTCGATGATGGGTCAGTGACTCCCTTTCAGCTTCCCGCTGGATCGGACAGCCGAATCGAAATTTTGCGACTGTCCGACAACGGTGGCGTATCGCGCGCTCGAAACGCCGCCATCGCCAACTCCGATGCGGATTTCGTTTTGTGCCTGAATGCGGAAGTCGATCTGCCGTCTGACTGGCTGGAGAAGATGATCCGGTTCCTCGTGGATCATCCCAACGTTGGCGCGGCTTGCGGACGGATTCTGCCCAACGGCAACTCAATCTACAGCCAGTGGCGGATGCGTTATCAGGAGCAGCCGTACGAGCGCTCAAGCGGCTCACATGCAATCGATTTTGCGACGGGGCATGCCGTTGTCTTTCGCCGCAAGGCGCTCGCGGAAGTCGGCGGCTATGACGAGAAGTTGGCGTTCACGGAAGATCACGACATCTGCCGCAAGCTCAAGGCGATCGGCTTGAGCACGTGGGTGGTCGATGGCTGCGTGAGCCAATCGCTGCAACATGATGAGCCGATGCAACTGGCGAAAAAGCAATTGCGTCACAGCGGCTGGATGAACCGCCGCGGCACGTTCACGGACGTTCGCGCGATCCGACGCCTGCCGGCAACACTGACGACAATGCGCGATCTCCTTATTGGTTTGGGCCGTGATCTATTAAAGGGGCGATGGCAGTTGCTTTGGGCCGACTTGGTCGTGGCGGGTTGCGCGCTGCGCATCGTATGGCTTGTGCCGACGAAGTAGAAGGCCGACCAAACCATGTACACCGCGCGCGAGGGCCGATGCTTCGGCAGCATGAGCGTGAACACCGGCTTGCAGAATTATGCGCGAGTGTTACGGCTTGGAGCGGCTGGATCGCCGAGGCCGCGGCATCATTGACGCGCCTTGGCTTCTGGTTCGCGGGCGGCCGCTGGATTGATGGGCCGCTGGCGCATCCGGATTCCACCCCTGGCGCTTCCCGCCGGACTCATTCAGCGGACGATCTTCTCCCGTGAGCGGCGTTTCGCCGGGGAATCGCCCCTGGCTGATCTGCTTCTGCGAGGCCGGGAGCGATGGCTCCTTGGCCAGATGTGCCTGCTTGACGGCCCGCTGTTTCGCTTTCGTTTGCGGCTCACGCTTCTTGTGTTTCATAACATCTCCTGACAGCGTTTGACTCGATTTCGCTAACGCGTTTGGAGCGATGCGAAGTGAGTGCCAACGACACTGCAAGCAGCATCGGCGTTCAGCATGAGGAAGCGGTTTTCGCTCCGCGCTTGCTTCTGATCAAACGACAATGCAAACGACAATGGCCGCCCGATTCGCCTCGGGCGGCCATTGTTACTCTTGCCTATTCCTCAACCCATCAAGATCATGTCGCATCCGACGTAGCCTTGGCGAGTTGCGGGGTTTCCTTTTCGGTCTTCACCGCTTCAAAGTAAAGGTGCTTGTTGTTGGCGCCTTCGTCTTTGACGGTAATGCGGATCAGATCTTTGCCCTTGAAGTTGCCGCGCAGGATCTCTTCGCTGAGCGGGTCTTCAACGTGCTGCTCGATCGCGCGACGCAACGGGCGGGCGCCGAAGTCGGCGTTGGTGCCTTTCTCAAGCAGGAATTCTTTGGCTTCCTGCGAGAGATCGATCTTCAGGCCGTGATCGGTCAGCCGCTTGGTCACCTTCTTCAGCTCGATCTCGATCACGTTTTCGAGATTAGCGCGATTGAGCGGGCGGAAGACGACGACATCATCCAGGCGGCCGATGAACTCGGGCCGGAAGTGCCGTTCGATCTCCTTCATCACGGTTTCTTTGATCTTCTGATAATCGCGCTCCTCGGCCTGACCCTTGCCTCTGGGCTTAAGGCCGAAGTCCGGGCCGCCGCCTTTGATCAGGTCGGAGGCGAGGTTGCTCGTCATGATCATGATGACGTTACGGAAATCGACATGCCGGCCGAACGAATCGGTAAGGCGGCCTTCTTCCATGATCTGCAGCAACATATTGAATACGTCAGGGTGAGCCTTCTCCACTTCGTCGAGCAGCACGACGCTATAGGGCCGGCGGCGAATGCGCTCGGTGAGCTGGCCGCCTTCCTCGTAGCCGACGTAGCCTGGAGGCGCGCCGATCAGTCGGCTGACGTTGTGCTTCTCCATGTATTCGCTCATGTCGATCGCGACGAGGGCATCCTCATCGCCGAACATGAACTCGGCCAATGCCTTGGAGAGCAAAGTCTTACCGACGCCGGACGGCCCGAGGAATAGGAAGCTGCCCATCGGGCGATTCGGATCCTTCAGGCCCGAACGAGCGCGGCGGATCGTCTTGCTGATCGCCTTGATCGCTTCGTCCTGGGATACGACGCGCTTGTGCAGCTCGTTTTCCAGCTCGAGCAGCCGCTGGGCTTCTTCCTTCTCGAGGCGGGTAAGCGGCACGCCGGTCATCTTGCTGATGACTTCGGCGATGACTTCTTCATCGACGACGCCATCGACTTCCTTGCTCTTCTCGCGCCATTGCCGCTGGATCTCTTCCTTCTTGGCGCGGAGGGCTTCCATCTGATCGCGAACGCGGGCGGCTTCTTCGTATTCCGCATTCTTGACGGCTTCGTCCTTGTTGATGCTCAGCCGCTCGATCTGCTCTTCAAGGTCGGCCAGATTGGGCGGCTTGGTCATGCTGCGAAGTCGGATGCGAGCGCCCGCTTCGTCGAGCACGTCGATCGCCTTATCCGGCAGGCATCTGCCGGTGATGTAGCGGTCGGACATCTCAACTGCCGACTCCAGCGCGGCGTCGAGGATCTGCACGCGGTGGTGCGCTTCATAACGATCGCGCAAGCCGCGGAGGATTTCGATCGCGTCTTCCTTGGTCGGCGGATCAACCGTGATCGGTTGGAAGCGCCGGGCCAAGGCCGCGTCT
>DATBDZ010000432.1:0-21619 GCA_036276235.1 Humisphaera sp. | reverse complement strand
GGATAAGGATTTGAGGCGTCGGCACGTGGCAGCAATTCTAGCCGAAGCACACGAAAGCATCCCGTCATCCGGCTACTTGCGGGTGCCACAGGTCGCGGTACTCCGAGACCTGTGCTCTTTCGGCTCGCGACATGCACAGGTCTGCGAGTACGCCGACCTGTGGCACCCAACCTCTCCCATCACTTGCCGCCTCGCACGTTGGAATATCGGCCAACAGCCGGTATGCTCAAAGCTTGCTGCATGCAGGCAGCCGTGTAGGGTGGGTGTACTCGCCCACCATTTGCCGGGTCGCGGCAGTCGCGGTGGGCCGGTACACCCACCCTGCGAGAATGCCCCGAGAATTGCCAAATGAGGATCATCTAAACCTATGGGCGTTCCTATTTCACAGATGTGGACGGTAGCCAGCTACGTGATCAAGCAGCGGCTGGCGGGTCGGCGGCGATATCCGCTGGTGCTGATGCTTGAGCCGCTCTTTCGCTGCAATCTCGCCTGCGCCGGTTGCGGCAAGATCCAATACCCCGCGCACATCCTCAAAAAACAACTGACGCCCGACGAATGCTTCAAGGCCGTCGATGAGTGCGGCAGCCCGATGGTCAGCATCCCCGGCGGCGAGCCGCTGCTGCATCCGCAGATCAAGGAAATCGTCGAGGGACTGGTCGCCCGCAAAAAGTACATCTATCTCTGCACCAACGCGCTGCTATTGAAGGAAAAGATCGATCTCTTCAAGCCGAGCAAATATCTGACGTTCAGCGTTCATATGGACGGCCAGAAAGAGCATCACGATTTTGCCGTTTGTCGCGAAGGAACCTACGAGACCGCCATCGCGGGAATCCGCGAAGCGGTGAAGCGCGGCTTCCGCGTGACGACCAACACAACGCTCTTCGACGGCGCCGACGCCAAAAGCGTCCGCAGATTCTTCGATGAGATGATGAGCCTTGGCGTCGAAGGGATGATGCTCTCCCCCGGCTACAGCTACGACAAGGCCCCCGATCAGCGGCATTTTCTCCCGCGCACCAAGACGCGGAATCTGTTCCGCAAGATTCTCAGCAATCGCGCCAAATCGTGGCGATTCAATCAAAGCCCGCTCTTCCTGGAATTCCTGATGGGCGATCGGCATTACACCTGCACGCCCTGGGGCATGCCGACCTACAACATCTTCGGCTGGCAAAAGCCCTGCTATCTGCTGGCGGACGGCTATGTCGATTCGTTTCAGGAGCTGCTGAACGTCACCGAATGGGAGCGCTACGGCACCGAGAGCGGCAATCCCAAGTGCCGCAACTGCATGGTCCACAGCGGCTACGAAGCCAGCGCCGTCAACGAAACGTTCACGAGCCTCAAGGGATTCCTCGCGACGGCCAAAGCCACGCTGTTTGGTCGTTACGAAGATCCGCAAGCGCAGCGCGCGCTGGATGAAGGTTCGTCACACGATGACTCGCCGACGCTTGTGCCGCTCACGGTGAGCTCATCGCGATCAGCTGTGAGCGAACATCAACACTCCTGAATTCCATCCGAGTCCTCCGTGACTCCGTGGTGAACCAACTTTTATGCCACAAGAAACCAAAGCTCATCCCTTCGACGCCGAAGCCGGCGCGGTCGGCGTCATCCACGAAAACCTGGAAGGCTGGATTCCGCCGATCGCCACCGATGACGAAATCCGCGCCGCCTTCGAGAAAGCCTTTGACTATCGCGGCGACATCACGCTCACGCTTAAGGACACGACGATCGTCGAAGGCTATATCTTCGACCGCCGCAGTGATGGCAAAACCCTGGCCGACTGCGTCGTACGGCTCTTCCCCAAATCACAGGATCAAAAGATCAGCATCCGCTACAGCGACGTGGCGAGAATTGAATTCAGCGGCCGCGACACCGCCGCCGGCAAGAGCTTTGAGACGTGGGTGAAGAAATACCAGGAAAAGAAAGCAGCCGGCGAAACCAATATCGGGATCGAACCCGAGAAGTTGGATTGAGAAAAACGGCTATCGCGAATCTCGAGCGAGCAGGCGTTCAGCCCGCAAGGCGACCTCCGCGTCTTTGCTCTGCATCGCGCTGCGGAGTTTGGAATCGGCGGCCGGGGCGTAGCCGGCCAGCAGGCGGGATGCGGTTTCTCGGGCGTGCCAGTCGGGGTCGCCGAGCTGGGTAATCAATTGGTCGATCAGTGCCGGCAGGGCCGGATCGATGTTTCTGACGATCACCAACGCCAGCCGCCGGACGCGCGCGGGAGCGGGGCTGATCTCCAGCGGAAGCAGTTGGTTCAAAACGGATTCATCCAATCGAAAAATTGCCGTCAGTTGCCGGTCGTCCAGGGCGTGCGCTTGAAGTACGTTGATGATCACCTTCGAATCCGCTGGATCTAGCTGCCACGGCCGCAGGCGCTCCTTCCAATCTGCCGCCAACATTTCTTCCGGATGATCAGCGCCATTGGCCGGCGCGGCCAATGCAATTTCCGTGGCCGCGGCGACAGGGCCTCCGGGAAGCTTGGCTGCCACCTCCGCCAGGCTGCCCGTCGTCCATCCTGCTCCATCATGCGGCGGGCGATAGATCACCAGATCGTGCAACGGCGCTCCGCCGAAGCTTTCGACTTGAATTCCATCCGTCGCCTTGCCGGGGTAAATCATCAGCGGCACCGTGAAGGGCAGCTCGATGTCATAGAGTAAAAACGCCTCGGATTTATCCCCGCTGACCAAATATGTGTGCGAAGCGTTTTGCAGCGGCGCGAACCAATGATCGGCCTCCAGCTTCTCGCGCTGCCCTGGAATTGTGGAGAGTGTCAGATCTTTCCAGACAATCTCCTGTGAGCTGAGACGGGCCGGCGGCCAGGCGGCATAGCAGACCGCTTTGGTGGGCGCGGTGAGGCGAACCTTGATCTTCTGATCGGTCTGGCCGCTGAATCGGATGATGCCGATCGGGCTGGGGCCACGAGGCGTGCCTTTGACCGGTGGCCGAACGCTTTCGATCCATTGAGGCAACGCGCTTTGGATCGTGCGCGCCGGGTTGGCGCGGCCCGAAACCGGGTCGCACACAAAGATCGACCATTCAGTAACCTCGACGCCCGGAAGCGTGGCCGGCGCCGAATCCTGCGGCGCGCCAGGTGACTGCGCTGCGCGCATGCTCGAAATCAGCGCAAGCAGCAGGGCTATCATCCGCGGAGGTCGGGTGGCCTTTCGCATCATTTCATTTGTCCGCCGCAGCGCGAATGAGTCGGGCATTGGCCCACACGACGCGATCATTCACATCCTGATCCGCGCCAAAATCGATTTCAAGGGTCAGATGATTTGCGGCGCGGAGATCGATGATCAATGTCCTGGGCTCTTCACTACTGCTGACATCCGGATTCTCAAACTGTGCTTTGCCGTCCACGAGCACGCGTGCCGTCACCCGCCCCGGCGGTGCGTCTGGAGGGAGCAGCTCAAACCCAAGGCGGGCGCGAAACTGCTGGTATTGGCCGTCCAATTCGTAATCAAGCACACAACGGGAATGGACGGCAACCCCATGGGCGTACTGCCGGCCGTCGTTGAGCTTGAGCGGGCCGCCGTCCAGCGACTTATCCGCCCGCCACGGAATGATCCGGTCAAAATAAGGCGTCTGCTCGACTTTCGCCGGCTTGAGATCGGAAAGATATACGACGCGATTGTCACGCACTTCCGCGCTGGAAATATACGACGCCGGAAGCGTAAAAGTCTGGCCCCATAAACTCTCGCCGTAAACAAGGCCATATTTCAGCAGCGTCCAGTTACCGGAGAGACGATCTCCGTTGAGCAGGTGAAACGTGACGATCTCCGGCTGGCCGGGTTGGGAGGAAGGCCGCGTTGCCGGCGATTGCCGTTGCGGCGAAAGCGCGACGCCCAGCAGATGTTCGAGATTGATCTTGCGCTGCTGACCATCGTAAATGAAATTGAGCGAGTCGCTTTCGATGCCCCGCGCCGTTCCCGCGACAGCGACCACACCCTGCTCCCGGCTGATGTATGCGACGTCCTCAGATTTGGCAGTGACCTTTAGTTCCTTCGCGCGGCGGACAAGATCCGGCGAAGCGCGCCAGATTTCAGCGATGCGAGACACCGGCACCTGAAGCGATGTCCTGACCTGCTGCTGCATCTCGATCGTGATTCGATCATCCGACCAGGACTCCAGCGATCCGCTGATCTGATCGCCGTCTTTCAGCTTCATCTGCCATGTGGAGGAGAGCTGCCCGCCCGCCGGCCCGGGGCGCGGCGGAGCCGGTTCGTTCTGGGCCTCCCGAGGCGTGCGCACGGGGCTGCGCGGATCGCGATTGCTTTGAAATTGAACGCGGACAATCTCGCCGATGGGAATGTTTGTGGTTGGATCGGCGCCGCTCTTGCCGAGCGGCTCGACCTTCAGCTTGCCTTCATCGAAGGAGACAACATTTACATCCAGAATCGTGTCATCGGTCTTGGTGATTTCGCCGGCGCGCACGGCACCCGTTGTGGCAACGATCATGCAGAAAATCGCCAGGGCGCGGCATGACATGATCTGAAAAATCATCGGGCGGGCGCCGGCTGTGTCGCCGGCGCTGGGGTGGAAGCAGTGCCCGCGTCTCCTACATTTTCCTGCGCCAGCCGCTTGTAATAGCTGGAGAGAATCGATTCGTAACCGGACGGAAATCCCTCGGTCTGCGACTGGAGAATCTGCTCGCGCTGCTTGGCCGGAAGCTGGCCCCAGAGGCGGCTGCTTGCGTTGGGATCGTGCATATTTCCCTGACCGCCGGGACCCTTGGCCAGAACCGAATCTGGCAGCGGATCGGTCGGATTAGGATTACTTCCCGACTTGGCGTTCTTCTTGCGCTTCTCGAGCATCGCGATGAAGTCATCCAGCCCGGCGATGATGTCTGCCTGAACCACCTGCGTCGGCTTGTTGGTCTTCAGCTGCGCGAGCCGGTCGCCCGAGGAAACCATCTGCCGCGATATCCGTCCCAAAGGATCCTTCTGATCGAACAGATCGATGTAAGGATCCATCAGCTCCTTCCAGTCAAACGATTTTGGCTTGGCCGCCGGACGATCCGCCGACGGCGCTGTGGCGGGTGCCGCCTCTTGCGCCATTGCGACACCGGCGACCAGCAGGAGGCAGCACACAAACGCGCATACCAATACTCGACTGGAATCGTCAGCAGCAGCGCGCCTTCGTAGGGTGTGCTTCAGCACACGCGGTTCGAGCGTCGAGCGGTTTCCGCGTGCGCTAAAGCGCACCCTACGGAAACAGTCGAAGAGCATTTCGACAAAGTGGTGTGCGACGCGTTTCATCACTTGGATTCCTGCGAGGGTTCATCCGGGCCGACGAGCTGCTGATGAATCTTCTCCAGCGCATCTTTCACTTCGGACTGCCCATCCCGCACGGTCAGGATCTTGTCGCGAAGCATTGGATTGACGTTGGCGGGCAGATCGGCCGCCACCGCGATCGTCGCGCGCTGGCCATCTACCGCGAGCGTGTCTTCGTTGACGCGCAACTGCATCATGCGCACCACCTTCAGCTCGGCTTCCAGCTTGTTGTGGTCTCCCTTGCAGTTGCACTGACCCGGCGTGACCTTCGATGCCGCCAGTTCCTTGAAGGTGTCGAGCAGATCCTGCAAGTCGCGCTCGACTTGGATTTCCGATTGAATGAGCGGCGCATCGGCGCGCGAATCATCCAGCGTCGCGGCGATGACTGCCATCTTCTGCTGCACGCGCTTGAGGGCGGGCGGCAACGCAACACTGAAATGCGTCTGCTCGATCAATTCGATGGTCTGATCGGCGATGCGGACGATGGAGGTTTCCGTTTCGCCCAGTCGGCGGACTTTGGTCTGCTCGGCGGGGGCCAGCGATCCGCTGTTGGAGGTCGCATGCTGCACGGCCAATTCCGTGCCGGCGCGGACGGATTTCTGCCGCTCCAGCATTTCCGTCAGATTGAGGACGATCTGCTTGCGGACCAGCTTCTCAACGGCGGCCATTACCTTGTCGCGCTCTTCGTTCAATTGCTTGCGGGCTTCCTGCATCGAGGCGACCGCCTGATTTTGCTGAAGCTGTGCATCGGAGGGCTTGCCCGAGCCGAGCGCGCCCTCGGCCATCGACATCGACTGCGAAGCCGACCCGAGCGTGGCGCCCGCGGTGGCGGCGGCGCCGCCGAGGCTCTTGACGGTCTGCGCGATGTTGTCCGTGGCTTTGCGGTTTTGCTGCTGGTCCTGCTTGAGATTCTCAAGCGGTTTGGGATCAGCCGGCTTGAGGTCGCCCGGCTTGGCTTCTGCCGGCTTGGGCGGTTCCGCTAGCTTGGCGCTGGCATTGCTCTGGCGCTTTTCTTCGGTCGTCGCGGCATCGAGCTTCTTGATCGATTGATCAATCGCGCGAAGCTTTTCCAGCAGCATCTCAAGATCGCCGACACCGGAGGTCAGCAGCTTCTTGAGCTCTTCGAGCTTGGCGATGATCTTCGCCTGATCGTCGGCGGCGTGCGTGAAATCCTTCGTGCTCAGCAGATTCAGATTAGCGCGCATCTGCTCGAGAATGAGCTGTTGGCGCGCGGAGCGAACCGCCATCAGCAGCTTGGCCGCGTCATCCGGCTCGGCTTCGCGGGTGAGCTCCGCAAGGCGGAACATGCGGTTTTGCAGCTCCTCCATCTGCGCTTGCGCATTGGTCTGCTGGAATTGAATCTGATCGATGGTGGTGATCGGCTGCGACGAAGTCTCGGCCGACCAAACCCCCGCCACGCCAAACAGCAGCGCAAAGACCAGAACCACGCAAAGCGAGTAACGACCCAAAAGACGCGACGCTGGAGAAGCCATAACTGCCTCCGAACGGGGTAAAGACCCTCAAATCGCCAACGGACACCGGATCATAATCTTTAGGACGCATCACCGAAAGGTGAATATCAAAAATTTGGGAGAACCGCCTACCGATCGAACACATCCTCGGTTTGACGCTTCTTAAGCAGTGTCGTTCCCTGCTGCACCTGATTCTCGAGCCGGATAATTTCGTTGAGCTGGTTCAGGACATCAATGAAGCTGTCCCACTGCGTCATCTGGCGAAGAATCTCTTCCATCTGGGTGATGATCTGATCCTGGCGCGCCTGCATGGCCATCAAAACCGGCGCGTCGCCAGGGCGAAATGCATCCAATGCGTCGCGCTGCGAACCCATAAGCTCCGTGTCCAGCGATTTAAGTGGCGCGAGGATTCCTTTTTCCATTAACTGACATGCGTCGGAATTCCCCAGCACATTGAGCTTCATTTCGGCCAAGGAATCCGCGAGGACGGACGCGATGCGGCCGGTTTCTCGCTGCATCGCGCGGTGGCGGCGGCCCAGTTGCGCGACCGCATCGGATGTATCAACCAATCCCATGCCCTGGCGGATCGCCTGCGCCTCCTGTACCTGCTTGCGGAATTTGGCGCGCTCCGATTGCTGGCGGGCGAGAATCTCCTTGAACAGTTCCTCAGGCCGCACAACATGGAAGATGACGTTGCGCGATGCCGACGTTTGCGGCTGCGGATAACAGTTATCGGTGGCGGCGGCGGCGAGCGTCAGCGCGTGGCCCGGCTGCAACTCCAGATCGGGCACGTGCAGGGAATGAGCCTGGCGAACTTCCGTTTCCAGCGGATCATCCGGTCGCGTTGACGGACCAAAGATCGGCCGCGTCGTGGCGGTGGTCTTCAGAGTCGTGGCATCTTCGGACTCGGCGATCTCCGTCTTGATGCGTAGCTCGACATGATCGATGCCGTAATCGTCGCGCGCCTCGGCTACGAGCGGGATGGTCGCCAGCGCCGTGATGCGCTGGTGGACGCCCGTGAATCCGAGCGTCACGCGCGGCGGCTTGTCGGTCTTCAACCCGATTGCGACGTTGGTCGGGGCGGAGGTGAGCCCAGCTTCCGTGCCGGTCAGTTCAATCTGAAGCTGCGTGGCGGCCGAGTGTTCCCAGGCCACCGCGAAATGACGATCGTCGATCCTTCTGACATTGGCCGGCGACGGCTGCGTAGTACTGGAAGCCAGATGAACCGCGGCAACGGGAGTGTTGGCGGTAAACGAAAGCTCCAGTTTTGTGAGAGGCAGAAACGACATGTCGCCGGCGTCATCGCCGGAAAAGTTGTAAATCTGCGGCTTCTTTTCGGTGGGATGCTGGCCGGTGAGGCGCAGATCGACAATGCGCGGTCGATCGACCGGATGAATGACAAACGGCCCAACGACATCATCGCCGCCGGACAATTCCACGGTCGCATCCATTTGAATCGCCGGGAAATCGTAGCGGAAATCGTTTGAGCCGAACCGCGTGAGCAGCGCTTCGACGGGTGCTGCGCCCCCCTGCCGCCAGTGCACCAGGATTGTATCCGGGCAGACGGTTCCCGATCGGGCCATCGCGCGCAGCACGAACGTTTCGCCGCGCGGGATCTGCATGAGCTTCCGGTCGGCAAGCCCCGCGACATCGAGAAATGTGCGCTGAGGCCACGGCTGATTGGAGCCGGCAAACAGCCGCGCCGCCCAGAGCCGCGCGCTGGCGGGCGATGCGAGGATGAGCCCCGAGGAGAAAAGAATCGTCAGTGCAATCGTCGTCGCGGCGATTTGCCTTCGGCGCGGATCGAGATAATCGGAGAAATTGATTCCTTCGAGCAGTTCAGACGAGCGCGTCACGGCGCTGGCGACCATCGGCTCTGACACCGCCTGCGGATCGGACAATGGAAGTTGCAGAATGGTGGCGGTGCGCGCGGCGATCGGCTGGCCCGCGCTGCGCTCCAGCGCCGAGGCAAGGAGATCGGATCGCAGTTTCAGCCGCAATGGCGCCAGCAACCATCGCCAGGCTTGGATAAACGCAATCGCGAGCAGCGCGATCAGCAGCCCGCGGCGAGTCAGGCCCGATAGCCGCAACGTGCGATCGAGAACAAACGTAGCAAATGCAACCGCCGCCATCAGCGCGATCCACTTGGCGGCTTCCTCCAGAAGAAGCCGGGCGCGCACTTGTCTGGCGAATTGATCGAAACGCGCTTCCAGCGTCCGCCGCGCGGATTGAAGATGGCCGAGATTGTATTGCGGCGCGGCGGCGCTCATACAAGCCTGCATTTCTTACGCAGCACCCATTCGGTGAAGAGTGCTGCGAGCATGATGCCGAAGAAGATCGGTCCGTCCCACACTTCCTGGCGGTCTTCCAGCGTTCTTCCAACGCGGCGAATCTTGAATGCATCGGCGGCATTTGAAGCGGAGGCCAGATCAAACACCTGTCCGTTGGTAATGCGGGCGATGGTTTGCAGCGTCGCGATGTCGCCGCCGGGGCGCTCGTACTCGAGATTGGGCATCTCGACGGGGATTTGCAGCGTCGCGGCGCGGACATTCCCTTGCGCATCGGGATCGCCGCTCCACACGCGCAGCGAATGAAGGCCGGATTTCTCAACGGTAAATGTCGCTTCAAACACCGATGGATCGGCCTGTTTTGGCACAAGCGAAATGATTTGTGGCGAACCTGAGCCGGCGGCCTCCACTTCGGCGTGCAAAACATCGATCGAGCGATCGCGATCGGCGGCGCTGTTGAATCGAGCGGTGACGGTAACCTGGCTGCCGGGCCGATAGCTGGTGCGGTCGAGTGCGAGCGTGAACGGGTATCGCCCGCCGAGCTGTTTGTTGCGGCCGGCCCGATCGATCATGCGGGCCCAGAAGCCGTCGAAATATTGATCGTCCAGATAGCGCCAGCGGTAGGTCGAATCAAACCCGACGAAAAATGCGCGGCCGGGGCCGACGAGTTGTGTTGCCAAAAGCACGTGCGGCCCAAATTCGTTGCGCATGCGCGGATCGCCGTGCCGCGCCAGCACCGTCGCCCCCGGCTTGGCGCGCGTCACCGGGAAATGCCAGTACATTCCCGGAAGATTGGAGATGATCGTGTCATTTCGCTCGGCCTTCTCGGCAAAGCTGAAGACCGGATCGGCGCGGCCTTCGGGCGTGATCTCCAGCTTCCACGCCTCCCGCGCGGAGAGCCGCACCGAGACATCCGTATGATAGAGCCCTGGCTCGACGCTGACCGGGAGCAAGCCAAGCCAAAGACTCGCCGGGTCATCGGGATGATCGAAAATGTCCTTCGCGTTGCGCTCGCCCGCGACGTAGATCAATCCCCCGCCGGATTTGCTGACAAAATCCGACAGCATCTGCGGAAAATCACTTGACCAAAGCGTCGGATCGGGATCATACAGCACGATGCAGTCGTACTCGTCCAATTCCTGCATCGATTCGGGCAGGCGTTTGATCGATGGCTCGCCGGGCTGGTCATAGTTCAAGTCGGCGGTTTGCAGCCATGTCGAGGGAATCAGCGCCTTGTCGCGCATGATCGCGTTGCGGATGAACTCCACTTCGGGAAATGTTTCGCCGGCGATGAAGAGCACGCGGATCTTTTCTGAGATGGCGCGCAGATCGGTCACGGCGACGTCGTCATCCACCGTCAGTTGCGGGCCCAGGTCTTCCAGACGCGCCCGCATCTGAACGCGCGCCGGCTTCTCCTCGCTGAAGGTGAACTCCGCGGTCTGCACCCGGCCCGATTCTTCCAGAGCAAGGGATTGGCGGCCGATTTCTTCCCAGGGACCGCCGTCGCGGGCACGCTCCAGGACCACCTTCGCGTTTTGGCGGGCCATCCCGCGCGATTCGATCAACACGCGCAACGTGTTTGCATCGCGCACGAAGACGACCGGCGAAACATCGAGCTTCACAATCCGCGCATTACGCGGGCCATCGGGCGTGCCCAGCGCGATCGAGACGACCGGGATTCCTTCCGCCGCCGCATACTCGGCGGCGCGTGCGGGCGGCTCGCCGGTGTTGGAGTCTCCATCGCTGAGCAGCAGAATTCCCGCCAGCGGCTGGCCCTGCTGGGCGGCAATCGACTGGCGAATGGCTGTGCCAATCGCGGTGCCGCTGCGATCAACCGCCGGGCGCGAGGCCGGTGACGGCGGCGCTGAATTCACCAACAGGCCGGTGAACTCCTGCACTGTCACCTTGCGATCTCCGCCGGCCGACAGCTTTTCCAGAAGGCCGGCATTGAGCAGCCGATCGGCCAACTGCGCGCGCGTTTGCTTCCGCAGCTCGTTGGCTTTGCCGGGCAATCCAAAAGCCGCTGCGATTTGCTCCGCCTGCGCGGCGTCAGGATATGAATCGCTTAGACCGATCGAATCAGAAACATCCTTGAGCAGGATCAGATTCGACGGAATCATTTCCACGCGCGTGAAAATCAGTAGCGGCTCAAGGAGCATGATCACGACCATTCCCAGGACTACGAGTCGCAGGCTGGCCAAAACGAGCCGCACTGACGGGCGTATGGCGCGGCCTTCCTTGCGATAGAGAAACCAGACGCCCCACACGCCGATCAGCGCCAGAACGATCGCGGCTAACGCGCGGTCGTGCCGCGGCGCGCCGAGGAACTCGAAGCGCCAGCTTCCGCCCGACGCCCAGCGCGCGGGTCTGACACCAAAGAGCAGTTTTGCCAGCCAGTCCATGGTTTGGTGCTCTACCGTTCCCTGCCGACCCACGTCGCCAGAACCGTTTCAATCGCCGCCAGCGCCAACACCGCGAAGATGAGATTCCGCCAGATTTCCCGGCCATGCTCGGCGAGCGAATCGTTTCCCTGCACCGTTCCCCAATGAACAAATGTCGGGGAAACGGGTGATAGAAGATTCGCCAATTCGCTTTCACTGATCGGCTGCAGATTGCTCTCGGCGGGATTGAAGCTGGCGGCCAGCGCCCGCGACTGCTCGACGCCCGCGGCGTCCTTCCAGGTCAATGTATATTTGCCGGCGCGCGGCGTATGAGGGTAACGAAGAACCTGATCGGCAATTGTGAGCGGCTGCTGCACCAGCGATTGATCCGGGCCGGTGACCAGCGGATTTTGCACAACCTGCCCTTCATCCAGCGGATAGATGATTTCCTCGCCGGCGGTGAAATTCGTGCCGGCGGGCTCGGGCCGGACGATCGCCGAGGCGGCGCTTCGCATCGCCAGCACATACGTGGGATCGATCGGCCAGTCACTCCATTGCCGATCGGCGGTCACCGTCCAAAGAATCACGCGCCCATGTCCAAATCGCTTTTCGATGGCGGCGGGATGTGCCTCGGAATCGTTCCATCGCGCCAGCACGCGCGAGTTTTTATCCTTGCCGCCTTCATCGATCGCAACGGAAAGAAATTTTTTGGCGTGAATACGCGAGAGCGCCTCGGGCGCAATCTTGCTCATCGGAGCCAGCGGGGAATCGGCCAGGGCCTCGATCGTCAAACCATTGGGCGCGGCGTCGCTTGCCGGCGCCATTCGCGCCGGCAGCAGCCCCGCGCCGTCGCGATAGAGCAATTGGTTGTAAACCGCGGCGTCCACCTGATCGCCGGGGAAGATCATCAATCCTCTGCCGGCGGCGACGAGTTTCTCCAGAATCGTGACATGTTGCGGCGACAGCGATGCCACATTCGACAGAACGATCACATCGGCGTTGCTCAACTGCGCATCGGCCACCGCAGCGCGCGGCCATTCCAGATCGCTTCGGCGATTGAGCATCCACGCTTCAACGCCGGCGGTCAGCGCCACCTGAAAAAAGTCGGTGGATGATTCGAATGGGCGATTCACCACCTGCCCATCAATGATCGCGATCTTCACATCCGGCCGCACGCTGACCGACAGCCATCGCGAGTTGTCAGCGGATAGCGCATCGTTTGGCAGCGAAAGTTTGAGCACATGTTGCCCGCTGGCGGCGAGCGTGATCGTCAGCGGAAGGTCGGTCGTCTGGCCCGGCCGAAGCTCCGGCAGCGGCACTGGCCGCGACTGGCCGTCGATTTCCAAAGTTCCCGTCGCTTGATGCAGCAGCGCACCGCTGTCGTTTCGGATCGAAGCACGCAATTTCAGCGGCATTCCGGGGAGCGCCAGCGCGTCTTCCTGCTCAAAGCGCGTCAGAACCGTGTTGGCCGTGTCACGCGAGCCGACATCGACGATTTTCACCTCGAACGACTGACCTGCCCAGCGGGCGATTTGCGCTGAAACGCCGGCATTCCATCCGCTACGGCGTAGGTCGGTTATCAGAATCAGTTCCCGCTGAAGATGCGCCGCGCCAACGACCAGGCTGTCGATCTGCTTGAAGACCGAGGCCCAATCGCATGCTGAATCGGCGGCGCGAAGGTTTTGGATGTCGCGAAGAAGGTTGGGAGATTCGGTGCTTCCCTCGCGCACGAGCGGCTGGTCGGGTCGGCTGGCCAGGACGACGGTGATGCCGTCCTGCGCGCCGATCGAATGAAGAATCTGTATGGCGGCGTCCCTGGCCTGGTCGAAGGCGGATTGCCGGCCGGATTGATATCCCATCGACATCGAATCGTCGATGACAATGATCCGACTGGCGCGCGACTGGCTGGCGACCCAACTGCCGATTCCGGTGCGCGAAAGGGCCGGCCGCGCGAGGGCCGCGAAAAGCAGCGCCACCACCAGCACGCGCACCGCAAGCAGGAGCAACTGCTCGATCCGCATTCGCCGACGGTTGGTCTGAATCGTGAGTTTCAGGTACTTCATCGGCGCCCACTCGACGAGCTTGAAGCGGCGACGATTCCAGAGATGAATCAGGATCGGCACGGACGCAAGAATCAAACCGGCGAGCATGGGCGCAGCAAGCAGATGCATCTCACGCCCCTTCCGGTTGAGGAGCCGCCGGCGCCGCAGCGCCGATCTTGCCGCCGCGCTTTGCGCCCGCGGCGCAGAGTCGGCTGTGCAGATAGCTGCTGAGGGTAAATCCCAGGTCTTGATCGGTGGTCAGCAGGATGTGATCGATTGCCGCGCTGCGGCAGCGGATCGCGACATCCTCGACAAAGCGATCCATCGCGGCGCGATATGCTTTGCGAAATGCCCAGGGCTCTGCCTGAAGCTCATCGGGCTTTCCGCCGGCGTTGACCGCGCCCTCGATATCTCGAAAGAGCATCGAATCATTGAACGGCAAATCGATCTCGTCGGGATCGAGAACCTGAAAAATGAGAATCTCATGTCCCTGATGCTGCAGACGGCCAAGGCCGGCGCAGAGTGCTTCGATGTCGGTCAGCAGATCAGAGATGATCACGACCATTCCGCGCGACGAGATCTGATCGGCGACGCGGGTAATGACCGTGCCCAGATCAGTCTTTCGATCAGGCGCTGAGCGCTCCAGTGCATCGAGAATCTTGGCCAGCTGCGCCTGCGTCGCCGCGGGGCGCAGCCAGGTACGCTGCTCCTGATCCACCAGCGCCAGGCCGACGGCATCGCGCTGCTTGACGCAGAGCGCCGCCAGCGAAGCGGCAAGCGTCGCGGCGAATTCGAATTTCGTCAGCTTCGAGCGCGTTCCCCCGTATTTCATCGATCGGCTGGCGTCCAACAGGATCGTGGCGCGGAGATTCGATTCCTCTTCAAACCGCTTGATGACGTGCCGCTCGGAGCGGGCATAGGCGCGCCAATCGAGCCGCTTGAGATCGTCGCCGGGTGCATACTCACGGTAATCGGCAAACTCGGCGGAAAGCCCATGCAGCGGGCTGCGATGCAATCCGGAGATCGATCCTTCCACCACGCGCTGAGCGCGCAGCCCAAGTCGCGTGATGCGGGCGAGGATTTCGGGAACGAGATAGGACGCCATGGATTGCTTCGCCCGACTGCTCACTCAACATATCGCGTCTGCTGTAGGGTGGGTGTACTCGCCCACCACGACCGAGAATGGTGGGCGAGTACACCCACCCTACAAAACCAATTGCACGTCGCAATCACAGAACAACGTCGCAGAAAACCGTCATGCTGAGGTACTCCGAAGCATCTGGCTTACTCGCGCGAATCGGCCAGATGCTTCGGGGTACCTCAGCATGACAGTAATCTGCAATCATGTGCGCTCACCAAGAAACGCGTCAGACCTTCAAGACGCTCTCAACCCGCGAGCGCGTCGCTCGATCGACATCGGCGAGCGGGATTTCGCTCATCAGCCGATCGATCACCGTTTCACTCGTTTGGCCCTGCGATTCGGCGTTGTAATTGAGAACGACGCGATGCCGCAGGACGGCGGTGGCCATTGCCTTGATGTCATCCACGTCTACTTCCGGTCGGCCGTCGAGGGCGGCGCGAGCGCGGGCGGCCATGAGCAGCGCCTGCCCGCCGCGCGGACCGACGCCCCAGAGCACCCAGTCGCGGATGAATTTGGGCGACGCCTTTTCATTGGGCCGCGTCGAGCGGACCAGCCGCGCAACATAGTTCACGCAATAATCGCTGGCCGGCACCTTCCGCACGATCTCCTGAAGCGCGAGCATCTCGGCGGCTCCCAACACGGGCTGTGCGGTGCCGTCCGATTGGACGCTGGTCATCCGGTAGATCTTTTCTTCCTCCTCTTCATCCGGATAGCCGACGAAAATCTTCAGCAGGAAGCGGTCGAGCTGCGCCTCGGGCAGCGCGTACGTTCCTTCCTGCTCGATCGGATTCTGCGTGGCCAGGACGAAAAACGGATCAGGGAGCCCATGCCGCTTTCCGCCGGCGGAAACCTGCCGCTCCTGCATCGCCTCCAGCAGCGCGGCCTGCGTCTTGGGCGGCGTGCGGTTGATCTCATCCGCCAGAACGACATTGGCAAACAGCGGCCCGTTGACGAACCGGAAGCTCCGCTCGCCGGTGGCGCGGTCCTGATACATCACTTCCGTGCCGGTGATGTCGGACGGCATCAGATCTGGCGTAAACTGGATGCGGCTGAATTCCAGCGACAACGATCGCGCCAGCGTGCGCACGAGCAGCGTCTTGGCCAGCCCAGGCACGCCCTCGAGGATGCAATGCCCGCGCGCGAACAGGCAGACCATGAGCTGCTCGACGACATGATCCTGGCCGATGATCGTGCCGGCGACCTGCGCGCGGATCGCGTCGCGCGCCTCGCGCAAACGCCTGAGTCCCTCTAAATCACCGTTCACGGGTTTTGCTCCCTTGGTAAAGACCACTCCCGTTTATCGCTGGTAAATGGGCACAAGCTTGTAAGGCAACTGAAGAATGATCAGCGCGATGCTCGTTGCATAGACCGGACCGATTTCGCCGTTCCAGGAACCATCCGGCTGCTGCATGCTCAGCAGTTGCTCGCGGACTTTGGGAAAATACACATCCCAGTATTTGTCGCCGGCCTGATAGAACGCCTGGGCGGCATACAGATGTGCATAAAAATCATGCCCGCCTCCTTTGGTCCAGACATCCTGCCTCTGCTTGAATTGTTCCCAGACATATTTCAGGCAGGCATCAGCGAGCGGCGAGTCATAATCGCCGGCGTTATAAAGGGTGGCGACCGCCGCCGCGCTGATCGGCAAACGCGGCTGCGGGCTCGATGCCGCCGAATACTTGATGCCGTTTTCCGGAGTCTTGCAGATTTCCAGGTATTTGACGGCGCCCTCGATGGTGCTCTTGGGAACGAGAAACCCCGCATTGCTCGCCGCCCGCAGTCCCTGCATTTGCGTAACGGTGACCGATCCTTCATCTCCGCCGCCGGGCATGTAGGTCCAGCCGCCGAGCGGGCTTTGCCCGCGCGCGGTAAGGCTGATGGCATTGGTGATCACAACCTTCAGCGTATCGCGCGTCCGAGGGTCTGTTTCCATGCCGTAGACGGATGCGAGAAAGAGCAATGAGAAGCCGTGCCCGTGCATGGGCCGGCCGTTCCCTTCAGAGGCATCGGTAATGACGCCGCTCGGCCGCGCATTGCCCATGAGCCAAAGCTCGGCGTGTTTCACATTGTCCGCATAAGTCCCGCGGCTTGGCGTATTGCCACCCGAAAGAAACGCCATGCCCGCCAGCGACACCATGCTGGTGGGATATGTCGTTGCATCCTGCGATGCGGTCCAGTTTCCCTCGGGCGCCTGAGTTTTTGCCAGCCAGTCCAATCCGCGCTTGATCGATGCCTGCGTTCTGGCATCAAGATGTTTGGGGTAGAGCTCTTCGGCGCGGCAAGGCCGCGCTGCCAACGAGGCAGCAAGAAATGTCAGCGTGATAGCCGAGTTCAACAGAGCGCGTCGCATCTGCATCCTTCCCTGTTACGCTGCACTACTTGACGATTTCAAACTGCACACTCAATCGAACGGTGAGTGATAACTCACCGATGAGAACCGACGAGAGACCAGCTTCCGTGTTCAGGGACGCCGCCCGCGGCGACGGTTCGGCTGGCGCGTCCAATTCCCGCACGGCAATGACCTTGCCGATTTTCACGCCCGCTACTTCCGCCAGCGCGGAGGCCTTCTGCCGCGCATCTTCCATCGCTGCTTTGTAAGCCTGATCCCGGACCGCGGCGGGATTGGAAGCCTTGCACACGATGAGTGGCCATGCCGGCATGCTCTGGGCTGCGTAGCTGCCATACGAATTTAGATTGGGCTGCCCAAACTGAAGTCCCGCCTCGCGCGCCGCGTCCATCAGCCGCGCCACCTTCTCGAGGAGCTGGTTGGTTTCAAGCTTGTCGGTGTCTTTCAAAACGAGCCGCAACTGCTCGACAACGCTCACCCTTCGGTTGATCTCCTGCTGATTCTGCTGCATCTGCACGACAACGCCGTTTTGAATCAGTACCTGCTGCCGTTGCTGCGCCGCCAGAAGGGCGGGATCGATGATCGGATTGACGATCACTCCCCGCGATTCGATCTTTATTCCGGGGCTCCGGGCTTCCAGCGCATCGGCCACGCGCTGCCGGGCATCGCGCTCCTTCACGCGTGCGTCGTTCGCCAGCTCCGCCTCGGCAGAGAGCGTGGCGCTGAGCTCGATGGCTGAAGGCTTTAGCGGAACGCTCGCCGCGCCGATGACGGCAATCCCCGGTCCGGTTGTCGGCTCGCCCGCTTGTTCGGCATGCGCGAACGCCGCCAACTGAGCGACAACGATCAGCAGAATCGATATCCGCATCAGGAATTCCTCGCTTCAATCGGTTCGCAAACCGAGGTGTCGTGTCAGGGCTGCGTAGTCGGACCGGGCGATAGGGGATACGCCGTCACCGCGTGATTGGAGACGCAGATCATTCGATCGCCCAACTGCAGAACAGCGCCGCCGCCGCGATCGGCGGTTGAGAAAATCTCGCTCGAGCCGCGCTGAAGGTCCAACCCATGAAGCCCATCCGTTCCGAATACGTACGCCTTGGACCCATGCACGAGCGGCTGAAACTGGCGCGATCCAAGCGGCGTCCTCGCGCTCCAGAGCATCTCGCGCGTCGCCAGATCGATGCCATTCAGATCGTCGCCCAGCACATAGGCCATCGAAGAGTCGGCGGCGATAATCGCCTTGTCGCTGTCGATGCGCCGCCGCCATTTGAGAGAGGGCGCGCTGGTATCGAGAGCGTACATCATGTTGCTGCCTCTCTCCTTAAAAAGCAGCAGAGAACCGGAAAGTTGCATCGAGGAGCCAAATTGCTCCCCTTCGCCCCCAGCGCCGTACCCCGATGACAGGCGGCTCGTGGTCGCGGACGCCACATCGTATGAGTAGGCCCAATCGATCCGCCGCGTGGAGAGATTGACCGCCAGCAACCCTCCATTACCCGTCAATATATAAAGCTTCTCGCCGTCGCGCAGCATCGCCGCCTTGGGGGCAACCGGAACGACTCGGCCGTTCATCCCCGTTCCCAGGGAGCCCAGTGTCATGTCCCAGCTCACAGCCCCGTTGGCAAGCGAGATCGCCAGAAGAGTTATTTCCGTGCTTCGATTCAATACCCGGGTCGCGACGGCATAGGCCGTGTTTTCTGCAATCAATGGCTGTCCGAGAATGCTCCAGGCAGTCAAATCGGTTGAGGTCTCGCTGCTCCAAATCGTTTTGCCGTCCGCGGCGGCAAGACAGGTAAGCACCCCGCTGCCGGGTCCCAGGGTTGCACTTATCATTTGCTGCGCCGCGCCAGGTCGGGCGGCAACCACAAGGCCCAGGGCCGCCGCGGGCAACCTTACCTGTCGCGACATCGTGGACGCGTTCGCCAACAGAAGCCGCTCGCCGCCGGGCAGGACCGAAATACTTCCCTCACCCGAGTCGTATCCGCTCAGCACCGCCTGCTGCAGCCGCAACGGCACGGTGCTGAACGCCTCGCTGCGCCAAAGAAGTTTTCCCGTCGTGCCATCAATCGCAACGCCGATCCCCAGCCAGTTCAGAAAGACCCGATCGCCGGCGGCCGCGGCGCCAGGGACGATGGAGCGAATAGAGTTAATGCCGCTCAACCCCCGCGGGTTTGGAATTCGTGCAATCTGCGTCTGCAGTGTGTCATCCAGAAACACCATCTGCCAACTCGGCTGGGTTCCCTTCCGTGGAAGTAGATCGACATTGGGAGCCGCCGCCGGCTCGGCTTTGCGGAGATGCGCGACGGCAAGCGGAGATGAAAGCAGCCCGTCAACGAGCGATGCAATCGTTACGTCACGCCCGCCGAGGACCACCGATTGATCCGCATATCTTTCGCGGAGGGCGGACGCCGCGATTCGCAACTCCTCCCACTGTTCCGCGCGAGCCAGCGCGATTGCCCGCTTGGCCATGATTCGCGCGGGAGAAAGAGAAGTGTCCGGATAATCGGACCGGATGGCGGCCCAGCTGTTGGCCGCCCCCACGAAATCGCCGCTCTCAAATTTCGCATCACCCAGGCGATCGGCGATCTGGTCGCCGACGGAGGTAATGAAGTATCGATCGAAAAGCCCTTGCAGCCGTGCGATCTGGTTTGGCGCTCCATCCGATTGTTCGGGCGAATCAATTTGTGCCAGCCCGCTGCGAGCGGCGGCATCGTTGAACAATCGATACGCCTCGCGTCCCGCCGGCGGAAGCCCCACCAGCACGTGCCGCGCGTGCGCGTGCGTGGAAAGATAAAACCCATCCGAACCGCGAACCATCGCATCTGTGGGCGAGTCGATCACTCGTGAGATGGCACTGAACGCCTTGTCCCACGCGCCGTTGCGCGCCGCCGTTTCAAACGCGGCCAGATCGTCCGCCGCCGCGGGATCGCCGCTTCGGACCGTAAATCCGTCGGAGTCATGACCATTCGCGGCACCCAGAGTACCCGCCGGTACGGCCCGCACCGCGATTCCCGACCGTGCTACACCCGGTTGTGTTGTTGTTAATGCCGGCCGGGTCGTCGCGATAGGCCGCGCCCCAACCGGACGTAGCGGATCATTCGCAGGGCGTGTTTGCGGCGTTTGCGCGAGCGATACACAATTGAACAACCCCAAGATGAGACATGCAACGACGGCTACCCACCGCCGGTCCGGTCGACAAAAAGATAGCGAGCTCGTCAACATCGGATCGCATCCTTTCGCCCGCACACGATTGTCGCGGTTACAAGCGATGCCCCGGCCTGCGCCTTCCCCGATTCATCGTGTTACTTCACAGCGCCCGCACCCGCGGTCGCAACCGCATTGTCATTCTCAACCGTCGATCCTGAAACCCCGATCGCGCCGATCACCGTTCCATCCGCGCCCTTAATTGGTACTCCACCCGGAAACGTGATCAGCCCGCCGTTGGAAACCTCGATCTGATACAACGGCCCGCCCGGCTGACTCAGCTTCCCGATCTCGCCGGTCGGCATATCAAAATAACGCGCCGTCTTGGCCTTCTTGATGGCAATGTCGATCGACCCAAGCCACGCGCCGTCCATTCGCGCGAAAGCCTTCAGATTGCCGCCGGCATCGACGACCGCGATGTCCATCTTCGTCTTGGTTTCCATGGCTTTCTTCATCGCCGCCTCGAGCGCGACATGTGCCTGATCGAGGCTGATGTCGGTGGTGGAAATCGCCTGCGGCGGCTTGCCAGTGGGCGTCGCCTGGCCTGCCCCGGCGCTGGGAACCGAATGAACCACCAGCCCGACTGCGGCAAAACCCATCGCAAACAATGCTCCCCAAACGATCGGATATCGACGTGACATGTGTGCTCCTTCTTCCTGATGTTCGCAGTGTCCGCCGTGGACTTTGACTGAACTTGCCGAAGTTCACGGCAAACCCTGCGAAAAATTCCCTCTGTATTCGATAACGCTTTTCGACGCCCGAATCGTCCGGGGATTGGCGCACTCTGTCAAGGCAAGTTTCAGTCAGACACCGAAGCGAAGCCACGACACCTGCAGCGCCGCACATCTCTCCCTCCCGCGCTGCCCGCTTGTCCCTCCCCCGGTACTCCGGGGGAGGGCTGGGGAGACTTGTTCGCGTGCGGCAAATCGGAAATCATGCCGACATGGAAGAATTCGACCAGCATACCGAGCATGTCGAGGAGAAGTTGCACGAGCACGCCGAGGAATCGCGCGAACGCTGGGTGACCGGCGTCGCGCTCACCGCAGCCATCCTCGCGGCATTTGCGGCGGCCAGCAGCCTCCTCTCCGGCCACCACGAGCACGAGGCAATGATGGAGCTGATCGATCGCTCTGACCAATGGAACTTCTATCAAGCCAAAGGCATCAAGGCGGCGATTCTCGAAGAGCGCATCGAAAACCAGCGCCTCGCCGGCCAGAGCGTCCCCGAAGCGCAGCAGAAGAAAGTAGAAACCTACAAAACCGATCAGGAAGAAATCGCCAGGAAGGCCAGAGAAATGGAAACCTCCGCCCACACCCACGACCACCTGCACGGCGTCTTCGCCGGCGCAGTCACTCTGTTCCAAGTCGCGATCGCAGTAGCCGCGATCTCCGCGCTGGCGCGCCGGAAAATGTTCTGGTATGTGGGTATTGCAATCGGAATCGTAGCAGTGGGGTTTCTGGTGAAAGGGTTGAGTGAG
>DATBDZ010000431.1:0-13457 GCA_036276235.1 Humisphaera sp. | reverse complement strand
CCGCTTAGGGCCGCAACCAGCCATCATCGCGAGCGCCAGGACAAAAAAGGCGAGCCACTTCATACCCCCGCCACAATGCCTGCGCGAAGCAGGGAACGCAAGGCGGCGATGTAGCACGCAGAATTACGGGCCGGCCGCCCGTGCTCCTTACTTCTCTTTTTTCGCATCACCCTTAAGCACTTCATCGATCGTCGTGGTCACGGTGCCGAAGGAGGCGGCTTCGACGCGGGGCTGTTGGATCGTGCCTTTGATGCTGATCTTGAACAGCTCCTGCCGCGCGCCTTGCCAGATGTCGTTGATGAAGGGGATTTTGAAGCCGGCGGGGTTGTCGGTGGTGAAGGTCATGCGGACCTGTTTCGTGCCGAAGTCCAGATATCCGCCGCCGGTCATCAGCATGTTGTCGCTCTTCAGATCGATGCGCTCGAAGTTGATGCGCTGGCCATCGACGCTGTAGCGCGCAAGGCCCTGGTTGAACGGGCTGCCGATCGGCAGCGCGAGATTGGTGACCTGAAACACGCCGAGAATGAGCGGCATCTTATAAAGCTCATGGCCGCTCACGTTCACGTCGCCGCGCCCACGGCGGATATTGGTTTCGCCCCATGCGCCTTCGAGCGAAATGCTCGCCGATAAGCTGCCGGCAAGATCCTTCTCGCTTTGGCCGACCAGGGATTTGACGTCGGCGTCGCGCAGCACGAGGTTGAGCGTATAGCGTGAGCTCCCTTCCTCGGGGATGACCATATGAAGCGTGCCGGCGAGTTTTCCCTCGGCGAAGTTCGCCTGCACCTTGTCGAGATTCAGTTCGGCGGTGCCCTTGGGCTTTGTCAGCGTTGCATGGAAATCGGTGACTTGGCGGCCACCCATCGCAAATTCCGCCACATTCAAATCGCTGTCGAGCTTGTAGAGCTTTCCATCGCGGACTTGCGCATCCATTCCCAAACGCCCGCTGATGTCGTGCATCGCAACGCCGCCGTCCATCGAGCCATTGTGAAGAACCACGATTGCGCCCAGATCGATATCCGGCCCGGCGGCAGCGGATGGCAACGACTTGGCGCCAGCGACCTGGCCGGCAACCGCCGTCACGAGGCCGGACGCCATCACAGTTTGCGGCCGCGTTGCCGCGACGACGGGTGCTTCGCCGCGATAGGTCAGCTTGGAAAATTGGAAATCCATCGCCCCGCGCAGCTTGAGCGAATCGATCAGCGATTGCAGCGCCGCCGGCGCGGCTTTGCGGAACTCATCGTCGATCACCACATTCTGCGCCGAAAGCCGAAGATCCCACAGCGGGCGCGGCGCGTTCAGATTTCCATATCCGCTGGCGGTGAGCGTCGCCAGCCCATGATGCGCGGCAATGTCGGTCAACGTCACGTGCCCACTATCGATGGCGATCACACCGGTAATTCCGTCGAGCCGCCAGGGAAGCGATCGAACCGTGCAGCTCATTTCCCGGGGCTTCAGGATTGCATGAAAACCGCTGGAATTTGCGTCGTTTACGTTGGGGAGCGCGATTGAATCGATGGTATCTGTTTCGAGTTTGGGGTTTGCTGCTTCGCGTGGCGCGCGGAGAGGTGGGCCTTCGGTCCGACCGCTACGCGGGGTAGCGACGGTTTCATTTTTCGTCCCGGTATCCGCGTGTTCGAGCGCTCCTGCGTCCCCGCGTCCCCGCGTCTCCGTGTCCTCGGTTCCGCGCGTCCCAGCGTCTCGCGTCCCCGCGCCCCTCCCCCACCGTAACTCCACATCCATCGTTCCCTGCGGCTGCACCTCATCCCAGGAGCGGCGGCCGTCTTCGGGGAGCATCGCGTAGAGCGCGGAATCGAGCGGGACATCTTTGCCGACGGCGTGGACGGTGACATCGGGCTGACCGTCGGCCCAGCGGAAAGCGCCGTCGGCGCTGATCTCGGCTTTGCCGCGGCGGCCGGCCAACGAGGCGATCTCCAGTCCGTCGCGCTTCAGGCGCATACTGCCCGTGACATCCGATACGCTGAACGTTCCATCCGACGGCCAGAACGTTCCGTTCCGCAGGCCCATCGTCAGATCAAAGTCCACATCTTCCGGCCGCGAGTTAAATGGGCGCGGCGCGAACTGGGGTTGGAACACGACCGCCGGCCCGTTCAGCGAACGCGATTGCGGGATGCCGAGCGTCACGCGTCCGTCGGCGTCGATCACGCCGCCGATGCCCAGCTTCTGAATCCAGTATCGCTGATCCGCCGGAACGGCATTGAGCAGATCGCTGTCGATAGGAACGCCATGCGCGTGCACCTGCATGTCTACCTTGACGGGCGCCTCGGCCGCCGCGTTGCGCGCGGCCTGGCTCAGGAGCGGCATCGCATCCAGTTTTTCAATGTGTGCGGTCCCCTGTGCCCAGACGACACGCCCCGACAAATCCAGTGATGCGCCGTTGCGCTTCATCGACGCATGAAGAATATCCACGTAGCCGTCGCGCACTTGAATCTTTCCGGAAACATGATCGAGCGGATAAGGAAAACCGACGAGCCGCCCGCTGGAATCCACCAGATCGATATCGGTATCAAACGTCCAGCGGCCGCCGGGGAGGTGATTGAGGTTAAGGGCAAAGTTGCCGCGGTATTGCGGGAAAGCACCCTTGCCATCGGCATCAAAGACTGTGAGGGCATGGCTGATTTCCCAGGGATATGCCGCCGCGAGCGCCGGCTCTGAGCTCATTCCGTTGGCGGTGACGACGACATGCACCTGTGGATCGGGAATGCCCGGACCCAGCGGCCCGATTTCGCCGTTGGCGGTGACGAAGACATCCGCGTTGGCGCCGCCTTCCACGCCGCGTGCGCGGAAATTGACGATCTTCACGAAATCCCCGCCGCGCGCCGGGTCGGGGCCAAAGGCAATCGTTCCGCTGGCCTCGCGCATCGGATACGCAAAATGGCGGTAATTAAACTGCGCGTTGACGATATCGACCTGCCCGTAAACCACCGGTGCCGCGCCCGGCGTCAGGCGATCAACGTGCAGCGTGAGCTTGCATGTGCCCGTCGGACGGATGTCCTGATAAATATTCCGCACGACCAGCGGCAGGCTGTTGGCCCAGTGCGGCTCGGCGGGAATGACAATGTCCTGCTCATCATCGGAGCGGATGGTCATCGCCGCCGGCGCGTCGGGGCCGTAGCCGTCGATATGACCGTTGACGGCAAATGAGTTGTCTTCAACCTTGCCGGCCACATCCTTCACCAGAATCCCCGCCTCGGTGAATATGAAGCGGCCGGCGCCCTGCTTGAGCGTGATCGGAATATCCTGCGGCGCATCCGGATGTGCCGCGTGAAATTCGCGGCGATTTTTCACCTCGGCAGCGCTGATCCAATCCTGCGGCGGCACCTTAATCGTGACGCCGCGCAAGACGACCTCGATACGAAATGCGGCTTTGCGCCCCGCATGCGGCGGCGTCCAGGAAAGCTCCGGAATATCGACCAGGCCGTCGAGGCCGTGCCGCTCGCAGAATTCGCGGACGATCGCCGGCAGCATCGAGCGCACATCGCGGCCAAAATCAAAGTCATGCAATTCAGCCCACGCCTCAAGCGTATTGAGGGCAATTTCGCCATGCGCGTATGGGCCGGCGCCATCGACGCCGCGACCCTGCATATCAAAGCGATAGCGGTTTCCCTCGCCGGTCGGCGTGAGCTGGCCGTCGATCGACATATAGCCGACGTTGCTCTGCACGCCGCCGCGCACTTCGTTGATGTCCACCCGGGCGTTGCGCAGCAAAACTTCCGGCAGCGGGATCGCGCCGGGCTCGCCAGTATCGACGGACGGCCGCCGGTTTTTCGCGCGCGACGCGGCAAGCCGATGGAAGTTCCATTCACCGGGGCGATCGATGTTTTCCGTCAGAAAAACGCGCGGCTTCTGTGCGATGATCTGGCTGGCCTCAAGCTGGCCGGCCAGCAGCGTGCGAGGATCGTATTTGAGCGCGAACGATTGGGCGGAAAAGATCAGCGAATCGGCGGCGACATTTCCCTGCACATCGACGTAAACATTGACGCCATCCACGCGCAGGCCGTCGAAGATGGAAAGCCGCGCGCTGCGGACTTCGACCTTTCCACCGATGACTTCAGAAAGATAATCCTCGGCCATCCTGCGCACACGCGTGGCGTCGGTCAGATAGTTGTACGCGCCGATGATCAGGGCGAAGGTGAGCAGCAGGAGGGTCATCACCACGCGGCGCATGCGTCCCAGCCGCGGGCAGAACGGATGCCCGCTCCGCCAGCGGCGGTCAAAGAGACGATGCGGAGTGACGGTGAATGGGGTCATGCGATTTGTAGGGTCCGCCTTGGACTTCGACGAGCTCAGTCGAGTCGCGGACGACGGTCGGCGCAAATCGTCGGTCCACGTCCGCCAAGGCAGACCCTACGTTCTTCGTTCACCCACTACGAGTTCTCATTTTTCATTCGCGCCGGCGTCCGAACATTGACGAGCGCACACGCCGCGAGGAGCGCCAGCGGCGGCTCTGCGGGAATTCGGTAGCGCAGCGAGCCGACCGTCAGCATGTGGACGCCCGATAAATATATCGCCGGAAGCAGTACCAGCACTTTCGCGCCGCGGCTCAGATTCCCGCTGGCAAGCCCCCACAAAACCAGCAGATCGAGCGGAAGGCTGTAGCACAATCCGATCAACTGATACATCTTGCCGGAATATTGGTCGCTCAGCGGCATCGGCGACCACGTGCGCACCAGCTTCGCGCGGGCCAGATCAATCGTCCGCCTCGGGTTCTTCCGGGCGGCATCGAACGCAAGCTCTTCGAGATAGCGCGAGCGTTCGATCTCGCTCATGCGCGACAACTGCGGCATCTGCATCACGAATCGCTGATTACTGGCGCCGGTGGCGTCGGGGTTGTAGCCATCGTAGAGCGTGAAGCCCGAGTTGGTCTCGAGCAACACCCATTGCCCCAGCACCTGATGATTGCGGATAGCCCAGGGTGCCAGCACGAGCCCGGTGAGCAAAAGCATCGTCGCTCCCACCGGCAGCGGCCAGCGGAGTTGATACGAGCCCTGGGGCGCGCGGTTCACAAACATCGACCCGATGCCGAGCACAAGCGGCATCAGCACAGCCGACGGGCGCACCAGCACCGACAGCGCGAGCGTCAGCCCACCCGCGAGCCACAGGAGCGTGCGGGGCTTTCTCACACCATCTCCCTTGCCGGCCACCAACATCGCCATGCCCCACACGAGCATCGAGGTGAACAATGTTTCTGATAGGATAAGGCCACAGAAGTAAAGCAGGAATGGGTTAAATGCGACTAAAAGCGCCGCGATGAGCGGGCCGGAATTGTGTGATGATGGACGCGGACGCGGCACATCTTCTCCCTCCCCCGGTACTCCGGGGGAGGGTTGGGGAGGGGGTTGTGTAGAACCAACGTCTGATTCGCGAACCCCCTCCCTAACCCTCCCCCGGAGTACCGGGGGAGGGAATTCTTGTGCACCACCGATCTGTGTCCGTGAGTGCGACCGCCGCGAAGCAGCCGGGAACAGCAGCATCCCCAGCCAATAAATCGCCGCGACGGTGCTGGCGTCGATGACGGCTTGCACGCCGCGCACGATCCGAACGTTCGCGCCGCAGGCCGCGACAAACAGCGGATATCCCGGCGTGCGAAAGGCGTAGACACGATCGCGCACGCGCGGATCCAGAAACCAATATCCCTGCCTATTCAGCACATTCTGCGCAATTTGTAAATATTGCTGCTGATCCGGCAGCGATTCGATCACATCGGGGCTGACCGGTCGCGACAATGCCCAGCCCAAACGCAGCGCCAGCGCGATCAGCAAGATTACGCCAATAAAGCCGCGTCCGGTGGATTTGGGGTTGTCGAAGGTCGCCGTCACGTCGCTTTAGATTACCATCGACCAGCTTGCATCGCCCGCTTGCGAACAATTCGCGCGCAGAGGCGCTCCGCGAAAAAAATTTTATTTCATCGGCAAAATTGGGTGGCGTCCTTGAAAATCGGGGCTAAGGTGCGGTTCGAGTTTGGGTGCGCGGCCAACGGGTGTACCGGCCGCGATCAGGCAAAAATAAAACCCAGGTTGTATCGGAGGTTTCGTGCCGATGTCGTACCGCACGATGGCGCAGGCCCTTTTGCCGCGCCGTCTCTATAAGTCTGTTCGGATTTTGTCCTCCATTCGCGACGCCGCGCGGGCGGCCGTTGCGTGGGTGAACGGATCCGAGAATGTTTCCCGCCAACCCGCTTGCCGAATCGAAAATCTCGAATCGCGGCAACTGCTGTCGGTCACCCTCGATGCGAATGGCTGGACGGTCATCACGCCGGAAGTCGGCGATCGTGTCGTTTATGTCAGCAGCTCGCAAGGCAAGGATACGAACACCGGACTTTCCCCGACGACTCCCGTCAAGAGCCTGCAGCGCGGCAAATCGCTGATCCGCAGCGGGCACGGCGACGAGATGCTCCTCAAGGCCGGCGACACCTGGCACGATTCGTTCAGCGTCTGGACGTCCAGCGGAAAATCCGCCACCGATCCGGTCCTCATCAGCTCCTACGGAACCGGCGCGCGGCCGCTGATCGAAACCGGCATGAACGGCGCCATTCAAACCGGCGTCGTCGGCGCCACGACCGTTAACAATGTGGCGATTATCGGCTTGCACTTTTACGCCGACGGGCGCGATCCGAATTCCAGTTCCTACACCGGCACACATCCGGCTTCGGGAATCAACTGGCTCACGCAGAGCAATGGGCTGCTGATCGAGAACACGCTGATCGAGGATTACGCGAACGGAATTAATCTTCAGGGCTATTACGGCACGATCAGCAACGTGAAGGTTCGCCGCTCGACGATCATCAATTCCTGGTCAACTGCCGGGCATTCCCAGGGACTCTACGGCACGAATGTCAGCAATTTGCTGATTGAAGGAAACACGTTCGATCACAACGGATATAACGAAAAGATCAAAGGGGCCGGGCAGGTGATCACAAATCACAATATCTATCTGGCCTCCGACACCTCCGGCGTGATCGTGCGCGATAATGTTATCTCGCGCGCCTCCGCGTACGGCCTGCAGGCGCGAGGCGGCGGGATCATCCAGAACAATCTCTTCCTCAACAATCCGATGGGGATGAGCTTTGGCCTGGTCAACGGCGCGACGACCACGGCGGGCGGCGTCAGCGGATCGGTCACCGGAAACGTCTTCATGGGCAGCGGCAGCGTCGGCTCGACGCCGGGCGTCGGGCTGGAGTTGGGCAACCTCAAACCCGGCGCGGGCGTGATGGTCGCCAACAATGTCTTTGCCAACGGAACCATCGATAATCGCTCGGCGATCGTCCTCACCTACGGCACGGGAGTTTCCAATAGCAGTCAGGCAGTGGGCATCAACGATCTGACCATCCAAAACAACAGCATCTACAACTGGCACGGCGGCGTCCGCATCGACGGCGGCTTCGTGCCCGGTGGCAAGGGCCCAACTGCCATCAATCGCGTCAAGATCATCAACAACACCTTCCAACTGATGACCGGCTCGATCCTCTCCGTCGGCGGCGCGCTGGTCTCGTCACAGGAAACCTGGTCGGGCAACATCTTCTCCGGCTGGACAAGCATCAACGGGAATAGCCAGTATTTAACGTCGTTGGCGCTGCCCTCTTTCGACGATCCGACCCGCAACGTCTCAACCTACGACGCCACCGTCGGCATGGGCGCAAACCTCGCCAGCTTCCTCAGTTGCGAATTCCAACAATGCCACCTGAATTGGAAGCAGGCATTTGATGCGCAGAGCGTGGTGAATTATTTGATGGCGGGATTTAAGTGATTGGGGAGGAAGTTGCCAGTTGCCAGTTGCCAGTTGTCAGTCGAGAAAAGTTGCCAGTCGCCAGTTACCAGTTGCCAGTAAATGCAAGAAGGCGTCGCATTGGCGTTCACCAGCGACTGGCAACTTATTTCTTCACTGGCAACTGACAACTGGTGACTGGCAACTATTGCAGACCTATTGGCTTCCCGCCCCGCTTGTCCTCATCTGCATGCTGTAAAGACCCTTGCTGGCGGTGATGAAGAGCGTGTGGCGGTCTTTGCCGCCGAAGCAGACGTTGCCGGTCCAGCTTTCCTTCACGTCGATGTGCCCGACCTGCTTGCCGGTCTTGTCGAAGATGGTGACGCCGCGACCGGTGAGATAGACATTTCCTTCATCGTCAATTGTCATCCCGTCCGAGCCGAGCTGGCAGAAGAGCTTTTTGTTGCTCAGCGAGCCATCGGGTTGGATGTCATATGAATAGGTCTTGTGCGCATCGATATCGGAAACATAGAGCATCTTGCCGTCTGGCGTGCCGATGATGCCATTGGGGCGGACCATGTCTGAGACGACGCGCGTCAGTTTGCTCTGCCCGGCGGGGATGAAGTAAACGCCTTCGGTATCCTGCTCCTTGGGGCCGCGATTCTTCCAGTAGTCGCGCTTGTAGAACGGATCGGTGAAATAGATGCCGCCGTCGGGGCGAACCCAGACATCATTGGGGCCGTCGAGCAATTTACCGTTATAATCCTTCACCAGAACCGTGACCTTTTTCTCCGGCGAAATCAGCCACAGCTCATTCTTCTCATCCGCACAGGCGATCAGATTCCCCTTGCCGTCGAAGCAAAGCCCATTGGATCGCCCTGCCGGCTGCATCCAGGTGGTAAGCTTTCCATCGACGCTCCACTTCATGATGCGATCGTTAGGCTGATCGGTGAAGTAAACGTTCCCTTCTTTGTCCGATGCCGGCCCTTCGCTGAACGTGAATTCGCCCGAAAGCTTTTGCAAGGTAGCGCCGGGCGCAATCGGATCGGCCGCCATAACGCACCTCGTAGTAACCAGAACGCAAGCCAAAAAAGAAAACGCGATTCGCATCATTTGCTCCTTCCGCGGGATTGAATACGGAGAGTAGCAGAGATTGCGGGGAATATGCAATCGGAGACGCCCGTCAGTGGCTTCCCAGGCCGATGGCGGTTGCGATGATCGTGAACCACAGGCAGGCGAAGATAAACCCCATACAGAGGTAGATGATGCTGATGATCATCCCCGCCTTGGCCAGGCCGTAGCCTTCGCGGTTGCCGCCGCTCTTCATTCCGCTTAACGCGACGAGGCAAAGAATAAGGCCGACGATGGTGAGGCCGGGAATCAGTGCGAGGATAAATCCGGTGATCGCCAGGCCGTTGTAGCTGGCGCCGCTCGGATAAGTAATCTGCTGCGCGCCGTATTGGGCGGGATGCGGTTGAACGGCGTAGGCTTGCGCGGGCGCATACGTTTGGGCGGCGACTGCCGCGGGTTGAGACATCGGCACAGGATTGGCGGGCTTGAGGCCGGGGATTTGCCCGGCGGGTTTCCAATCCGTCATTCCTTCCGACCAGACCAGATCGCCGGCACTGAGTTGTCCGGATGCCACCAACTGGCCCAGTTGCTCGCGCGCCACCGGCCCGAATTGCTGTCCCGCCTTGGCGTAAAACCATTGTGTGTTGTCTGGCATTTTCGGCCGCCTATCCCACCAACATCGGTTCGGCCCCCAGCACTTTGTCGGTTTCGCGATCGCGCCGCACGGGTCGATAAAGCGTATCGCGTTCGATCGGCTCTCGTCCGGCTTCGCGGATCAGCCGCTGTATATCACGGACATGCAGTTCCTGATGAGTGCCGTCGCCGGCGCGTTTGGTGATATCGTACCAGACGACGGTTCCGTCCAGGTCATCGCATCCCCAATCCAGCGCGATCTGCGAAAGCCCGATCCCCTGCATGATCCAGAAGGCTTTGATGTGCGCGATGTTGTGCAACATCAGCCGCGCGATGGCGAGGGTTTTCAAGTCGGTCAATCCCGTCGGCCCGGGCAGATATCCCAACTCGCTCTGCTCGGGGATGAAGGAGAGGGGGATCATGCAGTTGAATGCCGCAGAAAGGGACGTAGGGACGTAGGGACGAAGGGACATAGGAGCGATTATCTCTTCCCTTCGTCCCTCCGTCCCTCCGTCCCTTCGTCCCTCTGACCGGTCCCTTCGTCCCTCCGTCCCTTCGTCCCTTCGTCCCTCTCCCCGACCCAACGATTCCGATTGCAACTCCCTCAACTTAATCAAATGCCCAATCCTCTCCTCCGGCTTTTCCACATGGCCGTAGAGCATCGTCGCATTGGTGTAGATGCCGAGGCTGTGAGCCGTGCGATGGACTTCAAACCATTTGTCGGCTCGCACTTTTCCCTTGAAGACTTCATCGTGAACGCGATCGTCGAAGATCTCCGCGCCGCCGCCGGGCATGCTGCCCAGGCCCGCCTCGCGCAGTGCCGACAACACCTCGGCGATGCTCATCCGCGCGATGCGCGTAAAATGCACGATCTCGATCGCGGTAAACGCCTTGATGTGCAATGAGGGGCACGCTTGGCGGACGCCGCTGAGCATCTGCAGGTAGTAATCGAACTTCAGCCACGGATGCAGCCCGCCGACGATGTGCACTTCCGTCGCCCCCGCGTCGGCGGCTTTGCGCGCCGTCTCGATCACCTGCTCAACCGGCATCTCGTAAGCCCCATCTTCGCCGCGCTTGCGATAGAACGAGCAGAACTTGCAGGAGAGCGCGCAGACATTCGTGTAATTGATATGCCGATTGCGATTGAAGTAAGTGCGATTGGCGTGCAGTTTTTCGCGCACGAAATTCGCGAGCCGCCCAATCCCATGCAGATCGCGGCTGCGATACAGCGCGACGCCATCCGCATAAGAGAGCACGTCGCCCGCCAACACCCGCTCGGCCACAGGCGCCAGCGCCGGGTCAGAAACTAAAGGCTGTTCACGCTCGACCATCGTCGCAAGAGTATAGAGGCCGGGGGCGTGGATGACTATTGATTTCGGTGATTTTGAAAGGTGCGGGGTTGGCACATGGTGGCACGGGCGTCCCGCCCGTGATCTTCACCACGGAGGCACGGAGCGGCGGTTGAATTCCGAAATCCGAATCCCCGAAATCCGAATCAATTCCGAATGAAGAAATCCGAAAGCAGAAACCACTAAGGACACTAAGAGGAACATTAATCGCCACGAAGAAGAAACATCGTGATTGCTCTTTGTGGTTCTTCGTGCTCCCTTCGTGAACTTCGTGCTTTTCTTCGCTTCGGAATTTGATCATTCGGATTTGATTCGGATTTCGGGGATTCGGATTTCGGAATTTCGAGTGCGCCTCCGTGTCTCCGTGCCTCCGTGGTGAAATTCTTTGTGGGCGGGACGCCCATGCCACAAGCAGCGCGGATTACGTCGGCCGCGCCTGGCCCGGAACGGCCGTCCCGCATTCCGGGCAGACGCCGCTTTGGTTGCCGGTAAGGTCGTAGGCACATACGCCACACAATCCGTGCGAGCGCCGGCGGCGTTTGCGAACCGTAAGCGCTCCCGCCCAGATACTCGGTACCGAGACGACGATCAGCACCGACCAGATCGGGAAAATGGTGCGCCAATGAGGTGCATAGAAGTAAACGGCATTGTCGTTACTTGGCTGCGCCAAGAAGAAGGCCAATCTGGCCTCTGCATGGGCCAGCTCGTCCCGCTGCTGCGCTGAAAGCTTCGAGGGAGCTCCGGCAATCAGTACTTCCTGGCGGGTTTCCGGATCAAAGCGGTAATTGCCGCTCTCCCGGCGAAGACCTGTGCGATGAATTGAGAAATGCTTGACTGCGTCCTCCCGCCTGTCTGCGGCCATAACACCTGCACTATCGATACGATTAAATTGAAATGGCCCCCATCCCTTTCCGTGTCCAAATGGCCGAGGTGGATTTGCAAGCGCGATGTCCTGTGATTCAAACAGCTTTGGCTTTAGCGGCTTCTGCCCGGATGGCTGGTCATGGTGATGAAAGACAATTTTTCCCTGCTGAACCGCAATGAGATTCAGGCTTCCGTCACGGCGAATCAACGACAGCTGATCGGACTTCCAGTAACTGCGAATCCACTCGCCGACGATGACCGCGCTGAGGAGCATCGTGAAAGTGGTGAACGAAATGCGCAGGAGTCGCATCATTGCAATCACGCCGGCCGCGGCTTGCCGGGAACGGCCGTCCCGCATTCGGGGCAGACGCCGCTTTGATTTCCCGTGAGGTCATAGGCGCATACGCCGCACAATCCGTGCGAGCGCCGGCGGCGTTTGCGGATGAGGTTCACGCACAGGT
Source organism: Humisphaera sp. (assembly GCA_036276235.1). Taxonomy (GTDB): domain Bacteria; phylum Planctomycetota; class Phycisphaerae; order Tepidisphaerales; family Tepidisphaeraceae; genus JANWHF01. Next base: position 1,357 of record DATBDZ010000431.1, on the reverse strand, counting down.
GCACCATCGGAATCGCGGCGATCAACAGCAGCGGCCACGCCGGAAAGATCACCCGCCAGTGCGGCGGGCCGATCGGCCGCGAGGAGCTGGATATCCGCACTCGTAGAAGCGCGTTCTGTAGTCGCATCATCTCAACCTGCTCGGCGGCGGTGAGTTGGCCGGTCGCTCCCGGCTTGAGGCTCACAGAGCCGGTCTGCCGATCCACTGAAATCTCATTGCTCAGCCCCGCCGACATCGAACCCGACAGCATCGCGTACGGCGACGGCGCGGCTTGGGCCCGCGCCACCTCCGCCGCCGACAGCGACTCCAGCCGAAACGAATGCCACACCTTCGGCACGACAAACGGCGTCGGTGAGTTGGTGCTCGCCGCCAAGGATTCATCGCGATATGAATTGACGCTCAGCCGCCGAATGCCGTCGCGGCTCTTGCCCAGCGGCGGCGACGTGTGATGAAACATCACCATCCCCTGGCGAATCCGCAATTGCTCCGACCCGTCGCCGTTATAGATGACAAACAGATCGTCGGTCTTCCTGTAACTGCGAACCCACTCGCCGACGACAAGGCCGCTGAGCAGCAGCGACAGCAGGCTGAATCCAGTAAGCAATCGGCGAATCATCGCAATAAAGGATAACGCGCAGAGCTTGGGATGCCATGCGCCGCATGACACAGAGCCACGTGCGGTGGTTTCACGGTTGCAGGTCCAGCGCGAACCGAATTGCGTTGGACACTTCCGCGAGCCTCGCCGAGGACAGCGTGCAAATCTGCTGCACGAGTGACGACTTGGGAATCGTGTTTATTACGTCCAGATTGACCACACAATCCCTGGGCACACCATCTGCGGGCGATAGCTTTACTTCCACAGGTATGTTGCGGACCGTGGTAGTCAGAAAGGCCACAGTGACCGCGCTGCGCGTGATATAGGCGCGGTTTCGCGAGAGGAGCAGTACGGGTCGGCGCCCTACTGGGGTTGGAAGATTTGCCCACCAGACTTCGCCGCGCTTCACTCCCACCGCTCCTCAGACAACGGAAGATGAGGCATTAACGCCTCCGCATCGGTCGGGTCTTCGGGAATCTGCTCGTACCCGCGCTGGTACTGCTCATCCAGGTCAGCATCACGTTGGCCAACCTGCGACGAAAGGGGCACTTCGAGGTCTGGCGCCAGACGCTCAATGACCTTCAGCTTCTCAAGTGGAGAAAGCTGGCGCGCTATTTCAACGACTTGGTCAACGGTGACGCGATCGGACATGCCTGAATTGTACGCGATTCCATTGGACTCAAGCAACGCAATTCAAATTCTGGCTCCGGGCGCTTCCCCAACACGTACGTCTACGTCAACTCAATCCGATGCCCATCCAAA
>DATBDZ010000430.1:0-2807 GCA_036276235.1 Humisphaera sp. | reverse complement strand
CGCCGCATGCGCCAACACGTCCGCGACAAACCAAAGGCGGGCCTTTCCAACATCACGCACACCTGCAAAAATGCCGCTTCCGAAAAGCCCGGGGCGGATCGATGCACGTTCGGGACGGTATTGGGCAGTGCCCGCCCTACGGGCGAAAGCGGCGCGTCGGGCGGGCACTGCCCGCCGTCTTCGTGTGTTCATTCGCAATGCATGGACCGTTTCGCGACTGTCATGCATTTCTTCTGGCTTGCGGCTTCTGGCTTCTCTGGCTTGCGGCTTCCTTGGCTTCCTCCCCTCAGTTCCCCACCGCCTTATCCATAAACTCCCCCACATCCTTCGTCAGCTTTACGCGCATCGCCTTGTCGATGTACATCATGTGGCCGGCTTCGTAGAAGGACCACTTGATCCGCTCGTGCATGTCCTGATGCAGGCCCATGTGATTGATCGTGTACTCGGCGGCGAAGTATGGCGTCGCCAGGTCGTAATAGCTGGCGCAGACCATCAGCCGCATGTGCGGGTTTTGCTGGAACGCGGTCCGCAGATAGGGCGTCGCGTCGGCGAAGTTATTCTGCGCGCCCCAATCCCACGGCTGAATGCCGCCGCCGAGGATGTAATATTCCATGTCCGATTTGTAATTCAGTTCCGTTCGGACGTAGTTCATAAACGCCGCCGTGAACGGCGGGCGCGTGAGCGAGCCTGAAGGATCGAACGTGGAAACCTCGCCGGCATTCAGCGGCGAAGGCCCCGTCATGCGGCCATCGTAGCGGCCGATCGTCAGCTTCTTGTCACGCAAAAGCTGGCGCGTGAAGTGGCTGACATCCAGCCGCATCTCGCTCTCATCGAGATATCGCTCTTCCAGGCCGGTGTAGCGCGCGAGCTTGGTGATCGTCGCCTTGCGCTCCTCGGCGGTTAGCGTGTCGCCTTTATCCAGCGCCTCCAGATATCCCCCCATCGCCCAGCCTTCCACTTCCTTGAGCGTCGTCGGCAAATCCTTGTCCAGATCCGATGGCAGCTTCTTGTGATAGAAGGCATCGGCGGTATAGGTCGGCAGATGCAGCGCGTACGCGATGTTGTTGCTGGTGCTGGGACGAAGGACGCCGAAGTTGAGAACCGTCGAGATCAGAATCACGCCATTCACTGCGATGCCATCTTCATCGAGCCGCCCGGCCAGGCCGGCGGCGCGGAACGTGCCGTAGCTTTCGCCCGCGATAAACAGCGGCGAGAGCCATCGATCATTGCGCGTCAGATACATGCGGATGAATTCGCCGATGGATTGGAGATCCCCCTCGACGCCATTCATTCGCCGCGCGACATCCACCGATTTGGCGCGGCTATAACCTGTGCCGACCGGATCGATGAAAACCAGATCGGTCTTGCCCAGCCATGTCTGCTCGTTATCGACGACAGAAAACGGGGGCGGCGGCATATCTCCGTTGTCAAGCAATTTTGTGCGTCGCGGCCCCATCGCGCCCATGTGAACCCACACCGAAGCCGACCCCGGCCCACCATTGAAAGCAAACGTGAGTGGCCGCTTCGCGTGGTCGGAGTCGTCGACCGTATACGCCATGTAGAAGATGTGCGCCTCGGTGTCTCCCGCGGCATTCTTCAGCGGCATCTGCCCGGCGGTGGCGGTGTACTTAAGCGTCTGCTCCTCAAGCTTCAGCTCGTGATGCGTGATGACCGGTGTCTCATCGATAGTCAACCCCGCGCCTTCGACGGCGGGCGTGGAAGAAGCGCCACCCCCGCGCCGACCGCGCGCGGACGGTTCATCGGGCGCCGCCGATTGCGTCGCCGCGCCGCGGCCCGCCCGCTGCGCCATCGCATCGCCCGCCGACAACATCACCAACAGCATCGCCGCCAAAACCAGTTTGTTCATCCGATTCACCTTGGTTGGGTAGGCGGGCAAGTGTAAACCGGCGCCGGCCCGGATGGGAAGCGCCGCTCGCTATGCGATTGTCATGGCAACAAAACGAAAAGCGGGCCCTTCAACGACGCTTGTTGTCCCTCCAAATGAGCTGGGACTTTCCATCGGCATAACAGGCCGTGGCGCCAAAATACGGAGATTCGGCCAAGTCCCGATGAATCCACAAAACCGCGCCGCGCCCCGAGTCGGCTCCACGGCTCATTCCTGTGTCGATCATGAAGAACAGGCCGTTGAACTTGGTGAACATCTCATCGCGTTTACGTTTCGATCCGTCGGCGAAATCGACTTCGCCCGGCTGATGGCCGAAGACCAGATGCCGGCAGCCCAGAGCCATCAGATTCGCCCGAAGCGCCTCGCCGGTCTTATCGTGCTTGTCGGCGGCGTCCTTTTCCCACCACACATCCGGATGCATGCGCGCTTCGAGAATCGAATCCGGATCGGCAAGGATTGCGCTGCCAAACCCGTCGGCATCAATGCCGCTCATCAGCTGCTGGCGCAGATCTGAGAGCGTGCTGCCGTGCGTGTTGCCGGCGTGGCAGAAGAACCAGTCGTTCACCTTCGCCGCGATCGGAAGATCGCGGAGAAATTGTCCGATGCCCTCTTTGTCAGTTCCAGCGATCACGTCCGCTGCGGAAATTCCTTTGGCGATCAATTCCGCCTTGAGCGTCGGCGTTTTCTTTCCCTTTGCATCGGTTTCCAGCAATTTCGCGGTGACGCTGACGGCCTTTTTCTTCGTCGCGCCGCCCGCAAGGAATTCCGCCTCGTGATTGCCCATCGTGATGATGACGTTTCCGCCGGCCGCTTTTGCCTGCGTCTGTAATCTGCGCAGCGCCGTGATGACATCGAGCGAGCGATCGTATTTGTCGATGAAATCGCCGGTGATGACCAGCAG
>DATBDZ010000429.1:0-23097 GCA_036276235.1 Humisphaera sp. | reverse complement strand
CCGGCGGGGACTCATCACAATCGGCCCAAACCACGGCACCGGTTGGCGGACATCATCATCACCATCACGGCAATGGGCAGATGGCACAGCAGATTCAGAGCGCGGTGACCAGCGCTCTGCAATCAACGCAGGGAGACTCATCGAGCGATCCAAATACCGTGATCCAGGACGCGATCGAGAAGGTGCTGAAAAACGCCGGCGCGGGCGGCTCATCCGCCAGCGGCCAACCTGCGACAAGCGACCCAGCAACAGATGCCGCCAATGAGTCGGGCGGCACAACACCAAACGCCACCTCCTCCCGTCAGGCGTTCGGCCAGTTGCTTCAGTCATTTGGAGTAGATCCGCAGCAGTTTCATAATGATTTCCTGGCGGCCATCCACGATGCGCAGAATGGACAGGTCAATTCGGGCACCGCGCTGAAGAGCTTCCCGCCCGGCTCGGTCATTGATGAGACGGGCTGATGCCACCCGGCGCGCAGAGCAAATGCTGATCCACTATCGCCCAGACCGCCCCTGCCGTTTGGCAGGGGCGGTTTATTTCACCGCGAAAACCCAGTTTTATCAGCAGTTTATGCACCCTCGATTATGCGCCGTCGCTCTGTTTGTAACAGCCCGTCCAAGCCCAACCCTGCATCGTATGAAGTGTCTATTCGGTAGCCGACAAGAACTGCATCGCGAACGAAACCCGCGATGGTCTTGCGGCGGGAGGTTATCTCTATGACTGGCATCATTACCAAACTCTTTGGAAAAACATTGGCCTCGACGGCAGTGCGAACGGCCCTGGCGGGCGCGGCATTCAGCGCCATCCCGGCTTCTTCCGCAATGGCCGATCACCACAGCGGCATCAATGTCAATGTCGATCTACGTTCGACGCATCGGCAGGTGGACGGCCCGACGGTCTACGAAGACCGGCCCGTGCAGGTGTGGGTTGATCCGGTCTACCGCACGGTCAGCGAGCGGCAATGGATCGCGCCGGTTTATCGCACGGTTGTCGATCGCGTGTGGTGCCCGCCGGTGACCCAAACCGTCAGCGAGCGCGTCTGGTGCCCTGATCGATACGAAGATCGCCGCGTCACGCATTACGGCCCTCATGGGCAGCGCGTGACGTACGAGCGTCAACTGATCCCCGGCCACTACGAAGATCGCACGCATGATGTGGTCGTGACGCCAGGCCACTACGACGACGTGCAACGCCAGGAGCTGGTGAGCGATGGCCACTGGGGCACTGTCGATCATCAGGAAGTGGTCGTTCCCGGCCACTACGAGACGCACATGGAACGCGTCGCGATCGAGCGGTCGCATGTTGAAGAGCGGCCAATTGGACGCATCGGAATCCGCTTGCCGCTGCCTTAAAGCGGCGCTTGCTGGCACGCGATTCGCCCTTACGAAATTGGATAGCTCGGTTTGAAGCCTCAAACCGAGCTTTTCATTGGATGGACGGTTTAACCATGCGAAACATGAAATCAAAACTCGTTTCGACCGGGATGTTGGTCGTCGGCGCGATCGGGCTCAGTGGATGTATTTACGCCGAGCCTGCTCCGCAGCATGTGGAGCGGGAGGAAGTAATTACGGAACCGGCGCCGTATCCCGAGGGCGAGGTTGTTGTAACGGAAGGCCCCCCGCCGCCGCCTCGCGTGGAAGTAGTGACGGTAAGGCCACACCCGCAGGCAGTCTGGTACGGCGGCCACTGGGTCCGCACGCACCACGGATACTACTGGGTGCGAGGATACTGGCGATAGAGGCGAGCCAAAAAAGACTCACAACGCAGAAGCGGGACGGCTCTGGATTTTATCCGGCCGTCACGTTTCTTTTGTGGCACGGGCTTCCAGCCCATGGCTTGCTGTACTCAGCAAGCGTTGGCCGAGTGGCATGGGCATCCTGCCCATTGGCTTGCGGTACTCCGCAAGCGTCCGCCACGTGGCATGGGCTTCCAACGCTTCCAACCCATGGCTTGCGGTACCCCGCAAGCGTCGGCCGTACTCGGCCGACATCAGCAAGAGCGAAGCGTTCTTCCATTCAGCGAATTTCTACTGATCGTGCGAGCAATGGGCCGCGAGCGAATCGTCCTCGCCATCAACTTTGTAACAGCGGGCCGTTGCCGTTTCCTTTCCGGTCTCTACCATCGTCCCCAGCATGGCTCGGCTATCCGATCTCAACAAAATCCGCCGCTCCGTCGGCATCGTCCGGTTTTCGCTGCGTGTCTGGGAGGAAGTACAGAAGGACAATCTCTTTACTTGGGCTTCAGCGCTGGCTTATTCGTGGCTCTTTGCGATCTTTCCATTTTTCATTTTCCTGCTGGCGCTGGTGCCTTATCTGCCACAGAAAATCAAGGAGCCGGCCCCGCGCGCGATTCGCCAGTTGGTGAGCGATTTTCTGCCGGGCGCCAACGACACGCTGCTGGACAACGTCAGCAAGCCGGTCGAGTCGCTGGTTCAACAGCAGGCCAAGCCGATGCTGATCATTGGGCTGGTCGTCGCGCTCTGGTCGGGCAGCGGCGGAATCGCCGCCACCATGACCGCACTGGATAAAGTCTATGAGCTGGAGCGGGGCCGCCCCATATGGCGGCTGCGACTGCTGGCCCTTGGCGTCACCATCATCGTGGCGGCGATGCTCCTTGCGGTTGTCGCGCTCCTGCCGATCGGGACGCTCGTCAAATACTGGTTTATCAAATTCAGCCACAACAATCTCTCGCGATTTACACCGGAGTTGATCGCGATCGATGTTGTGCGATGGATCGCCGCGCTGCTCCTGATGATGCTGGTGCTGATGGTGATCTATTACTACGGCCCGGCGATCAAGCAGCCGCTGCGCCTGCTCACGCCGGGGGCGGTGTTCGTCATGATTGTCTGGATCTGCCTGGGTTTGGCCTTCCGATTTTACATCCACACGATCGGCGGGAAATCATACGCCAGAACCTACGGCACCGTCGGCGGCGTCGCAATCATGCTGCTGCTCTTTTACCTGGATGCGCTTGTGCTGCTGGTCGGCGCGGAAATCAACAGCGAGATCGACTTTGCAGTTTTGCACATCCCCCGAGGCAGCCGGGATTTCCGCACTGCCGTGGATTTGTCGGCGGGCGAGGTGGAAGGGGTGTGAGAGGGGAAGGAGCCAGTAGTCTGGAGCCAGGAGAAAGCGGTCAGATAACGTGTTTGACTAGCTGGTGGCTATCCGCCGCCGCGCATTTCTCCTTGTCTACTGGCTCCTGACTCCTTGGCTCCTCTCATCCGCTACCAACCGCGATGATAGTACCCGGGTCGGCCGTAGTAGTACGGCCCAGGCACATATCGCACGACCGGCGCGCGGTACACGACTGCGGGCGGATAGTAAGCGGGCCCGCCATACACGACCGGCGGCGCGACATACACCGGCGCGGGGGCGTAGTAGCTCGGGCCGTAATAGGAATAGGCGCGTGGCGCGTAGCCGTAGCCGACGCTGCCGTAAAAGCCCGGATATCCGTAGCCGGCACCGACGCTAACGCCGCCGTAGCCGAATCCGACGCCGACCGACCAGCCGCCCCCGCCATGCCCCGCCGAAGCCGCGGCCGGCAGCAGTCCCAGCAGCAATGCACCAATCCACAGATGTCGCATAATTGACTCCTTCATTCGTTAGTCAGGAGATGCCACCCGAACCGCAGACAAAACATCTCCCCTTCAAGGACACCCGTGTGGGGGCGAGGTTAGCAGCCCGGGACGCATCGCGAGCCGCCCTGAATCCTCCCGGCTTCTGACTCCTAGCTCCTAGCTCCTGGCTCCTGGCTCCTCCCCCTACATCCCCACCAAATTATCCCGATGCACCACCTCGTCATAAGCGGCCTCGGCTAACATCGTACGGACTTCGGCGGTCTTTTTGCCGCGGATGCGCTGAACGTCCTCATGGCTGTAATTGCTCAGGCCGCGGGCGATTGCCTTTCCATCTGCGGATTGTATCTCGACCACATCCCCGCGCGCGAAGGATCCTTCGACACGCACAATTCCGGCGGGCAAAAGGCTCTTATTCTTCTGCGCAACCGCCAACGCCGCGCCATCGTCTACGACGATGATGCCCGCCGGCCGCGCGCTGCCGATCCAGCGGCTTCGCGAAGAAATCTTCCGGCCCGCCGGCGCGAAGAGTGTCCCGAGTTCCTCGCCGTCGATCAGGCGCGGCAGCAGATTTTCCGATCTGCCATCCGCGACGATCAGCACTTCGCCAAACTCCGTGACCTGCCGCGCCGCTTCGAGCTTGGAGTTGAAGCCGCCTTTGCCCATCGCCGACTTTTCTGCACGGACGAGCGACTTGGCATCTTCAACCTGCTCGATCAATCGCACCGATTTGCCGTCCGCATCGAGAATGCCATCGACCACCGTCAGCAGCACCAGCAAATCCGCCCGCAGCGCATGCGCCACCGCGGCGGCGAGCATGTCGTTGTCGCCGAAGCTGATCTTCACCAGCTCATCGGTGCTGATCGTGTCGTTTTCGTTGATAATCGGCACGCCGCCGAGTTCATGAATCGCGCCGATGGTATTGCGGAGATTCAGGAATCGCGTTCGATCATCCACATCTTCGCGCGTCAAGAGGATTTGCGCAACCGGCAGCTTGAACGGCTCAAACGCGTCGGCCCACACATCCATCAGCCGCCGCTGCCCGACGGCGGCGACCGCCTGCAGCCGCGCCAGATCGGTCGGTCGACGAGGAAGATTCAGCTCCCGCACCCCCGCGCCAATCGCGCCCGAGCTGACGACGGCGACAGAAATTCCCCGCTCGCGAAGCTGCGCGATCTGCCGCGCAATCGTCCCAATAAAGGCGGCGTCCAGTCGGCCATCACGATCCGTCAGCAACTGCGTGCCGAGCTTCACAACTGCGGTACGGATAGTGCGGAGATATTGTTGACGGGAGTCGCTCATGCCGGAGATGCGATTTTGCATTGTAGGGGCGAACCTTGTGTTCGCCCTGCGTTACTCGCAAGGGACCCCGAGGGCGAACACAAGGTTCGCCCCTACAAAGAAGCCCCTACAGCGATCCCTTTGTACTCGGCACATCCGAATTCCGCGGGTCGGCGCTCGTCGCCTGCCGCAGCGCTTTGGCGGCGGCTTTGAAAATCGCCTCGGCGATGTGATGGTTGTTCGTTCCATACGGAACATGGATATGGAGATTGAGCTTGGCGTTGGTCGCGATCGATTTGAAAAATTCCTCGACCAATTCTGTTGGAAACGCGCCGATGGATTCACCGGCGAAGCTGACGCGGAACACGAACGCCGGCCGTCCGGAAAGATCGATCGCCACCTGCGCGAGGCTCTCGTCCATCGGGACGATCGCCCAGCCGTAGCGGTAGATGCCGCGCTTGTCGCCCAGCACCTGCTCGAGTGCCTGCCCGATCACGATGCCGACATCTTCGACGGTGTGATGCGCATCGACCTGCAGATCGCCCTCGGCCTGCACGTCCAGATCGATCAGGCTGTGGCGTGCGAGCAGATCGAGCATGTGATCGAAAAACCCAATGCCCGTATGCGGCGAAGATTTGCCCGAACCATCAAGATCGATCGCAACGCGAACTTTAGTTTCGCGCGTCTGGCGGGAGATTTCGGATTTTCTATTGGCCATAAGAAAGATTCACCACGAAGGCACGGAGGCGCGCTCGAAGCTTCACATCAACCTGCGAACAAGCAAAACGCAATTGGATCTTTAAGTTGAATGTATCGTTTAATTGGATTTTTAATTTTCATTTATTTGTTCAACATCTTATCGCAACGGTTTTCATTTGCAGCCTAGCGTCGGAGTCCAAGCGCGCCTCCGTGCCTCCGTGGTGAACTCTTCTTTCTTAAGCCGCGACAGGCTCCGCCATCGCTTTGATTCCGGCTAGCAGGGCATTGTTTTGATGGCTCAATCCAACGGTGATGCGGAGCTTATCCGTCAGGCCCGGCAGATCGAAATATCGAACGAGGATCCCCTGCCGCTTGAGGCCCAGATATGCCTCGCGGCCGCGGCCATCGGGGACTGTCGCCAGCACGAAGTTGGCGTGGCTGGGCAGCACGTTCCAGCCCATCTGTGTGAGTTCGGCCGAGAGTCTTTGCCGCTCCAGGCGGATGTGCTCCCACTTCTCCTTGTAATAGGCCTGATCTCCGATCGCCGCCGTGGCGGCTATGATTGCCATCGCGTCGCAGTTGTAGCTGTCCTTCACCTTCACCATCTCTTCAATCACATGCGGCTGCGCGATCGCATATCCAAACCGCAATCCCGCCAGGCAATACGCCTTGCTGAGCGTGCGCGAGATGATCACGTTCGGATAATCGCCAACGAGCGAGAGGCAATCATCCTCCGCAAAATCGACATATGCCTCGTCGATCACCAGCGCGCCCGGAAATTGCCGCGCCAGCTCGGCGACCTTGACCGGCGACACAAACGTGCCGCTGGGCGCATTTGGATTCGCCAGATAGATCGCATGTGCGCCGGTTGCAATCAGCGCATCGATCGGCAGCGACCAATCTTCCGCCCACTTCACCGGAACGAAGCTCGCCTCCTGCAGCCGTGCCAGGATCGTGTAAAGCGAATAGGTCGGATCAGGCGCCGCCAGCTTTCCGCCAGGCGGAATGAAGCATCGGGTGGCGATCGTCAGGATATCGTCGCTGCCGTTGCCGGCGAGGATCATGTCCGGCGTGATGCCCAGATGCTTGGCCGCCGCGATGCGAAACCCATCGGCCATCGGGCTGGGATATCGGCGAAGCGTTTCCTTATCAACGTTGGCGATCGCCTGCATCACCCGGTCGCTGGGTGGAAACGGATTCTCATTGGTGTTGAGCTTCACGACGCGCTCGTCGGCGCCCGGCTGCTCGCCAGGTACATAACCAGACATGTCGCGCACGCGCGCACGGACAAATGACGGAGCCATGCAGGGATTATAAGTTGTCAGTGGTCAGTTGCCAGTTGGGGGGACCAATAAGTTGTCAGTTGCTAGTTGTCAGTTGTCAGTGCGCACGGAGAGGGATCGCATGTTCTTCACTGACAACTGGCAACTGACAACTTATTTCTTCCATTCATTCCCCTGCTTATCAACAACCCTCGCGCTTATAATGGACAAGTCCATCGCCGGTTGCGATGGTATGTACCAGGGACATTAGAGATTGGGAGCCGCCGTGATCGGTTTACCGGTTTTCTTCTTGATCGTGTTGGCGGTGCTGCTGCTCATGGCCATAACGACCGGTCGCGCCCAGCGGTTCTCAGGTCGGCAGCGCCTCTGCGGAAGCTGTGGCGCGGCACATCCGCCTTTCGCGCAGTATTGCCGTCGGTGTGGGAAGAAGCTCTAGCGTTTCATCTGTAGGGGCGAACCTCGTGTTCGCCCACGTCAATCCCGCGACGGGCAGAGGGTGAACACAAGGTTCACCCCTACGGGGGTATTTGTAGGGGCGAACCTTGTGTTCGCCCGACATCGACCGCGCGGACAACAAGGGCGAACACGAGGTTCGCCCCTACCGCGCCTCGAAGGAGGTTTCATGCCAGCATTTCGATTTCCGAGAATGGGAACCGAGTCGTCCGCTTCGGGCGGAGCGCCCCCTTCGGGGCCGCGCATGGCGATCTCGCGCAGCGGCGGCGGGTTTTGGAAGAACGCCATCATCGTGTTCCTCGCTGTCGTCGTGATTTATCTGGCTTATTTCTGGACGGTGCGACGCGAAGTCGTCAGCCCCGGCGAAGTGCTCGTGCTGATCAAGAAGAACGGCAGCCGCAGCTTGCCGAACGATCAGATCGTCATCCCGCGCCCGTCGGATTTGAATCACGATTCCGCGGCCTACAAGCAGTGGGAGAAAGAATACGGCGACTGCAACGGCATCCTCGAGCAGGTCTATCTGCCGGGCACCTATTTCAATTTCAGCCCGTTTGATTACGAGCGGATCATCGTCAAGCTGGTGGAAACCAATGCCGACATTCCGCAGGGAAAGGTCGGCATCGTAATCCGCAAGTTCGGCAAGCCGCTGGATCCGGGGCAGGTGCTCGCCGATGAATCGCGCGGGCAGCGCGGGCCGCTGGCCAAGACGCTGACGCCGGGGACTTACTTTGAATATGCGAATCCGTACGCGTATGAGGTGAAGCACGCGGACGCCGTGCAGATCGACCCTGGGCACAGCGGCGTCGTCACCTTGATGGCCGGCAAAGCGCCTGCGAATCCCAACGATTATCTGGTTGAAGACGGCGAGCTTGGCGTCCAGAAGACGACCGAGCGCGAAGGATTTGTCTACGTCAACCCATACGCCAAACGCATTAAGCCGATCAACACGCAATCGCAGCGCTTTGAAATGAGCGGCAACGACGAAATTCATTTCCCCTCCAACGACAGCTTCGACATCAAGCTCGACGGATTCGTGGAATGGGAAATCGATCCGGCCAAGTTGCCGCTTATGTACGTGCAATATGCCGAGGGGAGCGGCTTGATTGAATTCATGGAGCAGAAAGTCATTCTGCCTTACGCGCGAAGCTTTTGCCGCATCATCGGCAGCCAATACAACGCCCGCGATTTCATCAGCGGCGATACCAAGCTCAAATTCCAGAAGGATTTTCAGGATCACTTGCAGGAGGCCTGCGCGAAGCAGGGAATCATCGTTAAGCAGGCGCTGGTTCGCGACATCGTTCCTCCCGAGGAGATCAAGGCGCTGATCAACGAACGCGAAGTCGCCAAGCAGCAGATCAAATCGATCGAGCAGCAGATCATCGTCGCCAAGTCGCAGGCGGAGCTTGCGACCCAGCAGGAGCTGGGCAAGCAAAACCAGCAGATCGGCCAGGCCAACGCGAAAGTGGTCGGCGTCGTTAAAGGCGCTGAGCAGGATCGCGATGTCGCGGTCACCAAAGCCAATCAGGAGCTGGCGGTGGCCAAGCTGCGGCTGGAGGCGGCAAAGAACGAGGCCGATGCCGTCGTGGCCCGCGGGCAGGCCGAGGCGAATGTCGTCCTGCTCACCCGCCAGGCCGAAGCCGAGCCGTTGCGGCAGCAGGTCCAGGCGTTCGGCGATGGAAACGCCTACGCACAATATTTCTTCTATCAGAAGATTGCCCCATCGATTAAATCGATCCTGACCACGACCGACGGCCCCTTTGCCGACATCTTCCGCCAGTTCACGGCCAACGGCGCCAAGCCCGAAGCCGGCAAGGCGCAGAAGGCGTCCGCCACCGATAAGGTCACGGAGGTGCAACAATGAGCCGCGTTCAAAATATGATCAAGCTTGCCCTGGTTCTGGTCGTCGGCATCTTCCTGCTGTACGAGGCGTTTGAATGGACCGTCATGCGCGTCTACGTCGATGAAAATCACGCGCTGCTGGTCATGAACAAGTTCGGCGATCCGCTGCCGGCGGATATGGTCGTCGTCCCGCCGGACCAAAATCATTACAAGGGTGTGCGCCAGGAAGTGCTCGGGCCGGGGCGATATTTCATCAACCCGATCGAGTATCACGTTGAAGAGGTAGAGCTGACGAAAATCAGCGCCGGCGATCCGGAGAAATGGGATTGGGATTCCAACGGAAAGCTGAAGGACCCTGCAACCTCGCCCATGGTTGGGCTGGTAACGCAGAAGCAGGGAAAGACGCCGCCGCCGGGTGAAGAAGTTTTGGGCAAGGAATATCGCGGCATTCAAGCCGAGGTTCTGACGCCCGGCACGTACAAGATCAATCCAAAATTCCAGGAAGTGAATCTCGTGCCCGCGGTGATTGTTCCGCCCGGGTCCGTCGGCGTCGTCACGCGCCTCGTTGAGGGTGGGACGATGCTGGGTGTGCCCGTTTCCAGCACGCCGCTCATCCGAACGACACAGCCGGCCAACCTTGACGCCAGCCGGCTTACGCTCGGTATCACACATCGCGGGATTCTCCAGGATGTCCTCCAACCCGGCATCTACTACATCAATCCTCGGATGGCGAAAATCACCATCATGCCGGTTGGATATGATGAGATCACGCTCGACCACAACACAAATACAGGCATCAATTTTTACAGCCAGGACGGCTATCAGGTGCAGGCGGATTTCACGGTTGTCTGGGGCCGCGCGCCGGCGGATACGCCTTCGATTGTCGCGACGATCGGCGATACCAAGCGCATCGAGCAGAATGTCATCGCGCCGGCGATGAAGGCCGCCTGCCAGAACGAAGGCTCCAAATACACCGCCGTCGAACTCATTCAAGGCCAGAGCCGTTCGCGATTTCAAGATGATCTATCGCAGGCCCTGGCGGCACAGGTTCAATCGCGGCATGTGTCGGTTTTACTTGCATTGATCCGCGGCATTTCGATCAAGGACAAGAGCGGCAACGACGCCACCAACGGGCTGCTGGCGACCATTCAGCGCGCGAATATCGAAGTCGAGCGCAATATCACCAACCAGCAAAAAACCGCAACCGCTGCCAAGCAGGCGGAATTGGATCAGGCGGACAAGCTGGTGGACGTGGCGCAGCAAACGGTTGCCGGTGAGACGGGCGTGAAGGTGGCCAACATCACCGCCGACAGCCAGAAGAAGGCCGCCGAGATCGGCGCCGAGCGCGATTTGGCGATCGCGTCGATCAACCTGCAAGTGTCGCAGCTCGAAGCGCAGCGCACGCAAATCCTCGGCAAGGCCAAGGCGGATGTCGATCGCATGCGCAACGAAGCCGAGGCCAAAGGCGCGAAGATGATGGTCGACGCACTGGGTTCGCCGCAGGCGTACAACCAATACATCTTCGCGAAAAACTTCCAGCCCACCGAGCTCCGCCTGATCTTCGCCGGACAGGGAACGTTCTGGACGGATCTGAAGAGCTTTCAGGAAGTTGGAGCCGTGAAGATGCTGCAGCCGACGCCGACGCAGAAATAAGTTGTTAGTTGTTGGTTGTTAGTTGCTAGTTGCACTTGGAGGATAAAATCGCTTCTCCGAGCGCAACTAACAACTAGCAACTGTTCCTCCAGTTTGTCCACCGTGTTTTCCACCGCTGAAATTGCGGTCCTTTCATGACTTGCGTCACATGGTGGATAACTCTTTTTCTACTTGCAGAATTCTTTTGGCGAATCACGCGATGAATCGTATATTTCCTTTCGCCGTCGGGCAGGAAACTGACCGGCGGAATTGGAAAAGGCTCTGAAAACAGACCGACCCTTAGATGGACCGTGCGAAGCAACGAAGAGCGGGCACGGCGGGGTCGGCGGCCAGCGGCAGGGCCGCCCGACGACGGCGATAAAACGCCGAAACGCGATCCGGGCTATTGCCGCCGCCAGTGGCGGAACGCACCGCGAGGTGAGAGACCTCCGATACGCGAACCGTCGGACTCACGGCGCTCAAGCAGCCGGCAACGACTGCAAGAAGCGTCCGATCCTAGGAACAGAGTCCGGGAAAAAGGCGTCAGGGCGCGGCTTTGCCGACGACCCAAAACGCCCGCGAAAACCCACGGCCTTCCAGTCGGGAAACCGCCAGGCCAACCCGTTGGTTGGCGATCGCGGCGGAAACAGCCGCGATCCACCGTCTGTACGATGCGCTCTCCTCACGAAGACGCACCGTGCTGAGCGGACCGAGGCGGGCCCAGGCCCGGAGCCAGGTCGCAACAGATTCGGTCCGATCCCTCACCCCGGCCCGCCAGGCGAGCTCGCGACTCGCCGTGCGGGGCGGGGTGATTTTTTTATGGGTGGGTGGTCGGTTGTGGGTTGTGGGTTGTGTCGTGCATCCAACCCGGTGGAAAACTTGTCCCCGCCCCGCGTAGCGGCGCGACCATCGGTAGCCTCTTCTTTTGCTCAATTCATCATCCGCGCGATCAGGCTCGACGACTCGATACTTTTCGCGGCGATATTCAAGCGCCTTGATCTTCCGCGAAGGGCAAGCAGCATCGGCACGTCGATTTCGCATCGGCAGAATCGTCGATCGGGCAGGGTAGGATTGACAACACCGCCATAAATTCCGACAACCCACAACCAACAACCCACAACCCACCAATCAAAATGACCAAACCCCGCATCCTCACCGGCGACACGCCTACCGGCAAACTTCATCTGGGCCATTACGTCGGCAGCGTCGAAAACCGGCTGGCTTTGCAGGATCAGTACGAATGCTTCTTCCTCATTGCCAACAAGCATGCTTTTACGACTCGATCGGATAAGCCGGACGAGATTCGCCAGAGCGTGATCGACATTGCCACCGATTGGCTGGCGGTGGGGATCGATCCGGCGAAGAGCGCCATGTTCATCCAGAGCGAAGTGCCGGCGATCGATGAGCTGACGTTTTTCTTCGCGATGCTCATCCCCTTCAACCGCGTCATGCGCAATCCGACGCTCGCGCAGGAGATCAAGGATAAGGAGCTTGGCGATAAATATCCGTTCGGCTTTCCGATGTACGCCGTCGGGCAGTGCGCGGATATTCTGGCGTTTCGGCCGCAATTGGTGCCGGTGGGCGAGGATCAGTTGCCGCACCTGGAGCTGACGCGCGAGGTGGCGCGGAAATTCAACCAGCTCTACAACCGCGTCGATCCGCAAACCGAGGACAAGGATTATCTAAAAGTCGGCGGCTTGTTCCCGATCATCGAGCCGAAGCTCGGCCGCGTGAAGCGGCTCGTGGGTCTGGGCGCGCCCGGCTCGGAAGGCAATCTGCTGAAGATGAGCAAGTCGCTGAACAACGCCATTTTTCTGGCGGATGATGCGGATGCCGTGCAGAAAAAGGTGATGGGGATGTATACCGATCCGAAGCGCATCCGCGCGACCGATCCGGGTGAAACCGACCCGGAAAAAAACCCGCTCTGGGCCTTCCACGAAACGTTCAACGCCGACGCTGCGTGGGTCAACGAACACCGCGAAATGTACAAGACGGGAAAGGTCGGCGATGTCGCCGTCAAGCGCAAGCTCGTCGAAGTGCTCAACGCGTTGCTTGAGCCGATCCGCACGCGAAGGCGTCAATTCGAACAGCGGCCCGACGATGTCCTGGACATCCTCCGCGCCGGCACCGAGCGTGCCAACGCTGTCGCCGAGGAAACGCTGCAACTGGCCAAAGCCGCCATGCGGCAGGATTATTTCCGGCGCGAGCTTTTGATTGAAAAGCCGTAGACCGATGTGGCACGGGCGGCTCGCCCGTGAATTCTTCACCACGGAGGCACGGAGACACGGAGGCGCGCTCGAAGTTCGAATAGCATTTGGCGAATCAGCGCTTGAATTCAAAGTCAAACGACAAATTAGTAATCATCCTATTTCGCATTATCGTGTCGAAGTACAAGCGCGCCTCCGTGTCTCCGTGCCTCCGTGGTGAAGAATCATGGGCGGGACGCCCGTGTTCTGGCGAAGAGCGGCGGCATACCGCCAATCACGGGCGGGACGCCCGTGCCACACGACGCCATGCCACGTCTAGCTCTCGCTACGGTTGGGACTGCGGCGGCTGTTGCGGCGAGTCACCTGGTGGAGGCGGCGGTGTGGGCGCCGGCGGGGCCTGCGGCGCATTGGGCAGCGCATATCCATACCCACCCGCCTGCTGCCAGGCTTGTTGCTGCTGCATCTGCCACATTTGCATTTGATATTGCTGCTGCTGTGCCACGCCGATCTTGCCGGCGGCGCGAAGCGCCTGGATGAGCCAGAAGATGCCGACGCCGTACGCCACCAGGGGCACGATGATGACACAGACACCCAGCAGAACTGTGGGATTGCCCTGCAGCGCCACGAGCACGATCGCGCGAACGACCTCTTCCAGCAAATACAGGGCAAAGAGGCTCGTCACGGTGAGAGCGGCGATGACAGGTCCGCGCGTGCCGCGGCGGGCAATGATCCCAACGAGGACGGTGATCGCGCCGACCACCAGCAGCACCACCCCCATCACGAGCATCAGCAGCTTCATTTGCTGCGGCGTCATGTTGTTCATCGCCTCGGGCGGCATCTTGCCCTGCGCGAGGATCTGATCCATCATCAGCGAGGATCCGCCAAAGCAGAACGCGAAAAGAATCGTGATGCTCCCCAGCACGATCAGCAGCAGGCTCGCACGGCGCGCGGGCGCCAGCAGGTCCTGGGCGCCCGAGCCGTAGTAATACATTTGCTGCGAATACGGCGGCGGATTATACGGCGATGGATATTGGCTCACGGGCCCGAATCGTCGCCACGCGCCGCGGGGGCGTCAAGCGGCGCGAGCCGCAGTGGCGGGTCGCGGGTGTGTCACACTTTAGGCGGCCGGTATTTCTCCCTCCCCCGGTACTCCGGGGGAGGGCTGGGGTGGGGGTTGTGTAGAACAAATGTCGTTCGCCATCGGCCCCCACCCTAACCCTCCCCCGGAGTACCGGAGGAGGGACAAGACTCGTCGCCGAAATTGTCGCGCACGAGCGGGTCGCCGGCGTAAAGAGAAGTCCGGCTCGCGGAATGAAAAATGCAAAATGAAAAGTGAAAAATGGATGCCGGGGCTTTGCCCTTACATTTTTCATTTATCACTTTTCATTTTTCATTCGTTCCCGTACTGACCACGGCCGCCGCCGCGATGGCGGCGGTTTCGACGCGCAGAATTGTGGCCGTCAGCGCGACTGCGGTCAGCCCCCTTCTGTCAAACGTCTCGATCTCCGGTTCCGTCCACCCCCCTTCCGGGCCGACAAACAGCGTCAGCGATCCTGCTGGATTCAGATCGCGCAGCGCTTGCGATATCGGCTTGGACTGGCCCGTTGAGAGAAACCAACCTGCCTCGGTCGCTTTCACCACATCCGCGAAATTCATCAGTGGCTCGATCCGCATCACTCCAACTCGCCGACATTGCTTGGCGGATTCGGTGGCGATTCGTTCCCAGCGCTGCCGTTTGCCCTGGCCCTGCGGATGCACGACGCTGCGCGCTGTCGCCAGCGGGATGAACGCGACCACGCCTAGCTCGCTCAGCTTTTCCACCATCCAATCGGCCCGTTCCCCTTTCGGAACGGCTGATGCAATTGTCAACTGAAAATGCGGCACCGATTGCGCGCTGATCTCGCCGACGCGAACCGTTGCCCCGTGCGCGCCATGATGAATCAGGATGCCGTCGGCGCTTTGGCCGGCATCATCAAATAGCTCGATTGATGCGCCGTCGGGCAGCCGCAATACGTCGCGGGCGTGATGCGCTTCGCTTTCGTCGAGCGGATGCTCGCCGACCCGGAGTTGGCGGATGTGAATGCGTCGAATCAATCGGCGGATTATCGGCAACCGATTATCGTGCCGCAACGCGCACATCTCGCGGCTTCAGCGCCGCTTAACCCCGCCCGAAAGGCGTCCGATAAAGGACCATGGCGGAAGACTGATATGCCGGCTCGCATGCGGGCTGCTTTCCGCGACGGATGGAGGAGTAGATGTCAGAAGCCGTGGCCAATTCGCCCGAGGCGCCGCCAGCGCCGCAGAAAGATGCCGATGAACTCATCGCGCAACTCGCGGGCAAGGAAGTCGATCGCCTGTTGGCCAGCGCCGACATCGAGCGCGAGGAAGAGCGTGCGCCAGTCATGCGAGTCGATGACGGTAAGACGATCTCATCGCCCGCCGACCCGCTGGCGGCTGATGCCGCCAAAACGCCCGGCGATGACGAGGCTGCGCTGGCGCAGCAAATCGAAGCGCTGATCACTGGTGACAAGGATAAGGCGGCTCATACGATGACGGAGCCCGCCAGCGCGCCCGCGCTCGTTGAGGTGGTTGCTGCTCCGCTCAGCGATGAATCCTCCGCTACCGCGGTCGCGAATGCTGCGATCATGCAGCCGCCCGCGACCGTTGAGCCAGCTGCGCCCGTTGAGGCGCCGTCCACCGAGAATCCGCAGACCATCGCCGTGCAATCGAGTCCCGCGCCGGATGCCGCTCCGAAGATTGACGATGCGGCGGCTTCCGAGCCGCAATCTCAGTCAGTCGGCGTCGATCCCCTGGAAATCCCGGGCGACGATAACCGTCGTCTGCCGATCTACCTTCTTCCCTTGGAATGGCTGAATCGCCCGTTCACGTTCCTCTCCGACGCCGTGCGCGACGCGCTGGGAAAGATCGCGGTCCTGACTTCGCTCAATGCCGCGGCGTTGTTCGCCTACGTCATCTGGTTCCGGCATCGATAGAGCGCCGGACAAACATGACGGCAAGAATCTGTCACACGGAGCGTCTTGCCCGAGAATATCGCGAGATTGAGGGTTCTCGCTCAGAACCCTCTCCCCTGTACTCAGGGGAGAGGGCAGGGTGAGGGGACAGGGAATTGCGAGATGGCGCCGTTCGCAAATTGACGCGTTCGTCCCCTCACCCCGGCCCTCTCCCCTGAGTACAGGGGAGAGGGAGAAGACGAGCATTTCGTCTTCGACATCCGCGCGACTATGCTAATGCCATGAACGATGTGGCCGAGGCAGTTCGACTCTTGCGCGCCGGCAAACTCGTGGCGTTTCCCACGGAAACGGTCTACGGTCTTGGCGCGGATGCGACCAGTGTGTCGGCCGTGCGCGGAATTTTCGTTGCCAAAGGGAGGCCGCCGACCAATCCGCTGATTGCGCATGTTTCCAATGAGGCGATGGCTCAGCGTTATGCCGCTCATTGGCCACCGTCGGCACAGTTGCTCGCGCGGCAATTCTGGCCCGGCCCGCTGACGCTCGTCGTCAGCAAGGCGCCCCCGATCGTCGATGAGGCGACGGCTGGCCGCCCCACCGTCGGCCTGCGCGCGCCGGATCATCCGCTGGCGCTGCAATTGTTGCGCGAATTTGACGGCGCGATCTGCGCTCCCAGCGCCAATCGCTCGACGCGCATCAGCCCCACGAGCGCCCAGCATGTGCGGGATGATCTGGGCGACGCGGTTGATCTGATCCTGGATGGCGGCCCCTGTCGCGTTGGCATTGAGTCAACCGTTCTCGATCTGAGCGGCAGCGCGCCGGCCATCCTGCGCCTTGGCGCAATCACGCGCGAGCAGATCGAAAGGATCATTGGTCCGGTCAGTGTCTTCCAAGGCTCGATAGGAATGAGCAATGCTGCCCTGAGCCCCGGCCAGCAGGAGATCCACTACGCCCCCAAAACTCCCGCGTTTCGCTATGAGGGCCGATCGTTAGATAGCCCGGTGCCGACAGGTCGCATCGCGGCAATCGTTCTTGCAGATTCGCATTTCAGCGGCGCGCATTGGCATCTGCAAATGCCGCAATCAAGCGAAGAATACGCCCGACGGCTCTATTCCGCCCTGCGCGAAGCCGACCAATCGGGTGCGGAAGTGATTCTGATCCAGATGCCGCCGAACGAGCCGCAATGGGCCGCCGTCCGCGACAGGCTCATTCGCGCAACACGGCCGATTTGAGATTGAAGCAGCCGCACAGAAGTGCGAGTGACCAACCCACGAAGGAAACGATCAACGCTCGGCTCGACCCTCCGTGGCTTCGTGCCTACGTGCCTCTGTCCCTCCGTGCCTTCGTCCCTCCGTGCCCACGTCCCTCCGTCCCTTCCCCCTCAATGAAAATCCCTCGATTTCACCTCCAAATCCGCCAGCAGATCGCTCAGATCAAAAAGCCGTTTGGCCAGGACATGCACAACCTGCCCTTCGCGCTGCACGTATCCATCCGCCTGCAGCAGGCGGGCCTGCCGGGCGGGGGCACGATATCGCTCATAAATCGTGGCGTGCAGAATCAGATTCACCAAGCCGGTTTCATCTTCGAGCGTGACAAACACGACGCCCGATGCCGTCCCCGGCCGCTGACGGACCAGAACCAATCCCGCGACTTTCACCCAATCGCCATGCTCTTTCTTGAGCATCTCGCGGGAGGAAAGAATCCGTTGCTGTGAGAGCTCGGCGCGCACCAGTGCCACCGGATGCTCCTTGAGCGAGAGGCTGGTGGTCGAATAATCGATCGACACCTCCTGCCCCAGCGGCATCTTCGGAAGATAAACCGGCCGCTCTGAAATGGGAGCGAAAGAAGCAGCGTCTCCCTTTTGGGCAGTGTCCCCCTTCTCCGCGTCCGAAGGAGCAGTGTCACCCTTTTCGTCATCCATCTTTTCGAACAGCGGGTAATCCTGATCTTTCAGCGCGGTGACTTCCCACAGCGCTTGCCGACGGGAAAGTCCAAGCGAGCCAAACGCATCTGCCTCGGCCAGGATGCGCAACGCCGAAACGGGAAGATGCGTAAGGCGATGAAGCTGCGCGATCGAGTCGAATCGTTTACATCGATCCCGGGCGGCGACGAGCTGTTTTGCATGCGCTTCCCGGAAGCCGCGCAGGAGACGCAAGCCTAGGCGCATTGTCCTTTGTTCCCTCTCCCTTTCAGGGAGAGGGCTAGGGTGAGGGTGGAAATTTGCGGAGTCGGACGGTGTTGGCTGGCCAAGCGGTTCCACCTTCAGATGAGGGTTGAGATCCGCGGAGTCAGAACCTGTGGACTGATCGAGCGATTCAACCCTCACCCCGGCCCTCTCCCTAGGAGGGAGAGGGAGAAATTCAAGCCCGCAATCCCACGCGCTAAAATTCACATCCGCTGGCCGCACTTCCACATCATGTTCTCTGGCATCGCGGACGATTTGCGCTGGAGCATAAAACCCCATCGGCTGGCTGTTGAGCAGCGCTGCCGCGAAGGCGGCGGGATGATGACATTTCAGCCAGGCGCTCGCGTAAACCAGCAGCGCGAAACTGGCTGCATGACTTTCCGGAAAACCATATTCGCCAAACCCTTTGATCTGCAGAAAGCACCGCTCGGCAAACTCGCGCGTGTATCCTTTCTCGAGCATCCCTCCCACCACGCGCGGATGAAACTGCTCGAGCAACCCATTCCGCCGCCACGCGGCCATGGCGCGGCGAAGCTTGTCCGCCTGCTCCGCGCTAAACCCGGCGGCCACCATCACCAGCCGCATCGCCTGCTCCTGAAACAGCGGCACGCCCAGCGTTTTGCTCAACACCTGCCGCAATTCTTCGCTTGGGTACTCAACCACTTCCTGCTTGTTTCGCCGCCGCAGATATGGATGCACCATGTCGCCCTGAATGGGGCCGGGCCGAACGATCGCCACTTCGATCACCAGATCATAAAAGCATCGAGGCCGCAGCCGCGGCAACATCGACATCTGCGCGCGGCTCTCGATCTGAAATACGCCGATGGTGTCGGCATTGCAGATCATGTCGTAAACAATCGGGTCTTCGGCAGGGACAGTATGCAATTCCAATCGCCTGCTTGTGGCACGGGTTTCCAACCCGTGCGAGCGATGCGAGGATTCAGATAACTCTTCATTGAGCGCCGCTTGCACGGGTTGAAAACCCGTGCCACACGAAGCGCTTTGATCCAACATTGCGAAGGCTTTGGAGATGCAGGTCAACATTCCCAAGGCGAGTACATCCACTTTAAGAATCCCCAGCGCATCTATGTCATCCTTATCCCATTCGATCACCGTGCGATCCGGCATCGACGCGTTTTCGATGGGCACCATCTCATTGAGCGGCCCTTTGGTCATCACCAGTCCGCCGACGTGTTGGCTTAGGTGGCGCGGGAAGCCGAGCAGTTGCGAGGTTAGATCGATCACCAGTTTGGTTATGCGATCCGTCGGATCCAGGCCGCACTCGCGCACTTGCGCGTCGCTGATCGTTCCGCTGTGCCACCAATCGAGCTTGCTGGCAAGCGCATCGACCATGTCGAGGCTCAGGCCCATGGCCTTGCCGATATCGCGGACGGCGCTGCGGCCGCGATAGGTGATCACCTCGGCGGTCATGCCGGCGCGATCGCGGCCGTATTTTTCGTACACGTACTGAATCACTTCCTCGCGGCGTTCGTGCTCAAAATCGATGTCGATATCGGGCGGCTCGCCGCGGGCGCTGCTGATGAAACGCTCGAAGAGAACATCAATGCGCTCCGGATCGACGCTGGTGACGCCGATGCAGTAGCAGACGGCGCTGTTCGCCGCCGACCCGCGCCCCTGGCAGAGAATGCCGCGCGAGCGCGCGAAGCAAACCAGATCGTGCACCGTCAGGAAATAATGCTCAAAATGTAGCTGTTCGATCAGCTTCAACTCATGCTCGATCAGCCGCCGGACTTTGTCGGGAATGCCCTGCGGATAGCGATCGGCGGCGCCGCGCCAGGTGAGATCGGCCAGATGCTGCAGCGGCGATTTGTCTGCCGGCACCACCTCGTCCGGATATTCATAGCGGAGCGAATCGAGCGAAAAATTGCACGCCTCGGCGATCTCGACACCACGCCGCAGCGCCCTGGGATGATCGGCAAATAAGCGATACATCTGCTCGGGCGATTTGAGATAGCGCTCGCCGTTGGGGAAAAGGCGATAGCCGGCGTCGTGAATCGTGCAGCCGTGATGAATGCAGACCAGCGCATCCTGCAGCGATCGGCGAGAAGGATCGTGATAGTAAACATCGTTGGTCGCCAGCAGCGGAATGCCCAAATTCTTCCCCAGTCGGATGGCTTGCGAAAGATAGGTGGCATCGTCCGGACCATAGCCGCAACTGACGGCAAGGGAGAGGCGCGGGCCGAGGGTGTCGCGGAGACGTGCGACTGGTGAGTTACGCCTGGATATAGAAGGAAAAGCTTTATCCCCTCCCCCGGTACTCCGGGGGAGGGGTAGGGAGGAAATCTCAAATTCCAAATTCTCCATCGCCATCGGCGTCATCACCGCCGCGGCAATCAATCCCTCGCTCTCCTTCAAAAAATCTTCAAGCACCAGCATACATTCCCCCTTTTCCGCGCGGCATTTGCCGAGCGTGAGCAATCGGCATAACCGCCCATACGCGGCTCGATCCGGCGCCCAAACCAGAAGATCCGGCGCATCGGAAAACCTGAGCCGCGCTCCGACCAGCAGCTTGATTTGCGCCTCCTTGGCCGCCTGATGCGCACGGACAACACCGGCGAGGCTATTGAAATCCGTGACCCCGATCGCGCGATATCCCAATTCCGCCGCCCGGTAGACCAATTCATCCGGATGCGATGCCCCGCGCAAAAACGAGTAATTGCTCTTCACATCCAATTCCGCATAAGCCAACGGAGATTTCGCCGCCGGCCCATTAGGCGGCGGAGCCTCGCGGAGCTTGGGACTGGGGGATTCGGGCATTGGCTCGTCAGTTGCCAGTTACCAGTTGCCAGTTGCCAGTAAAGGGCGGACGGTTTTCCCCACTGGCAACTGACAACTGGCAACTGGCAACTTGTTCTTCCCCCTGACAACTGACCACTGGCAACTTATCCTTTCCCCCATGCCTCCAAACCTGATCGAATTTCATTGTCCCGGCTTTGAGCCGGCGCCGGTTCGGCCGGTTCCTGTTCCCGAGCAATCGTTGCCGCGCCCGGGGCCGGCGAGCCAGCAGGTGCCGGCGTGGCTGAAGCAGATGCCGGCGGAAGTGCCGGGCGGGCCGGCGGGAAAATGGCTCACCATTAAAAAATGCCCGCCTCTGCTCGACGCGATGACCGGCGGGTATCTCATCCCGCTCGTCGCCGACGTCTGGTTTTCGATGAAGCCGGATGGCGTGGAATTCCGCTCCGAGCTGAATATCATCGAGACGCATCCGCAGGAGCAGGTGCAAGGCTCGCCGATCCACGGGACGACGATCGTCAAGTTCATCAACCCGTGGATCATAAAAACGCCGCCGGGCTATTCGTGTCTTTTCACGGCACCGCTCAATCGCTTTGAGATACCGTTTCATATTCTTTCGGGGATGGTGGAAACCGACACGTACTATCGCGAGGTAAACTTCCCCTCGATCTGCACGATGCGGCCAGGCACCACGCTCACGCTCAAAAGAGGAACGCCGATCGCGCAGGTTTTCCCCATCCGTCGCGAGCCGTGGACCTGCAACTGGGCCGCGACCGACATGGATCGCCGCCAGGCCCTCGAAGAGCAGTTCAAAGGGACGATGGGGTATTACAAGGAGCATTATTGGGAGAGGAAGGAATTTGATTGATTTTGGAGGAAGGCACGAAGGCACGTAGGCACATAGGCACGAAGGGAAATACAGCAGACGTCCTACCGCTCATGCATCCCACTTCCCCTTCGTGCCTCCTACCTCCGTCCCTTCGTCCCTTCGTCCCTTCGTCCCTCCGTGCCTTCGTGCCTTTCCCACTTTCCTTCCTCCTCAAAACCCCTGCACATACCACTTCCCTGTCTGAACAACTCGAAAAATCCAAAACCTTCTCCCCTGCGAATCCTGCGTGTCGAAATAATCGCGGGTCTTGTGGTGGCCGGCCCACCAGCGGCCGGCGATGCGCTCGGGGCCGACGGCGTGCGCCACCGGATGCAGCACGCCTTCATGCATGAATGAAATCGGCCGCCCTTCGCGATCGTCCGATGGGGAAACCATCACGCGCACTTCGATCGGCGTTTGCAGCAGATGCAAAGGACGCGGATTTTTTGCGTACGATGTTTCCGATCCGGCACTGCGCGGCGATTCTGGCTTTTTCCTGACCTTTCGCTTTGCTGCGCCGCTCCGCTCCGGCGTGGATAACGCGGATTTCTCTTCCGCCGCGCCTTGATCCGCCTCTCTCAATTCAAACGCTTTTTCGGGTAGATGAGATTCCACCAACCGAGGCTGAAGCACTGTTCCTTCTCCCAATCGCACGCGCAGCCGCTCGATGAGCTGCGACAATTCCTTTTGTGCCGCCTGCTGCTCGCTGCCCATCAAATGAATCTGCTCATCGGCCAGACGGTCGAAAAGTGGAACCGACAGGCGGATCGCCGAGAATCCTTCGCCGGCCTTTACTGTTTCCAAAGCGCAGCGCAGCAGGTTGAACAAATTGACCGGATCGCGCGAGGGCCGCGAAAGCGGAATGAGCTTTTCGATCGGCGGCGCATAGCGGCTGATGAATCGGGCATCGATCCGCCGCGCGCCAAGGCCGCGGCGGGCAAGCTGCTGCAGCACGTCTTTGAGAAGCTGCCCCAAAACCCATTCGATCGCTTCCAGCGAATCGATCGTTCCATCAAATTCCATCGCCGCCTCGATCGGCGCTTGATACGCCAGCGGCTTAAGCGGCTCGGGAAGACGGCCCATCGCCTGATCGATCCGCATCAGCAGCTCCGAGCCAAATCTCGCCGGCAGCGCCTCGCGCGGCAGATCGATCAATTGCCCGATCGTCTCGATCCCCAAATGATGCAGCATCTGCGATGCATCCGCATCGATTCGCAGCGCGCCGGTCGGCAGCGGCGCCAACGCATCGGCCAGTCGATCCGGCGAAATAATCGTCGGCTCCTTGGCGCAGCGGGCCAATGCCCAGGCGGCTCCGACTGTCGGCGCAATTGCCAGCCGCGCTGGCAAGCC
>DATBDZ010000428.1:0-2604 GCA_036276235.1 Humisphaera sp. | reverse complement strand
TGGACGTTGGCGCCGTGAAGAGCGTGCATGCGACTGTTGATTGGGAGTCGCATGATGACAGGCCAGCACGGCGGCATCGCAATAGACGCTCTGATTCCTAACCGGGCGCCTGAAACGCGTTCGCGATACGGGCGCCGCAGCTGGTTCGATAGCCGCAGCTGGCAATCCATAGAGTCGGTTTCGCATCCTGCTCGACATCGAGAACGACGCTTGAGGCCAGGACACTCCTAAGCGCCTTGAGCGTGATCCGCCGGGATTGCCAGGTCTGACGGCGCATGTCGGCTCCTTCGCGCAGACGATTGCTCCGCCACTGCCACTGAAAAACTGACCTCGGGAGCAAATGCGGGGAACGCTCCCGAAATCGGCACCGCAAACACGGAAACAGTGGCGCTGAACTTTTGAAATGCCGGACCTCTTCGCGTGCGTCGGAGCAAGGCGTTAACAGAGCAGACTGGATGGCTGGGGGACTAGGATTCGAACCTAGACAGGCAGAGTCAGAGTCTGCAGTCCTACCGTTAGACGATCCCCCAACGGCGGCGCGGAGATAGAGCGGAAGGGGTCCCCGATGTCAAACCATCGGCCGCCGCTGCCGCAGCGGAAGTATTCGCGCGGTTTTCTTGGCCAAGTGTTGCATCTGTGCTGCGGAAATTGCGCTTAAGGCCTCCCTGTCCACAGGGCTTGGGCATAAGGGAACTTCTCAAACGTCTCTTGGTTTGTGTTAATCGGCGTGAAAGATCGGCATCATTACAATGCTGTAATCATTTGGCCCAATGCAGATGCCCACGTGGGAAAACATCGAAATACACCCGCCGCCAGGTGAGAACTGCACCTTCGGTCCGGAGACAACTTGGCTCGTCGCCAGCGGCTATCGTTTTGAATTTACCGTCGATGGGAATCTGCAGATCCTGAATCCGGCACGGGAAAAAGTTTGGGAAAGCGGCACCGCTGGTTCCGAGGCTCGGAAGTTCTCTCTACAACCTGGCGGAGAGCTATCGCTGCATTCTGGCAATGGCGGCGAGGCGCTCTGGCGCGCGAGCATCGGGGGCTCGCCGGGTGCATTCCTCGCCTTTCAAAACGACGGCAATCTGGTGCTGTACTCCGCCGAGCGCGAGCCGCTCTGGGCAACCGACACCAACGGCAAATAACTTGCGCCGCTTCATGCTAAGGTGACGGCGCGACGCAACCTTTGCCGATCCCCAGCTTTGCCCCATTCCAGCAGAACCAGCCGCGTTCGGGTGAAGACGGCCAAAGGTCGGCGGCCTTCCTCCACCAAATGGCTCGAGCGGCAGCTGAACGATCCTTTCGTGCGCGACGCGAAGGCGAAGGGCTACCGCTCGCGCGCGGCATTCAAGTTGATGGAACTGGACGACAAATTCCACTTCCTGAAATCCGGCGCGCGTGTGCTCGATTTGGGGGCGGCGCCCGGCGGCTGGAGTCAGGTCGCGGCCAAGCGCGTGGGCGCGAAGGGCACTGTGGTTGCGGCCGACATTCTGGAGATCGCGCCGCTGTCTGGCGTGGTTGTCATCAAGGCGGACATCGCCGAGCCGGATTCCATGGCGAAGCTTCAGCAGGCGCTGGGCGGGCCGGCGGACGTCGTGCTGTCCGACATGGCGGCGTCGACCACCGGCCACCGCGCTACCGACCACCTACGCACGATGGCATTGTTGGAAGCGGCGCTGGACGTTGCCGCGGCGGTCCTGAAGCCGGGGGGCGCGTTTGTGGGTAAGGCGTTCCAGGGCGGTGCGAGGGATGAACTGCTTGTTCGCATCAAGAAAATGTTTCGTGAGGTGAAACACGTCAAGCCTCGCGCATCGCGCGCGGAGTCGGTAGAGCTTTACCTGTTGGCGCTGGCCTATCGTGGCGAACAGGGACTGAGATGAGGATCGTCGGAATAGTTTTATTCGGAGCAGCCGTGATGTCGTTCACGCCGTCCATTGCCGCTGGCGGTGGCGCCGACGCGCAGCTGCGCGCCATCTACATCGAGGAATGGAAATGGCGGCTCGAGCAATTCCCGGATCAGGAGGACTCGACCAAGCCAATTGCCGATCACCTGCCGAAGGAGGATCCGGCGACGCAACAGGCCCGGCTGCACTATTGGGAAGGCGTTCTGCACAAACTCGATGGCGTGCCGCGGGCCAGGCTCTCTCCGAACGAGCAGATCAACTACGATGTATACCGGCCGGAAATCGAGAATTTTATCGCCGATCAGAAGTTCCGCGCGTACGAGATGCCGGCCAACTCCGATTCCGCCTTTTGGACGGATCTCGGCTACACCGCGCGTCGCCCATTCAAGACCGTGAAGGACTACCAGAACTGGATCGCGCAGATGCGCGACATTCCGCGCTATTTCCGCGAGCAGATCGCCAATATGCGGGCGGGGCTCAAGCGCGGATTCGCGCCGCCGCGCGTCACCTTGCAAGGTCGCGACAAAGCCATCGCGCTGGTCGCGCAAGGCAAGCCGGAGGACAATCAGCTCTACACGCCGTTCAAGCAACCGATGGTCGGCGTCCCGTCCAGCCAACAGGCAGAGCTCAAGGCGGAAGCCGCGCAGGTGATCCGCGAGAAGGTACAGCCGGCGTATGCCGATTTGCTCAAGTTCTTTCG
>DATBDZ010000427.1:0-3266 GCA_036276235.1 Humisphaera sp. | reverse complement strand
CCCTGCCCTCTCCCCTGAGTACAGGGGAGAGGGTTCGCGCTCGCGTGCTTTACGTCTTTGCTGCATCGCCCTCAATCCGTGCATGTCCATTTCCATTGCCGTTCCCATTCCCATTCCCATTGGCTGGCTTGCCGTTTCCGTTGGCGTGGCCGTTTCCATTGGCCGGTGCTGCGGGCGTCATTGCGCTTTCCGCCTGCCCGGCCCATTGCGTGAGCGATGGCGTAATCGACGTTGGATCCGGCATCGGTTCATTCGGCGTCGGGCCGTCGCGCAGTTGACGCTTGAGCAGCTTGCCTAATGCCGAGCGCGGGAGCTCACTCACGAACTCCACCGACGCCGGCACCTCATACGGCGCCAGATGCTCGCGGCAGAGCGCTCGCAACTCATCAGCCAATTTCTTCTGCTGCTCTTCGGGCGGTAGCGGCGCGATCACCGCCACCGGAAGTTCCGTATGCACCG
Organism: Humisphaera sp.; assembly: GCA_036276235.1. GTDB lineage: Bacteria > Planctomycetota > Phycisphaerae > Tepidisphaerales > Tepidisphaeraceae > JANWHF01. Next base: position 2,807 of record DATBDZ010000427.1, on the reverse strand, counting down.
CATCGGGCCGGCCGACGACCGCCACATCCTTCACATGCTTGTGCATCCGCAGCACATGCTCCACGCGGCCGGGATAGATCTTCATGCCCGAGCGGATGATCATGTCCTTGCGGCGATCGAGCACGTAGAAGAATCCGTCCGCGTCCATTCGCGCGATGTCGCCGGTGCGAAGCCAGGTGGTGTCGTCTTCGTCGGTGACCAACGCCGCGGCCGTTTGCTGCGGGTTGGCGTGGTAGCCGTCCATAAGCTGCGGGCCGCTGATCCACATCTCGCCGGGCTGGCCGAGCGCGACTTCCTTTGTCGGATCATCGAGGTCGACAATCTTCACGCGCGTATCCGGGAACGGCAGGCCGATCGAGCCGGCGCGAATGTGATCGGGCAGGCCGGCATGTGTTACCGGCGATGCCTCGGTCAGGCCGTAGCCTTCCAGAACCGTCGCGCCGGTCAGGCGATGGAACCGCTCGGCGGTTTCCTTCGGCAGCGGGGCAGCGCCGCTGATGCAGAGGCGCAATCCTTCGACCTGCTGCGGCGTCTCGCGCGAATCAGCGCGCTCTTTCTCGATCAGATCGCTGATCGCATCGCAGATTGCCGGCACCAGCGGGCAGACGGTTGGCTTGTGCCGCCGGAGCAACTCAAGCATCTCGGCGGCGTTGAATCGTGTCATGAGGATGATCGAGCTGGCCGAAAAAATCGGTGCCATCAGCCCGAGTGTCAGCCCGTAAACGTGGAACATCGGCAGAACCGCCAGCGTGCGCTCCTGCCCTTCGATTGCCTTCATCCACGTGCAAACCTGCATCGCATTGGCCAGCAGGCTACGATGAGTGAGCATCGCCAGCTTGAGCGTGCCGGTGGTGCCGCCGGTCGGCTGAAGCAGCGCGACGGCATCGCGATCGGGCTCGATCGTCGGCGGCCGCGCGGGGGCGCGCTTCATCAGATCGGCGAGCAGTTCGTCCCGCGTGCTGCTGCCGTCGCGGCCATGCCATAGTTTGATCTGATATCCCAGGCGCTTGAGGACGGGCTGATACGCCTGCAGCGAAACCCAGACAAAATGCTCAACGGTGGATCGCGCCGCCGCCGCGTGAATTGCGGGGGCAAGCAGATCCAACCCGATCGCCACGCGCGGCGTCGTCATCGCCAGCACGTTTTGCAGATCGTCCTTGCCCATCAGTGGGCCGACGTTCACGACAACGGCGCCGAGCTTCTGAATGGCGAAGAACGCCAGCACGAATTCCGGGCAATTGGGCAACGCCATGACGACGCGATCGCCGCGCCGCACGCCCAGGCTCGCCAGCCCGCCGGCCATCCGGTTCACCTGAGCCAGCAGTTCGCGATAGGTGCAGTGATAATCGTTGTAGTGCAGCGCCGCCGACTGCGGAAAACGATCGGCGCTCTGATCGAGGATGCGGCCAAGCGTGGTCGAAGGATAATTTAACGTGCGCGGCACGCGGGCTTCATCGAGCCGCGCCAGCCAGGGCTCGCGCGGCGGGGGCACCGGCTCGGGGAGTTGCGGAATCTTGTCATCGACGGCGAGCAGCGGCGCATGGCCGTTTCCGTTGCCATTTCTCCACCAACGCTTCACCGTGAACAGGCGATGGATCATAAAAGACCTTCGGTAGAGGCCTCCAACTCCACTCACCTCCCGAATCTCAAGCAGAACGCGACGGTTCTCTTTGCTGCTGATTGTAGGGCGGGATTTATCCCGCCGTCGCCTTCACTGGCCAGGCGCGGCGGGATAAATCCCGCCCTACAGCAGCTCAGCATCTATCCTTCATCGTCGTGCTCTGCAGCCACACATTCAGACCTTCCCAAGACACTATGGTTAGGGAATTGGCGGGCAGTGCCCGCCCTACGCGCCAATTCCGCTCGTCCGGCGAGAAACTCAACAATCATCGGCACCACGCGCTGCGGCTCATCGATCAGCGGGTTATGCCCCGCGCCGTCGATCATTTCAAAGCGGCTGTCGGGGATCGCCGACGCCATCTTGCGGGCGTAGCAGCTTGGGATGATCGGATCGAACTCGCCGCTGATGACCAGCGTCGGTGCATCGATCTTGTATTGCTCGGGCGACTTGTCGCTGCATGCCAGACAGCGAAGCTGTGTCGCCAATCCGCTGCGCGAGACGTTGTTCGTTTTGGCCTTCACGCGCTGTTCCACCAGCTCGGCATTCGCGTCATGAAACTGCGGCGACGTCGCCAGCAATTCCATCATCCGCACGAAATCGATCTTCTTGAAGTGACGCAACCCCTGTGCCAGAAGCAGGGCCATCTGTTTGAGGTACGGCGTGAAGAAATTGGAGCTGGAAACCACCACGAGCCGATCGACGCGGCTGGGATGATCGATCGCCAGATGCTGCGCAATCACGCCGCCGAGGGAAACGCCCAACACGTGTGCCTTGTCGAGCTGAAGGTAATCCAGCAGTTCGACCAGATCGCTCACATAATCGTTCAGAGATTTTGGCGTCCGCCGCGCGATTGAGCGGCCCATGCCGCGATTGTCGGCCAGGATGCAGGAGAAGTGTTGTGCAAGCTCGGGGGCGACCGGATCCCACAGCCGCAACGTTCCACCCAGGCCGGGAATCAGCAAGAGCGGCTCACCGTCGCCAAGCAGTTCAAAGTAGCAGCGGATATCAGACAGTTCCGCGCATGGCATCGGACTTCTCCCACTCAATTCTACGATAGGGATAAGGAAAAAGTTTAGTGGCAAACTGATCGGGAATTCCGTCTGTGCCACTTGTGCGGAAGATGGGCGGGTGGTGCCAGATTTAGTGGCACCTCACCGTGGCACGGGCGTCCCGCCCGTGCCACGGC
>DATBDZ010000426.1:0-9431 GCA_036276235.1 Humisphaera sp. | reverse complement strand
GATCTGGTCATCTCAATAGCAAATCGCAAATCGGCAATTGCAAATCAAATCGTGCGTCGACTATCGCTTCAACGTTTCATAATACTCCGCCCACAGCTCTTCCACCGTCTTGCCGGTGTAGAGGGACCATAGCTCCGGCCGATAGCGGCCGTCGCGTAGGGAGGCGTTGAGCTTTACGACGATCTCGTGATCGTGCTTGTCGGCGACGTAGTTCAGGAATGCCGCCGTCGTGCGGTAGCTGTCGGTGTAGTTGGCGGGGCGGGTGGTCGGCGGAGCCTGCGCGGCACGCGTGGCCGGCTGCGTCTGGGCGCCGGGCGTCGTCGGCTGAGTCTGCGCGCCACGTCCGCGTCCGCGGCGACCACCGCCGCCGGCGGCGGCAACGCGGACGATCGGATTTGGATGCGGACGCTTATCTTCCGGTTCATACTTAAACCAGCGGATGTAGTCGGCGATGCCCTCGACGAGCCAAACAGGGTTGGGCGTTCCGCCGCGGCGGCTGCCGTAGCCATATTGCTGCACGACGTGAACTTCCTCGTGAACCACCGAGCCGATCGCTTCATTCCAGGGTAGCCGAACCATCTGCTGCTTAATCCAAACGGGGCTGACCATCACCCGCGTGCTGCTGGTTGCGGCAACGCCGCCATAGCTGGGATCGATCACAACAGTGAACTTCGGCGGCGGCGTAAATCCGTTGCTCGGCAAATCCGCGACGATCAGCGGATACCACTTCTCCAACACCGGCCGCAGATCCTTCTCGCACCAGTCGGCCAGCTCCGGAACCTGTGATGAATCGATGATGATCTCGACACTCACCTCGCCTGGCCGCGTTGTCGGCCGCCTGGCTGGTTGCGTCGCGAGAAGCTCTTGTGCCGCTACTGGTAGTGTGAAGGAGAGGACAACGAGCGTTGCAAGGACATGCATCATGGTGGCCAGCGTCCTGCTTTTCCCTCCCTCGGTACTCCGGGGGAGGGTTAGGGAGGGGGCTGATCGCGAAGGACCTTTCTCGGACACGACCCCCTCCCCAGCCCTCCCCCGGAGTACCGGGGGAGGGAGAAAACCGCAATTGCCGTCGGCACAATTTACCGATCCCAACATGCTCCGTTTCATGAACATTCTCCCGAGAAAAGTAGTCGCCAAGCAGCCCGCGGCAAAAGTCGCGCGGGCGTCGCTTGCGTCTTTGGCTCGGGCTCTTCGTTGTCGAAACTCCGCGTATTTCATTCAATACTCGTCGTTTCTCCGCCTCGATCCCGTGCCAAATCCGCAGCGCGACGCCGCGCGGGACTTTTGCCGCAGGCTGCTAGCCCGTGTAAGTGACGACCAGGAAGCAGACCGCCTCCTCGTCGCCGGTATTTTCTATACAGTGCGGCACATCCGCCGGATAGTGTGCCGAGTCTCCCTTGTGCAGCTCGGCCGAATCCGCGCCGGACGTGACGCTGACCGATCCAAGCTGCACGGTCAGCAATTCCCGCGCGCCTGAAAAATGAGCGGCGCTGCACAAGGATGACCCGGCGCGCAGCACGACTTCGTAATACTCGACCGATTTTTCCAGATGCAGTGGTGACAGTGTGCGAATGCGGCAGGAGCGATCGGATCGATAGTGATACGCCCGATCATCCGCGCGAATGACTTCCACGCGCGGCGTCGCGGTCGGCGTCTCGACCAACTCGCCCAGCGACATCGCAAACGCCTGCGCGATCCGCCAAGTGACGGCCAGCGTGGGATTCGCATTCCCGCGCTCGATCTCGCTGAGCATGGAGCGGCTGACGCCGCAGGCGGCGGATAATTCCTCCAGCGTCCACCCGCGTTTTTTGCGCAATTCGCGCACGCGGCGGCAGAGCGTACGGCCGACGCCGTCGCCGGCTTCGTCAGCTTTTTGCTCGCGGATTTGAGCGTTTCGCCTGTCCAAGATGCCGGAAGTATCTCCGTGATATCGGATTTGTCAATGGATTTATTTCCGATATACCGGATTTTCCCGGCGTCATTCATCCCCAGCGATGGAGTGGTAGCTTTACGCTTTGGCCTTTTACTTAGGCTGGCTTCCCCACATCCGGCACTTCGATGCCCAGCGCGGTTGCCAGATCGATCATGTGTTCCTGTTCCTCCAGGATGATCTCGCGGAGCGTTTCGCTGAGGGCGAACTCGCCCATCTCATCGGCCTGGCGGATGCGGTCGCGGTAGTTCTGCACCGTCACGCGCTCGTTCTCCAGATCGAAGCGCAGCATGTCTTCGGCTTTGTCGGAGGTTTTCACCGGCTTGGGCGTAACGGTCGGCATGCCGCCCAGATAGTCGATCTGCTTGCAGACCTTTAGCGCGTGAGCCAGCTCTTCGCCGGCATGCTTCTCCAGCTCGCGGGCGATGTCCATGTACTGCGCGCCTTTGATGACCTGGCTGTAATTGACGTAAGCGATGATCGCCTGATATTCGCGCGAGAGGTCGTCGTTAAGCAGCTCGATCATCTTGGCGCGGTCGATGGGTTTGGAATCCGACATTTCGATGGGTCCTTTGTGTGAACAGTAGGCAGAAGGCAGTAGGCAGAGGTCAGACGTCAGCCGTCCAGAATCATGCGGCGATTCTACGGATTGAGCTCTGCCTTCTGACTTCTGTCTACTGCTCCTGTAACCTTAAGCGTTGGATTCGGTCAATGGACGAACTGACTGCGTCGTTCATCAAATCTTAGCGCGACGTGATCGGCCGCAGTGCTAAACTACAAAGGAGGGTTCACTTCATAATAGATAGCGCCGCGTTCCGGTTGCATGATGACTTGCGGAGGTCGATATGGCAGTAGGACGCCGATCGAACGGGGTTTTCCGGATCATCAACGCCATTTTTGCGATTGCATTGGGTTGCATCGCGCTGGCTTGTGATCGAAAGTCGGAAAATCAAACCGACTCCAGTTCCGGCCAATCGAGCGGGATGCCTCCGGCCGTCACGGCCAATCAAGTCGAAGTCCTTTTCGTTTACGGATCGGAGAAGCAGGATTGGATCGACGCAGTCACGCCGGCATTCAATTCCGAGCGGCATACGCTGGCGGATGGACGGCTCATTCACATCACAACCAAGCCGATGGGCTCGGGCGAGAGCAAGGATGACATTCTTGCCGGCCGCGTGCAGGCGGATGTATGGAGCCCGGCTTCGGGGTTGTTCGTGACGCTGGCCAATGCCGAGTCGCAGAGCAAGGGCGGGCCGCTGTTGAAGCAGACGCAGAATCTCGTGCTCTCGCCGGTGGTGATCGCGATGTGGAAGCCGATGGCCGAGGCGCTGGGCTGGCCGGCCAAGCCGATTGGCTGGGCCGACATCGGCGCGCTGGCGGCAGAGAAGGACGCCTGGGCAAACCGGGGTCTTTCGCAATTCGGGCCGTTCAAGTTCGGTCACACGCATCCGGAATACAGCAATAGTGGCTTGATCGCGCTGCTGGCCGAGACGTACGCCGCGGCCGGTAAATCGCGTGGGCTTTCGCTGGAGGATTTGCAGCAGCCGCAGGTTGCCGCCACGCTGCACAAGATCGAGCACGGCGTCGTGCATTACGGTCGCTCGACCGGATTCTTCGGAAAGCGCCTGGCCGACTTTGGCCCCGGCTATCTGAGCGCGGCAGTGGTTTACGAAAACATGGTGATCAGCTCCTACGCAAATAGCGCCGGCGGCACGCCGCTGGTCGCGATCTATCCGAAAGAAGGAACGATCTGGAGCGATCATCCCGCCGGCATCGTCGAGCGGCCGTGGGTGAGCGAAGAGAAGCGCGCCGCCGGGAAGATCTATCTCGACTACCTGCGAGCGCCGCCGCAACAGCGCCGGGCACTTGAGATGGGATTCCGCCCGGCGGAGGGTGATGTCGGCAGCCCGATCGACTCCGCCCACGGCGCCGATCCGAAGCAGCCGAGCACAATCCTCGACACGCCCAGTGCCGATGTCATTGCCGCCGCGATACAACTATGGCGACGCGAGAAGAAGCCATCAAATGTTGCCCTCGTGTTCGATACCTCCGGCAGCATGAACGAGCAGGGAAAAATGCGGGCGGCACAAGAGGGCGCCAAGGCGCTGATCCAGATGATGGATCCGCAGGATCGGCTGACGCTCGTGCCGTTCAGCACTGAGGTGCGGATGGGCAAGCCGATGGAAGTCGGCGCGAATCGCACACAGCTTCTGAGCGCGATCGATCGGCTTCATGCGGACGGCGGCACCAATCTCTATCAGGCGATCGCCGCCGCGGACGGGGCGGTCATGGCCGCCGCCGATGGAGAACATATCGACGCGATCGTCGTGCTCACTGATGGCGAAGATAACGGCAAATCGGTCACGCTCGATGCGCTGTTGCAGCGGCTGTCGCGCGAAACGGAAACGGGCGGCGTGCGCATCTTCACCATCGGCTACGGGCAATCCGCCCAGCTCGACGCGCTCCGCAAAATCGCGCGGCAGGCGCGCGGGGAGTTCTACACCGGCGAGACCAAAAACATCATCGACGTGTTCCGCGATGTGGCGACGTTCTTCTGACACGACGGCACGGGAGGCTACTCTCATGAAATGCCCAAAATGCACGGAAGAAAACGCGGTCGAAAGCCAGTTTTGCCGCCGCTGCGGCGCGGCGCTGCAGCCGCCGGGCGCGAAGGCACGCAACGCCGTTTTGCTTGTCATAGCCTTGGTTGTAGGCGTGCTCGCGGCAGCTTTTGTCATGGCCCATTCCCGCTCGCCGAGCGCGGGCAGCGCGACGCCCGCCGAGCCGCAATCGGTGAAAACTGCTGACACGCGGACGGTCACCCACATAGGCGTCGCCTACGGCACCGAAAAGCGCGACTGGTTCACATGGGCCGTCGATGCATTTAACAGGACTCCTGAAGCGCAAGACGTTCAGATCGATCTGATGCCAATGGGATCGCTCGAAGCCGCCCAGGCCATCGTGCACGGCGATCAGCACATTCAAGTCTGGTCGCCCGCCAGCGCGCTTTACAAGAATGTCTTCCTGCGCGACTGGGCGGCAGCGCACGCGGGAGGGAATCCGATCGAAAGCGAGCAGCAGCTCGCGCTCACGCCGATGGTCTTCGTGATGTGGCAACAGCGGTACGAGCCGTTTGCCAAAAAGTATCCGGAAGTTTCCTTCCGCACGATTTCATCGGCGATGAACGAGCCGGGCGGCTGGAACACGATCGCCAATCAGCCCGAGTGGGGCTTCTTCAAGTTCAGCCATACTCATCCGAATCAATCCAATAGCGGCCTGGTTTCTCTGGTGCTGATGGCTTACGACTATCAGGGAACCCATCGCGCGCTGAGCGCGGGTCAGATCACCGATCCGGAATTCCAAAAGTGGCTCGTGGGAACGGAGCGCAATCAGGTGGGTGCGGCCAGCGGATTGATCGACAGCACCGGCACACTGATGAACGCGATGGTGCAGCGCGGCTGGAGCACCTACGACTGCGTGATGGTCTACGAGAGCAACGCCGTCGAGCGCCTGCGCGAGGCCAACGGCCGCTGGGGAGAGCTGCGGGTCATCTACCCGCGCTACAATTTCTGGAACGATCATCCGTTTTACGTTTTGAATGTGCCCTGGAGCACGCCCGCCCAACGCCGCGCCGCCGGCGCATTTGCCAAATTCCTGCTCAGCGAGCAAGCCCAGCGCCAGGCGATGGCACACGGCTTTCGGCCAGCCAACGTCAACGTCGCAACCAACGCGGCTGACAGTCCATTCGTGCAGTATGCGAATGTCGGAGTGCAGGTAACGGTCCCCGGCGTCTTCTGCGAGCCGCCGGATGCGAATGCAATCGAAACGCTGCTGCTGGGATGGCAGCGGAGCCAGGCGGGGAAGTGAAGCGTCAAACCATGTCGTTTATTCCGTGCAATCCATCTAACCCGCGCCGGGTTGGCCGATAACTCCGTCTTTGCCGGCGTTGCGGGTTAATCCGCGCCAATGTGCCGGCCACTCATATCCGATTTCATCAATGCCACCTTATCGCTTGCAGGAGGAACCCAATGCGCGCCTTGAGAAACCCATTCCCCGTTTACCTCGCGGCGATGCGCGCGCTGGTGGAACCTCTGGAAAACCGGCAACTCCTGTCGGCTACGTTCGCTCACGCGGGCGCAACGGCGATGGCGTATGACGCGGCGGGGACGCTGCACATGGCGTATTACGATACCGCCGCGCGGACGCTCAACTATGCCGAGCGCGATGCCGGTGGTGCATGGTCGGCGACGATCACCATCGATCCCGGTCCGCAGGTCGGCAGCTCGCTGGCGATCGCGGTCGATTCCTCGGGTCATGCCGGCATCGCTTACTATGATGCCAAGAAAGCCGACCTCAAATATGCGCACTTCAACGGCGGCATGTGGGACATCACCCGCGTCGACAGCACCGGCAGCGTGGGCCAAAATCCTTCGCTGGCGTTTGATCTCTCGGATCATCCGCTTATCAGCTACTACAGCGCCAGTGGCGGCGATCTGAAGCTGGCGCAATTTGATGGGGTGCATTGGCTCAAGACCGCCATCGATCGCAAGGGCACCGCCGGCCAGTTCAGCAGCATCGCGATCAATCCGGCGGATGGGTCGTGGGCGATCGCTTACGATGAGACGACCAAGCGGCAGGTGCGCTACGCCACGCAATCGGGCCAGCGGCTCACGCTGGATACGATGAACAAGACCAAGGGGTGGACGACCGATCTTTCGCTGGCGTTCACAGCCGGCGGCGCGCCTGCCGTCAGCTTTTACGATCCGGCGGCGGGCAGCCTGAATCTCACCAGCTTCTCGGGCTCGGGAACCTGGAGCACGCAAAACATCGCGACCGGCAACATCGGCGCGCAATCGACACTCACGTTTGATCCGATCAGCGGGGCTCCGCAAGTCGCCTACTTCGATCGCACCGGCGGCACCATCAACCTCGCCACCGGTAACGGCGGCGGTTGGTCCACCGTTTCGCTGGGCGCGGGAAGCAATGTTTCCGTCGCGCGCGATCCGCTCACCAACAGCTTCTCAGCGCTCTTCACCGGCGGCGGCTCGAATTCCTCGATCGGCTCTGCGCTGAATGATCCGACGAATCTGGCCGCCACGGTCATCTCCAACTCACAGATCAATCTGCTGTGGACCGACAACAGCACGATCGAAACAGGTTTCGTGATCGAGCGTTCCGCTGACGGCGGCGCAAACTTCGCTTCGCTCGGGCAGGTCAACGCGAACGTGACCGCCTACTCCGATACAACCGCCGGCGACGGGCAAAGCTACGTTTATCGCGTGAAGGCGATCGATCTGACCAGCAGCTCGCATTGGATCAGCAGCAACACCGTCACCACCACGCTCAACGCGCCAACCAACCTGCAAGCGACCAAAGATACCGATGGCTCGGTCCATCTAAGCTGGCAGGATTCATCCGTCGGCGTCGGCGGTTTCCGCGTCGAGATTTCGCGGGATGGCGTCGGCTTTGCTTCGACGGGTTTGACGGACGCCTCGACGATGCAGTTCGATGATGCAAGCGCGGGGGTGGACAACACGTGGTATTACCGCGTCGTGCCGTTCAATGCGGACGGCGACGGGCCGGCGACTTCGCCGCTGCTGGTCCACACCGCGCCGGCGGCGCCTTCGGGCCTGCAAATATTCGGCGAAGGCTCTTCGATGTTTGAGCTGATCTGGTCGCCGGTTTCCGGGTTGGCCACCAGCCTGCTCGTTCAAGAGCGCCTCGCGGGGACAAGCAGCGCATTTCAAACGCTCGATACGCTCGGAGCTGATCAGATCAGCGATATCGTCACGCTCGATGCCGATGGCAATCTGCTTTCGCCCAACACGGCTTACGAATATCGAATCATTGCCGTGAATGGCGACGGCGATCCCTCCGCCGACTCGAATCACGCCACCGGCTCGACGGGGTTGATCGCGCCGGAGAATGTCGTTGCCACCGCAGTCTCCTCGACGGCGGCGCTGCTCACCTGGGAACCCAACTCCGGCGCGGCGACGCATTACAACGTCTATCTCTCCACCGACGGCATCACCTACAACCTCTATTCGCCGACGTTTCAGCAGGCCAGCGCGCTCAATCTTCCCGATTTGCTGCCTTCGACGCACTATTGGCTGAAGGTAACGGCGGCGAATGACGCCAGCGAATCGGCGGGGGCGGTCGCGGAAGTGGACACGCTCCCGGGCACGCCCGGAGCCGCGCCGACGAACGTCGCCGCCCAAGTGAGCTGGGACAATCCGCTGTGGCTGAGCGTCTCCTGGAGCAACGCGGCATCGGACGCCGTCGGGTTCCACATCCAGCGCTCGCGAAATGGCGTGGATTTCACCACCATCGAAGATGTGCCCGCGACGTGGGCCACTTACGACGACCCCTCCGTTGTCGAAGGCCTCTACTACTATCGCGTGCAAACCTTCACCGCTACCGGCGACGGCGCAACGTCGGGCGTTGTTTCCGCGACGGCGTATCTGGCGAACCCGATCAATCTGCAGGCGATCGTCACGACCACCGGCACAATGAATCTCTCGTGGACGAATGTCTCGACGCTGGCCAACAGCTTGCAGCTTTATGCCGCCGGCGATGATTTCGATGCGACGCTCGTCGATGATTCCATTGATCCGTCGGCAACGAGCTATCAGGTGACGCATTTCGCCGATGGCACGCCGCTCACCAGCGGCGCGAACTATTGGTTCTATCTCGTCCCCAGCGGCGACATTGATGCGCTCGGATCATCGCAATGGGCGCACGTCACCAACGGCTTTGGCGCGCCGGCGGAAGTAAGCGTCACCCCCAGCGGCGCTGGAGAGATGACGATCAACTGGGCCGACGTCGGCGACGAAACCGGCTATCAAATCGAATCGTCAACCGATGGCATTACTTACAACACCGTCGTCGCGACGGTGAGCGCGGATGTAACCAGCTACGTGCAGACCGGATTGCTTGAAACGGCCAATCTCTACTATCGCGTCAAAGCCCTAAGCAACGGCGGCGACAGCGCCTACATCGCCACCGGCCAAAACGCGGTCGCGCCAAATGCGCCGACGAATCTGGTCGTCACGCCACTGGCAGGCGGTTTGTTCCATCTCACTTGGGACGACAACTCCTCCAATGAAGACGGCTACTCCGTCAGCGTCACCACCGCCGACGGCGACGTGCTGATCCCTGCGCAGCTGCCGCCCAACGCGACCAGTTGCACGATCACGGAAACAAATCTGAGCGGCCTGGGCCTGCCGGGCCGCGAGTTCAAATTCCAGGTGATCGCGTTCCGATGGCAGGGAGCCGCGTCGCCGCCGGCGGAAGTGGAGCATGTGCAAGCGCTGGGGCCGGCAGCGGAGTAAGGTCATCTGTCAGGAAATTGGATTTCCGATCTGGCTCGACCACCGTCATGCTGAGGTACTCCGAAGCATCTGGCCGATTCGCGCGAGCACGCAGATGCTTCGGAGTACCTCAGCATGACGGTTGTCTTGAATTCTGAATTGGGAGAGAAGAACCCGTCCGAAGTGTCCCA
>DATBDZ010000425.1:0-7262 GCA_036276235.1 Humisphaera sp. | reverse complement strand
ACACGAGCGATACTGTGTCGAGCATCTGCGTCGCGTCCGTCCGTGTGCGGTGCCGCATCGAGGGTTGATTGTTTTTGGTGATGATTTGCTCGGGCGCGGCGGGAAGCTCGTTGAAGCCGTTATCCGGAGCATGAACAAATCCTGAGCAACGTCATTTGAACGATGACTTGGCAGCAGGGCACATGAGGCGTGTACGAACGCTAACCGCCCATTCTCCCTCTCCCCTGTACTCAGGGGAGAGGGCCGGGGTGAGGGGACGAACGCGTCGATTTGCGAACCGCGCCGTATTGCAACACACTGTCCCCTCACCCTGCCCTCTCCCCTGAGTACAGGGGAGAGGGTTCTGAGCAAGAACTCACTTGGGTCTTCTGGGCGTCATGGCGTCTTGGCTTCTTGGCGCAACGAAGGGTGACTCTCACAACGTCGTAAGGCGAGACTCAATGCAGCTCTGGATCCGCCGTTGTTCGCGCAATCCCAAGGACCTCCGGCTCCACCTTGCTCTTCACCGTCCTCCGATCCAGCCCCAACCTCCGGGCCGTTTCTTCGAGGTTTCGCGTCCGTGAATAGACCAGCGTGCAATACCGGCGCAGCAATTGATCGGCGGTCAACAATCCGGCGTTCAAGTCTTCCACCAGCTTTTGGCCGGCGTCAACGGGAAATGCTGCCTGCGGGCGATATTCGTGGCGGATCAAAACGTTACGCACGCATTGCTCCAGCTCGCGGAAGTTGCCGGGCCAGGGGTAGTCGCGGCCCAGATTCCTGCCGATCCACGTCGTCACTTCGTCGGCTAAGTCCTCGGCTTCATCCGCGGTAATGCGCTGGGCGATGAAGAGGACCATTTCCTTCAGATCGCCGGGCGATTCCTGTAACTGCTCGCGCAGGCCGGGGGTGACGATGATGTCGGAGCAAATGCGATAATAGAAGTCGCCACGAAAACGTCCTTCGGCCATTTCCTTTGCCAGGTCGCGATTGGTGGCGGCGATGATTTTCCCCTGGAAATGGCGGGTATGGTTGTCGCCCAGCCGCTGGAACTGGCGCGATTGCAGGACGCGCAGGAGCTTGACCTGGATCGCGCTATCCAGCTCGCCGATCTCGTCGAGGAAGACGGTGCCGGGCGGTTGGCAGGTTTCCAGCCAGCCGGTGCGGTCTTCCAGCGCGCCGGTGAACGCGCCACGCCGATGGCCAAACAATTCCGATTCGATCAGCGTCGGCGACATCGCCGACAGATTCAGCGGATGAAACAATTCGGAAAAATCGTGCGAAAAGCTGCGCGACTTGGCATCGAAGGGAATGTACTGCGACAGTGCGACAGCGCGGGCGACCAATTCCTTGCCGGTGCCCGAAGGGCCGGTGATTAGCGTCGTGAGATCAGCCATCTTGCGGAACAAGAGCCGCCGATAGCGGGCGATGTCGTGGGTAAAGATCGATTGCCAGATGGCGGCTCGCAGCTTGGCCGCGGACATTGAGCTGCCGACAATGTTGTTGAAGATGTGATGAAACGCCCGGCGAATCTGAAAGAAGACAGCAAAGAGCTGCGGAATTTCCTCCGCCGGCGAAACCCGCACGGCGGGAATGTGCAGGAAATGGGTGGCCTCCTCCTTGAACTTATCATAAATGCCGGCGATCTGCTGCTGCGGCCGCGCGATGGAGCCGCTCACTACGCCTTCCAGCGGCTTTTGCGCGCGGTAGTAGAGCAGGTAACCGATGAGATCTTCGTAGAGCCGCATCTCCTTTTGCGAGGCGGGGCCGTTCTCCAGCCGCTTTCGGACGTCGGTCGCAAGCGCTTCCACCTTTTCCTGAATCTTGCGGACATTGGGCGGGTTGCCTTCGCGATCTTTGCCGACGCTCCAGACCGTATCGATGTTGACAAATTCATCTTTCAGCGCGGCTCGCTCGCAGGCGATGCGGTCGGGGAGAAATGGGTTGCAGTAGGCCAACCCCGAGACTGCGGCCGCGAAGTCCGATTCCGCCGACGATGAAAAGAGCATGCAGCCAATGTAAGGAGGGTCGGCATCTTTCGCCAGATTGATCAGCATCTGGCACCATGCTTGGATTCCGCGGACTGCATGCAAGACGTTGAAAAATCATGGCTTAGGAGATTATTGGTGGTGATGGCACATCTCCTGCTGAAGGCACGCTGTCAAATCCGGGAGGTTTCATGGGATCGGGTTGTCGAGCCGCGTGGTCGCGCGGTTGCATGTTTTTGAGCGTGGTGTCCGTAGCGCTTTTGCTGGTGGGATGTACTGGGCCGGCGACGGTCAAACATTCGGGCCAGGGAGACGAATACTCGCACTACGTCTCGTCGATGTACCGCCAGCCGGCGGTTGTTCATGTGCCGCGCACAATCGAATTCCCAGCAAGCCTGGCGGTGGCGGAGATCGGGCAGACGACGCCTTCCCCGCGCTTGCTGGAAAAGCTTCGCAAGGCGCCGGAACTATTTCGGCACGTCGGCGCGCTGCCGGCCGATTTTGGACCGCCGGGCACGGATCGAAACACCGGCGACCGAGATCCCTTGCCGCGCCTGGTGGCGATGGCGCGAGACCAAGGGGCGGATTATCTGGTGATCTGCGGCGCACAGGTCGAGACGCGCACGCGCGTCACGCCGGTGTCGGCACTGGATCTCACGATCATCGGCGCGTTCGTGATCCCCAGCCGCGAGATCGTGGCAGATGCCCGGGCATCGGCTTCGATGATCGACGTGCGAGCTGGGACAGTCGTCCTGAGTCTCGGCGCGCAGACCACCGACACGCGCTACGCGAGTGCCGTGGGCGTTGAAGGGGATGAAGATCGCGTCGGACAACAGACCCACGATCAATCGATCGACAAGTTGGCGGATCAGTTTATCGCCGAGGGCAAACGCCGCGCCGCGGAAGAAGCCGCGTTTGACGCACAGCGATGAAAAAGGGGACGCACATATTTTAAAAAGAGGTCCGTCCCCTTTTTTATCTCGTCCCCTGTTTCATCTGTTTTTTCATCGCTGATGTTTCTCACCCCGGTTCGAGGTGACTCATGACACGTAGATCTTCCATCGCTGTAACCGGATTGATCGCGATCGCATTTTTCATCGCGTTTTTCCTTGCGACGCCTGCGCACGCGGCCGGATTGCTTATCGCGGACGATGGCGGGCTTTTGAGCATTGAGGAACATACCGTTCATGTCACGGTGAACAATGGCATCGCCGTAACGCAGGTCACGCAGGTGTTTCGCAATCAGGAGAATCGCGTTGTCGAAGGACTCTACAGTTTTCCCGTGCCGGCGCGAGCTTCGGTGGCGGGGTTCAGCATGTGGATCGACGGACAGGAAATGATCGGCGAAGTTCTGGAGAAGCAGGCGGCCCGGGAGATTTATAACACTTACAAATCTCAGAAGCAGGATCCGGGACTGCTCGAGCAATCGGACTACCGTACGTTTGATCTGCGCGTCTTTCCAATCAAGCCGCTCGCAGTCCAGAAAATCCAGATCACCTACTATCAGGAGCTGGAAAGCGACGACGATTGGATGACGTATGTCTACCCGCTGGCGAGCAACGCGCGGCAGGTGGTCAATAGCCGCGTTTCCGGGCTGTTTTCGCTGACGATTGATGTGAAGTCGGCGGAGCCGATCGCGGAAATGAAAAGCCCCAGCCATGGGGCGGATCTACAGGTGACGCGCTATTCGGACAACTATAGCCGCGCTTCGCTGCGGGCACTTGGTGCTTCGCTGAATCGCGATGTGGTGATTGCAACCCGCGGCAGCCGAGCGCCGACCGGCGCGAGCCTGATTGCTAACAAAGAGGCAGACGCCGACGGGTATTTCTCGCTGTCGCTGCGAGCGGGGGACGATCTTAAAGAACGGAATTCATCGGCGGATTATGTTTTCCTGCTGGATGTCTCGGCAAGCATGCGCGATGAAGAGAAGCTCGATCAATCTCGCCAGACGCTCGCGGCACTCGTGGATGCGCTGGCCGACGATGATCGTTTTGATGTCATCGCGTTCAACAATCGACAGACGACGGCATTTGGCTCGCTGGTGGCGGCCGATGCGGCGCATCGAAGCGACGGGGCAAAGTTTCTGGCCAGCCGCCAGGCGCGCGGCGGAACGGATTTCAACGCGGCGCTGTCGGCGGCTTATCGATATGCGAAGGATAGCCGCGCGCTCAACATCGTGCTGATTAGCGATGGGCTCAGTGAACAGAGCCGCCTGGCAAGCCTGATGCGGCTGATCGCGTCTCGCCCAAAGCAAAGCCGCATACTCTGTGTGGGAATCGGCAATGATGTCGATCGCGCCCTGTTGCAGCGAATGGCGGATGAAACCGGCGGCCTCGCGGCGTTCATTTCCGCCGACGGCGATTTCCAGCGCCAAGCCGCCGCTCTGCACCGCAAGCTGCATCGGCCAACCATCAGCAACGCCAGCGTCGAGATCGACGGCGTCTCCGTGCGCGATGTCGAGCCAGCCGTGCTCGGAAATCTGTTTGATGGAACGCCGGCCCGCATCTTCGGCCGCTATCGCGAAGGCGGCGTCGCAAACGTAAAGCTCAAAGGGATCGTCGGGGGCGAGCCATTTGCCCAAACCTTCCAGGTCAACTTTCCACAGAGCGATGCTGAGAATCCGCAAATCCAGCGGATGTGGGCATTGAGGCGGATCGATCGGCTGCTCAATGGCCGAGGCGCCAGCGCGGCCGACATCGATCAGATCATTCGCCTTGGCCAGCAGTATTCGATCGCCACCGAATACACCTCGTTCATCGTTCTGGCCAACGACGCGGAGTACACGAAGTGGAAGATCGACCAGCACAATGCAGTTCGCCTGACCAGCGACCGCGATGCCCAGACCAAAGTTGATTTGCAACTGCGGCAGTTGAGAGATAAGGCCCCAAACGGTCGGGGGGATCCTTCACTCGGCCCGGCGGTCACAACCCACGCCGGGCCGAGCCCCTCCCCCGCCACGCCGTCGATGCAATCGCTTACCAGCGCAAATCCAAATGGCTTGCCGCACTATGGCGGAGCGTTCGATCCCGTCACAGTCGGGCTCGTGGCAGGTCTTTGCGGAGCTGCCGTGCGACGAAGAAGACGATTATCGTCGGAGGATCCGGCCTCGAAAAATTCCCCAAAATTAGAATAGTCATAATCCTGCGTGTGGCCTACGCTTGGGTGCATGGGGAAATCTACCTGGATCGCCCTGCTGTTGATGCCGCTCTGCGTCGGCGTCGCAACTGCGCAACCCATCACGACCAGGCCATCGGCGAAAGTCATTGATCCGGCGCATGTGTTCAGTGCCGAAGCGGTCGATCGCGCGGCCCGATTGATCGATCAAATCAGCGAGCGGCATCACAAGGATGTGCTCGTTCTGGCCTATCTGACCATTCCAATGGACAAGGCCGCCGATTTTCAAACCAAGCCGCGCGATCAATTTTTTGCGGACTGGGCGGCGGAGCTCGCCATTCAACGACAGCTCAATGGCATATTGGTCCTGGTCGTCAAGCAGATGGGACGGCTGGAGATTTCCGTTGGCAATCAGACCCTACAGCATCAATTCACAACCGCCGATCGCGATAAGCTGCGCGATCTGATGCTCGAGCATTTCAAGGAACATCGTTTTGATCAGGGACTGGTGCAGGGATTGCAGTTTGTCTTGCAGCGGATGTGGGAAAATCAGCAGGGTCAGCAAGCAAAGCAGAGCTGATCCGTCGATCCAGTTGAAGGAGCTTGCAACTATGACGCGAACGCATTCGATCATCTCGGGGATGTTACTGCTGGCGGCGTTTGTCGCGGGACCGCGCGCTGCCCTGGCGGCGGGCGGCGTGGCCGACCATGCCAATATCTTTAAGCCGCCGACGATCACCACGGCCAACGACATCATCCAGCAGATCAAGACGCAAGAAAAGCATGATGTGCGCGTCGAGACGTTTTCGTCGATTCCTGATGATCAGAAATCGCAATACTCGGCCGAAAATCGAGCTCAATTCTTTGCCCAATGGGCGCAGAAAATCGGTCGCGAGAATGCGGTGACGGGCATCGTGATCCTCATCTGCATGGACCCCGGCCACGTGGAACTTGCCGTGGGAAACCAGACGTCGCAGCGCGCTTTTACCACGCGCGATCGGGACGATGTTCGCAACCTGCTGGTGAATGCCTTCAAGGACAAGAACTACGATGCGGGGATTCTGGATGCCCTGCGGACGATCGATGCACGGATGGTCCAGAACATCGGTCAGGCGCGCACGAGCAATGCGGCAAACAATTCTGCCGCGCAGCCGGGCAATGCTCCGGTGGGAAACGTGCCGACTGCTCCTCGCAGCAA
The DNA here is from genome assembly GCA_036276235.1 of Humisphaera sp. GTDB lineage: Bacteria > Planctomycetota > Phycisphaerae > Tepidisphaerales > Tepidisphaeraceae > JANWHF01. Next base: position 983 of record DATBDZ010000425.1, on the reverse strand, counting down.
CGGCGGCAGCCATGGAATGCCGATCGGCGGGCTGGTTTGCCTGGTCATTGGAGCGATCATCGTCTTCATGCTTCTGGCCGGATTATTTAAACGCAACCGCGGCTACAGCGGCGGCGGCGGATATAACGCTCCCCCGCCCGGTGGATACCCCCCGGGCTACATGGGCGGCGGATACCCGCAGGGCGGATACCCCCAAGGTGGCGGCGGCGGATTTGGCCGCGGCTTGCTCGGCGGCCTTTTAGGCGGCGCGCTGGGCGCCTGGGGATACGATCGCTTCTCTCACCCAAACCAGGGCGGCACCGCGAGCGGCGGATATGCCCCGCCCCCGGCGGGCGATCAGCCCGGCATGAATGACAGCGACACCAGTTACTCCAGCTCCGGCGGCGACTTCGGTAGCTCCGACCCCGGTGGTGGCGGCAGCGGTGGAGATTTTGGTGGTGGTGGCGGCAGCGCTGACTCCGGCGGTGGAGGAGGAGATTTCGGCGGCGGAGGCGGTGGCGACTCCGGCGGTGGAAGCGGCGGAGACTTCTAACCAAACCAAGCGATTTCCAATCGAAAAGTTTAGCCGCCCTGCTTGCAGGGCGCGTCCGGTTGACGTCGATTTTCGCGCAATATCGTTACACCAGAACCGCGCCGCTAGACGCGCCCTGCAAGCAGGCCGGCTACTGAGCGCGGGTAAAGATAGCGCGTCGTGCTTCGTCGAAAATCCCGCATTCTGCGGATTTATCGTAATCACGCGCTTACTACACCCATCGCTCAGTAAACCAGGCGGACCAGCTCTTGTTCCAAATGATCGTCTTCAGACAGTTGCCCCCCTCCAACAGCGCTGCAACGGTCGTTCTTCGCTACAATCTCCTAAGACCGCATGCTCCCGCTCACGCCTCAGCAAGCTTACGACATTGCCTTCGCTCATTATCGCGCGGGGCGCATGCGCGAGGCTCAAGTTGCGTATGAGCAGGTTCTGGCTCAGCAGCCCAATCACG
>DATBDZ010000424.1:0-3344 GCA_036276235.1 Humisphaera sp. | reverse complement strand
CGGCTCGGTTTCCGGTTCGCCGGCGTAGCGCCCCCACCAGACCAGCGTCATGATCATGATCGCGACGAGGCTTGCCGTGAGCATCTTCTGGCTCGCGCTCAAACCGCCGAGCTGACGCTGAATACGATCGAGTTGGGCTTTGAAGAGGTCCATGAATCAGCCCTCCTTGGCTGAGAACACGGTTCGGGAATTGACAACGGGCATCCTGCCCGACGAATTGCAAGTTAGCCACAAAACGCGCGACAGTAAACAGAAAAAAATCTAATTCTTTCGCGCAAAATCGACGGCGGACAGAGCGCGATCTACGGATGGTACGCCGCCGTCGCGCGGGCACTATCCGCAGCCGATGTCAGATCGGCATTCCCTTGATCTCCTCGTAGGCGTCCATCAACTTCGCCCGAATCGCCAGCAAAGTTTTGAAAGCCAGATCTGATTTCTCGACGGCGGTCATGACGCCGTCCACGTCTTCGCTCTTTCCTGTCGTGATGTTGTCCACCGCCTGGCTCGCATCCTGCTGCAGGCGGGAAACTTCATCGATGCTCTTGGAAAGCATGTCGGAAAAATTGGTGCCTCCGGTGGTGGGAGCGGCGGGCTTGGATGCGGGGCTGCCGCCGATGCCGGCGCCGGAGGCGAGATTGTTGATGCCGTCGATCATGAGGTTCAGGCAATGAGCCGCAGGCTTGAGTTGATCATCGATTTGCTGACTTCCATCATCGTGACGTTCGCTTCATAGGCTCGCGAGGCTTCCAGCGCGTTGATGTATTCGATGCTCATGTCGATGTTCGGATAGTTCACGAACCCATTGGCATCGGCATCAGGATTTCCCGGCTCGTACTTGGGGATCGGCGGCGAAGGATCAAGCCCAATCTTCTGCACATGCACGCCCGACTTTTGCGGGTCACCCGCGCGGCCGGGGCCAAGCACCACAAACCGCCGCCGAAACGGCTCCTTCTCGCCCTTGGCATTATGCGTCGTGTAGACGTTGGCCAGATTCTCGGCAATCGTGTCGAGCCGGGTTCTCTGTGCCGTCAACCCGCTCGCGCCCATGTCTAAAACGTCGAACATTGTGTCCTTGCAGGTTGTGGGTTGTGGGTTGTGGGTTGTTGGTGGTTACGACCCACGACCAACAACCCACACCCCACAACCAACAACTCACTATACCGGCCTATCCTTCAGCGCCATTTCCATTGTCTGAAATTGCTTTCGCAGCAGCTCGATGACAAAGTTGTGCATCAGGGCGTTTTTGGCCTGGTCGGTCATTAGCTGTTCCATCGAGCGGTTGGCGCCGTCGTGGAAGAGCATTCCGCGCTGCGGGTTTTCCAACTGGGCTTCGAGGTCGTCGAAGCTTGTTGAGCCAAGCCCATTATGATCGCGCTGTTCGACCCGCTCGCGCAGCATTCCCTGAAATTTTTCCAGCGATAGATCCTTCTGCCGATAGCCGGGCGTGCTGACGTTCACCACGTTCTCCGCCAGCAACTTCTGGCGGGCGGCGGTGAACTTGAGCATCCGCTCAAGCACCGGCGCATTGGTCTGGTTCAGCAAACGCTCGAACATTGGCCTGCTCCTGTACTAAACCATTCCTCATTCCCGGCTACTGTCATGCTGAGGTACTCCGAAGCATCTGGCCCACTCACGCGAGCCGGCCAGATGCTTCGGAGTACCTCAGCATGACGGTTCTCTGCGGCGGTGTCCGAGGTCCGCGGCTCCTCGCACAAATCAAAACCCGTGCCACGGTCCGGTCACCTGTGTCCGCACTACGCGGCGCACATTATCAGCCGCTCAAACATGCGCGCCGGCAATTTCTGCCGCAACGCGCAATTGTTGCCGCGATCATGCTTCGATCAGCACTCCATCGTCCTTCCACCGCTTGAGCTTCATGCCCAGCGTGCGCACGCCGATGCCCAGTGCGCCGGCGGTCTTCACGCGATGGCCTTTGAATCGTTCCAGGGTGGAGAGGATGACTTGCTTTTCGATGTCGGCTAACGGCTTCCCTGCCAGATCATTGACGGCTGATGACTGCGGCACCGTCCGCAGCCACGGCTCGATTGTCACGGCGCGGATGACGCCGGGCTCGGCTTCCAGCACTGTCGCCCGCTCAACAATGTTCTGCAATTCGCGCACATTTCCAGGCCAGGGATAGCGCTGGAAGAGGCGCAACGCTTCGGATTCGAGATGGCGGAATGCGTTGTTCTCACGCCGCGCAACTTGATGGAGAAAATGCCGGCAAAGCTCTGGCACATCTTCAAGCCGCTGCCGAAGCGGGGGCAGATCGATCGGAACGACATTCAGCCGATAGAACAAATCTTCGCGGAACTTTCCTTCTTGAACGCACTGTTCCAGATCGCGATTGCTGGTGGCGATGACGCGCACGTCGATCTGCTGGCTCATGCTGCTGCCGACGCGCTCGAACGTGCTTTCCTGCAACACGCGCAGCAACTTCGCCTGCAAAGTCGGCGGGATTTCGCTGATCTCATCGAGGAGGAGGGAGCCGCCGTCGGCAAGCTCAAAGCGTCCGCGGCGAAGTCGATCCGCGCCTGTGAAGGCGCCTTTCTCGTGGCCGAACAATTCTGATTCGAGAAGATTCTCGGAAAGTGCCGCGCAGTTGACGGCCAGGAATGGCCGCTCGCGCCTTGGCGAAGCCTGATGAATCGCGCGGGCGACGACTTCCTTACCCGTGCCGCTCTCTCCGCGAATGAGCACCGTCGCGCTGCTCTTGGCGACCAGCTCGATCTTCTTGCGGACATCGCCCATCGCATCTGAGCTGCCAACCAGCGGGCGCGGCGTCGATTGCTCGGTCATCGTTCGCAGCGCCTGGTTCTCGCGAATCAATCGCGCGTGCTCCAGTGTGCGATCGACCAGAATGCGGATCTCATCCCCGTCAAACGGCTTCTGAATGTAGTCATAAGCCCCCAGCTTCATCGCCTCGACAGCGGTTGCGACGGTGGCGAAGGCCGTCATCAAAACGACCGGCATTTCCGGCCGCAGCTTTTTGGCCTCGGCGAGCAATTCGATGCCGGTCATCTTGGGCATCTTCAGATCGCTGATGAGCAGATCAATGCGGCCGGAGCCGCTGAGGCGCTGCAACGCCGCCTGCCCATCGCCGGCCGCGATGACTTCATGCCCCTCGCGCGCCAGGGTGGCGGCCAGGGAGTCGCGCATCATTTCCTGGTCGTCAGCTATGAGAATCTTGGCCATGGCTTGCCGCGCTCCTGGTTCGTGGGAATACAAATGACAACCCGCTCATTTTCTGTCGCCCGGGACAGAGTAATTGCCATGCTGAGGTACTCCGAAGCATCTGGCCTGCTCGCGCAATCCGGCCAGATGCTTCGGAGTACCTCAGCATG